>JBBRUC010000180.1:0-12511 GCA_038248205.1 Thermoanaerobaculia bacterium
ACGTCCGGGCGCTGCCGCCGCTGAGCGCGTTGGTGCCCACGCCCCTGCCGCACTGCCCGCCCCCCTGGGGGCGCGCGCGCCGCGCCGGCCTGCTTTAGCCGCCGGGGGGCGGGCGAGACGCCCGCGCACCCAGGAGGGATGTCAGTGCGGCAGGTGCGTGAGCACCAACGCGATCAGCGCCGGCAGCGCCTGGACGTACAAGATCTTCTTGCCCACCGTCGCGGCGCCGTAGAGGCCGGCGATCAGGACGCAGGTGAGGAAGAAGATGCGGATCCATACCCCTTGGGGGCCGAGGATCATGCTCCAGATCAGGCCGGCGGCCAGGAAGCCGTTGTAGAGGCCTTGGTTGGCGGCCAGGGTTTTCGTCGCTTCCGCCATCTCGGCGGTCTGTCGGAAGATCTTCCGGCCGAGCGGCTTGGTCCAGAGGAACATCTCCAAGACCAGGAAGTAGAGGTGCAACGCGGCAACGAGGCCGACGAAAATCTGGGTGAGCATCGAGATCACGGGCGTCTCTCCTCGGAACTTGGGGGTTCGCCCGAGTGTATGCGAAACGCGAAGTGCCTGGATCGGACGAGACCTGCGAGGGGAGGAAAATTTGGTCGGGGCGAGAGGATTTGAACCTCCGGCCTCACGGTCCCGAACCGTGCGCTCTACCAAGCTGAGCTACGCCCCGACTGGCCCTGCGGCGTATTGTAGCAATCGAGACAAGCGCCTTACGACGCCGAGCCTCGCTACGGGAGGCGAGAAGATACCGCGAGGTCGTGCGGCGGTCAAGCTTCTCTTAGGCCGGTAACCGGCTGGGATACAATGCGGCAGCACGTCGAACGAGGAGGGGGTATCTAATGTCGATCCGTACTCTGTCGGAGCTGTTCCTGCATGCCGTCTCGCTGGGCAAGCCGGACTGCCTGATGCACAAAGTCGAAGGAGCCTACCGGCCGATCTCTTCGGCGGAGCTGGCCGACCAGGTGTTTCGCCTGGCCAAATCGTTCGAAGCGCTCGGCGTGAAGCGGGGCGACCACATCGCTTTGATGTCGGACAACGGACCGCATTGGGCGGCGACCGACTTCGCGATCCTCGGCCTGGGCGCCGTCCTGATCCCGATCTATCCGACGCTTACCCCCGATCAGGCGGCCTACATCGCGAACGATTGCAGCGCGCGCATCGTCATCGCCGAGACGGAAAAGCACCTGCTCGGTTTTCTCGAACACGCGGCCACGATGCCCAAGGTCGAGAAGATCGTCCTGGTCAAAGGAACCTCGAACGACCCCCGGGTGGTCTCGTTCGCCGACCTGGTCGAAAACGGCGCCGGCTACGACCGGGCGAAGTTCGAAGCCTCGGCGCGCGCCTGCCAGCCGGAGGATCTCGCGACCTTCATCTATACGAGCGGCACGACCGGCCAGCCGAAGGGGGTCATGCTGACCCACGGCAACATCGTGTCGAACCTGCTCGCCGCGGCGGAGCTGTTTCCCGAGGTCGGCAAGAATTCGACCGCGCTCTCGTTCCTGCCGCTGTCGCACTCGTTCGAGCGGACGGTCGATTATTTCTACTACTACAAGGGCGTCACCATCGCCTACGCCGAGTCGGTCAACACCGTGCCGCAGAACCTGCAAGAGGTGAAACCCCACCTGTTCGTCTCGGTCCCCCGGGTCTATGAGAAGTTTCTCGCCCGAGTCCAAGAAGGGGTTGCCGCCGCCTCGCCGATCCGCCAGAAGATGTTCCATTGGGCGGTGGGCGTGGGCAAGCGGGCGATCGAATACCGGTTAAAGGGAACGACCCCCGGCGGCCTGCTCGGCCTACAGCTCGCGCTGGCCGACAAGCTCGTGTTCAGCAAGGTGAAGACCCGCCTGGGCGGCCGGTTCGAGCTGGCGCTGTCGGGCGGCGCCCCCCTCGGCCGCGACATCGCCGAGTTCTTCTGGGGCGCGGGTATGCCGATCTACGAAGGCTACGGCCTGTCGGAGACCTCGCCGGTGATCTCGGTCAACTCCCCCGGCCACGCCAAGCTCGGCACGGTCGGCCGCGCGGTGCGCGACGTCGAGGTGCGGATCGCCGACGACGGCGAGATCCTGGCCAAAGGCCCCAACATCATGAAGGGCTACTGGGGTCTGGACGAGGCGACCCAAGAGGCGATCGACGCCGACGGCTGGTTCCACACCGGCGATATCGGCGAGGTGGATGACGAGGGCTTCCTGCGCATCACCGATCGGAAGAAGGAACTGATCGTCAACGCCAACGGCAAGAACATCGCCCCGGCGCCGATCGAAAACGCGCTCAAGGCGAGCACCTACGTCGCCCAAGCCGTGGTGATCGGCGACCGGCGGAAGTTCCTCTCCGCGCTGATCGTCCCCGACTACGACAACCTGAAGGGCTGGGCCGCCAAACAGGGCCTGCCGACCGAGCGCGTTCCCCTTTTCGCCAAGAGCGAGACCCGGGCGCTGCTCGCCCAAGAGGTCGCGGCGGTCAACAAGAAGCTCGCGAAGTTCGAGCAGATCGTCGCCTGGGAGATCCTCCCCGATGAATTCACCATCGAGACCGGCGAGCTCACGCCGACGATGAAGGTCAAGCGGCGGGTGATCAATCAAAAGTACGGCGAGGTGATCGATCGGCTCTACGCCGAAGCCGACGCCAAGCGGGCCGAGTAGGAGATCGAGCCAATGACCGAGGCGTTACGCTTGGAGTTGGGGGGCGAGCGCCTCGCCACCCTGACGTTCGATCTGCCCGAAAAACGGGTCAACATCTTCAACCCCTCGGTGTTCGCCGAGCTCGAAGGGGTACTCGCCGAGCTGGCGCGCGCGGAAGTCCGGCGCGACATCGGCTGCCTGGTGCTCGCCTCGGGCAAGCCGGGCACATTCATCGCGGGCGCCGACGTGCAGGCGATCGCCTCGGTCACCGATCCGGGCGAAGTCGCCGAGGCGGTGCGCGCCGGGCAGCGGCTGTTCGCGGCGTGGGAGGCGCTCCCCTTCCCCACCGTCGCAGCGATCTCGGGCGTCTGCCTTGGCGGCGGCCTCGAATGGTCGCTCGCCTCCACCTATCGGGTCGCCTCCAACCGGGCCGACGTGCGGATCGGCCTGCCCGAGACGCGAATCGGCATCCTTCCCGCGTGGGGCGGCTCGACCCGCCTGCCGCGCCTGGTGGGCTTGACCGCGGCGCTCGACATCATCCTCGCCGGCAAAGCCGTTTCGGGGCGTAGCGCGCTCAAGATGGAGTTGGTCGATGCGTTGCTGCCCGAGGCGGGATTCTTCGATCGCGTCCGCGATTTCGCCCTCTCGGTCCGCGACCAGAAGGAGCGCCCGGGCAAGAAGACGAACTGGAAGGCCGCGCTGCTCGACGGCAATCCGCTCGGCCGGCGCGTCGTCTACAGCCAGGCGCAAAAGCAGCTGGCGAAGACCACCAAGGGGCACTATCCGGCGCCCGAGCGGGCGCTCGAGGTGGTGCGCATCGGTCTCGAAGAAGGGGCCGCAGCCGGCTACGCCGCCGAGGTGCGAGCGGCGGCCGAACTCGCGGTCTCACCCGTCGCCAAGAACCTCCTCCACCTGTTCTTCTTGACCGAAGAGGCGAAGCGCGAGAGCGGCATCGCCGGGGTCGAGCCCCTGCCTGTCCGTTCGACCGCGGTGGTGGGCGCCGGCGTGATGGGCGGCGGAATCGCCCAGCTGATCGCCGACCAGACGGGCCTTCCCGTCCGGATGAAAGACGTGCGCGCCGAGGCACTGGCCCTGGGGATGGCCCACGCCCGCAAGCTGTTCGATCGCAACCTCAAGCGGCGCCGGATCTCCAAAGCCGAGATGCAGAAGAAGCTCGCGCTGCTCGCGCCGACCCTCGACTACGCCGGCTTCGAGCGCGCTGACTTCGTGGTCGAGGCGGTGATCGAGAAGTTGGCGGTCAAGCAGGAGGTCTTCCGCGAGCTGGCGGCCCACGCGGCGCCCGGCGCGGTGCTCGCCTCGAACACCTCGTCGCTACCGATCGCCGAGATTCGCGCCAAGACGCCGAACCCCGAGCGGGTGGTCGGCATGCATTTCTTCAACCCGGTCCACAAGATGCCGCTGGTCGAGGTGATCGTCCCCGAGGGCTGCGATCCGGCTGCGGCCAACACGGTTTTCGACCTGACGCGCCGGCTCGGCAAAACGCCGGTCCTGGTCAAGGACTCGCCCGGCTTCCTGGTCAACCGCCTGTTGATGTTCTACTCAACCGAGGCGCTCTGGCTGCTCGACGAAGGGCACCGGATGGAGGATCTCGACCGGGCGATGACCGACTGGGGCATGCCGCTCGGGCCGATCGAGCTGACCGATGAGGTCGGCCTGGACGTCGCGATCAAAGTCGCCCACATCCTCCACGAGGCGTTCTCCGACCGTTTGCCGCTGCCCGAATGGATCGACCGCCTATCCGGCGACGGGCGGCTCGGCGCCAAGAACCAGCGCGGGCTCTACCTGTACGAGAAGGGCCGAAGGACCACTCCCGATCCGACCGCCTACGCCCTGCTGGGGCTCAGGCCCAAGAGCGAGACGGTGCGGCACTCCGACCTGGCGGAACGGATGATCCTGCCGATGGTGAACGAAGCGGCACGGTGCCTCGACGAAAACGTGGTCGCCGATGCCGGGCATCTCGATCTGGCGCTGATCTTCGGCACCGGCTTCCCACCGTTCCGCGGCGGCCTCTGCCGCTGGGCCGACGCCCAGGGCCTCCCCCGCCTGATCGAGAAGCTCGAAAAGCTCGCGGCGACCGTGGGCGAGCGCCACACGCCAAGCCAAGCGCTGCGCCGCTACGCCGAAGCCGGCGGGTTCTATCCGGGGACGAAAAAAGCGTAGAGCGTCATCCGACGAGGACGCCGTCGCCTCGGGACAGGACGACGGGACCCGCGACGGCCCGAACATGGCCGACCGCCCCCCCTGGCCCGGCGCTTGCTACCTTTCGGTACAAATGGCCAAAGGAGAACCTCTCATGCGCCGCATACTTCCGCTTCTGTTCGCGCCGATTCTGGCAACCTTCGCCCTATCCGCCTTCGCGGCCGATCCGCCCGCGGCCCAATTCGAAGACCGCGTCGACGTGCAGGAGGTTCTGTTGGACGTCCTGGTTACCGATCGGCAGGGCAACGTCATCGTCGGCCTCGGCCCCAAAGACTTCCGGGTGACGGAGGATGGCAAGGCGGTCGATCTGGCGGGCCTCACTTTCTACAGCAACCGACGGTTCCTCGGCTCGGCGGCGGAAGCGGCGCAGGTTTCCGTCTCGACCAAGGCGCCGCTCGAAAACCGGTACTTCATCCTACTGTTCAACGACGTTCGCTTCTTGACGATCGACGCTCCCGGCCTGTTCAGTCAGCAATTGCAGGCCGCGCGCAAGGCCCAAGAGTGGTTCGGCCAGCTGCTACCGAATGACTGGGTGGCGATCGCGTCGTTCGATACCAAGCTCAAGATCCACACCGATTTCACCCGCGACCGGCGAATCTTGGACTCCGCGATCACCGAAGTCGTGGAAGGAAAAGATCCGGGGACCGAATGGCCCTCGCGAGTCGGAGCCTCGGACTCGGCGCCCTCGCTGCTCGCCCGGCTGCCCAAGGGAAAGGCGCTCCGCAATAAAACAGTGGACATGTACGACGCGCTCCAAGTGCTCTCGAAGGCCGCCGGACCGATCATCGGCCGCAAGAACCTACTCCTTTTCTCGATCGGGTTCGGCAAAATCAGTACCTTCGGCCAGTACCTGCCGGAGCAGCGCTACTACCAGCCGACCGAGCGGGCGTTGAACGATGCCAACGTCGCCGTCTACACGATCGACCTCTGGCCCGCGGGTACCGACCATACCCTCTCCGGGGCTTTGAACATGTTGGCCGCGGACACCGGCGGCACGTACCTCTTCAACTTCGTCAGCTTCACGCAGCCGCTCCAAAGGGTCTTGGAGGAAAACAACGGCTACTACCTGCTCGCCTACAAAAGCGAACACCCGGCGGGTGCCAAGGGGTACCAGAAGGTCGAGGTTAAGGTGGCGAACCCCGAATTCAAGGTCAAAGCGCGCGAGGGATATAGCTACGGCCCGCCGCGCGGTACGTCATAAACCGGCTCTCCGGGCTCGAGGTCGGACGGTGACGGGCGGGCCGGCTCAGGGTATCCTCCGGCAAACGTAGGAGAAACCCGTGGAAATTGCCGCCTTCCGAAGGATCGTCCGAGTTCCCGTCGCCCTGGTCTTGCTGTTGGCGTTGTGGGCGATCCTCGGGGGGTGCATGAGATCGCAGTCGACTGAGACAGGCGCTGAGACAGGCGCCGAGAAAACCGCCGAGGCAAGCCCCCCCGATCCGGGAGCGCGCACCGGCGGCCCGACTCCGACCCTCGACCACCCGCCGAGCCTCTTCTGCCTGCTCGGACCACCGCGCAAGGCAACGCTGGGCGGGCCGATCGAGGTCTCGTTCGTGCTGCGCAACACCGGCCCGGCGCCGGTCTGGGTTCTGCGCTGGGGAACCCCGCTCGAAGATTTCCGCGGCGACGCGCTGCGCATCGTCGATCCAAACGGCCAGCCGCTCGAATACCAGGGGCCGATGGTGAAACGGGGCGACCCGGCGGCCCAGGACTACGTGCGTCTGGAAGCCGGCGCTTCGACCGAACGGGTGGTGGACGTCGCCGCCGCCTACGAATTCACCACGCCCGGGCAATACAGCCTCTCGTTCGAGAGCGGTCTGTTCGACACCGCGATGCAGGAAGGGGACGTGCCGCGCCGCCGCGATCAGCTCCAACAGCAACCGCTCTCTTGCGGTCCGTTCGAGTTCGTGGTCGACGCGGCAAAGTAACAGCCGCCGGTTTTAAAAGGCGAAGATCAACCCCGCCGAGGCTTCGCCCTGGTAGAGGGCATCGTCCACCGAGGAGTCGCGACGACGGCGATTGTCGCGGATCTCGGTGTTCAGATCGGTCCAGTAGCCGCGCCCTTCGAGCCGCACTCCGATGTTGCGGTTGAAGAAGATCTTCACCCCGCCCCCCAGCGAGGCCGAGCCCCGATCCTCTGCTTCCAGGTTGCCGAACTTCGGGTCGATCCGGGTGATGCCGCCGGTCACCGAGATGAAGGGAACGACCTGACCGCCCCCCCACTCGTAGTAGATACCCGCCTGGAGATAGGTCAGCTCGACGTCGCCAAGGCGCTCGGACGGCTCGAACAGACCGCCATCGAAGGTGAACGCGCTCTTTTGCCGGTTGGCGAGCAGCTCAAGACCGAAACCGCTCTGGGAAAACGGGATGTCGACGATCACCCCGAACACCGAACTCTTGTCGACCTCGAGGTCGGCCTCGTTGAGGAAATCCCGGTCGGCCGCGGTGAGCTTGCCGCTGGTGCGGTAGCCCGCGGTGGGAGTGATCTGAAACTGCGCTTGGGCCAAAGCCGCCGAGGCCGACCCGAAGGCGGCCGCGCAGGCGAGAGAAAGTAGGGTCAGACGGAGAGGGGAGGAAGTTGTACGCATCGAAGATTCTCCTGAAAGAGGCGAACACGTTACAAGCTGCTTTGTACCACAGGGCGACTACGCGCATCGCGGCGCCATGTTTCGGTAGCATGGAGAGATGCCCGAATCCGAACCGATCCTCACCGAAGCCCGCCGACTGCCCGAGACCAACGCCCTGCGTCTCACCTGGAGCGACGGCCATGCCGCCGACTACCCCTACGACTACCTACGCGGCTGGTGCCCCTGCGCGGCCTGCCAGGGGCACTCGAACCTGAAGATCCACTATCGCCCGGCGGGGGTACCGGTCACCGCCGGCAGCATCCAGCCGGTCGGCAACTATGCGATCTCGATCGCCTGGTCCGACGGCCACGGCACCGGCATCTACCGCTACGGCTTCCTGCGCGACCTGTGCCCCTGCCCTGCCTGCGGCGGCCCGGGAGAGGCGATCAACGTTTGAGGCCCGCGCCTGGCCGGAGAGGGCCCCTGCCCAGACGCATGGGCCAAGGCCTCGTCAAAGTCGCCGCACCAGCAACCCTAGCTGTGAGATTTGCACCCGTAGGGGCGGAGCGTCGGCCGGTGCAGCGTTTGAATTCAGTGGCGCTCACGGGGGCTCTGGCGCAGCCCCGGCTATGCTTGCAACCCGAAGGGAACTCGGCCGGCCCAGAATTCAGCCGATTCAGCGGGCGCATCCACCCACTCACCGACCAACAGGAGCATCCAACCATGTACAACGCCAAGGCCTACTCAGCCGCCGACAAGACCTCGCCGCTCGCCAGGACAACGATCGCACGGCGCGATCCCGGCGAGCACGACGTTCAGATCGAGATCCTCTTTTGCGGCATCTGCCACTCCGACCTGCATCAGGCACGGGACGAGTGGAATGCCTCCAGCCCGACGACCTACCCGCTCGTTCCCGGCCACGAGATCATTGGCCGCGTCACCCAGGTCGGCTCGGGTGTCAGCGGGTTCAAGGTGGGCGACCTCGCTGGGGTGGGCTGTATCGTCGACTCGGACGGCACCTGCCCGCAGTGCCGCGCTCACCTCGAGCAGTTTTGCGCCGCGGGCACCTTCACCTACAACTCCCCGGACCCCCACCTCGGCGGCGTCACCTACGGCGGCTATAGCGACAGCATCGTGGTCAACGAACGCTTCGTCCTGCGCGTTCCGGCAAACCTCGATCCCGCCGGAGCGGCCCCGCTTCTCTGCGCCGGAATCACCACTTACTCCCCTCTCCGCCGCGCGGGAGTCACGACGGGCAAGAAGGTCGGCGTGGTGGGCCTCGGCGGGCTGGGCCACATGGGCGTCAAGCTCGCTCACGCATTCGGCGCCCACGTGGTCGTCTTCACCACTTCGCCCGACAAGAAGGACGACGCGCTCCGGCTCGGCGCGGATGAAGTGGTCGTTTCCAAGAACGCCAACGAGATGGAAAAGCACGCGGGCAGCTTCGACTTCATCCTCGACACCGTGTCGGCCGATCACGACGTCAACGCCTATTTGAACCTCCTCGGTATCGACGGCAACATGACCCTCGTCGGCGCGCCGGAAAAGCCTCTGGCCGTCTCCGCTTTCGCCCTGATCTTCGGTCGCCATCGGCTTTCCGGCTCGCTCATCGGCGGCATCGCCGAGACCCAGGAGATGCTCGATTTTTGCGGTGCGCACGACATCACCGCCGACGTCGAGGTCATTCCCATGCAAAAGGTCAACGAAGCGTTCGAACGGATGCTTCGCTCCGATGTGAAATACCGCTTCTCGATCGACATGGCTTCCCTCCGATCGGAATAACGGTGAACGAATCGGAAGGAGAAGCCATGCAAAAACGCAAACTGGGAAACAGCCCTCTAGAAGTCTCGGCGATCGGCCTCGGCTGCATGGGGATGAGCTTCGGCTACGGACCGCCCCATGACGAGCAGGAGATGATCGGCCTGCTTCGGTCGGCCGTGGATCTCGGCGTCACCTTTTTCGACACGGCGGAAGTCTACGGGCCGTTCGCGAACGAGAAACTCGTGGGCACGGCGCTCTCGCCAGTTCGCGACCAGGTGGTGATCGCCACCAAATTCGGCTTCGCCTTCGATGCCGACGGCAAGCAGGCCGGCTTGAACAGCCGGCCCGAGCACATCAAGGAGGTCGCGGAAGAGTCGCTCCAGCGGCTCCAGATCGACTCGATCGATCTCTTCTATCAGCATCGCGTCGACCCGAATGTGCCGATCGAAGACGTAGCCGGGGCGGTGAAGGATTTGATCCAAGCGGGCAAGGTCCGCCACTTCGGCCTCTCCGAGGCGGGCGTACAGACGATCCGGCGCGCGCACGCCGTCCAGCCGGTGACGGCCCTTCAGAGCGAGTACTCGCTCTGGTGGCGGGAGCCGGAAACGGAGATCTTTCCAACCCTCGAAGAGCTGGGCATCGGCTTCGTGCCGTTCAGTCCCCTGGGTCGGGGTTTTCTCACCGGCAAGATCGACGAGAACACCACGTTCGACAGCACCGACTTCCGCGCCACCGTCCCCCGTTTCGCCCCGGAAAATCGGAAGGCCAACCAGGCGTTCGTGGACCTGCTCGGCACCATCGCCGCAAAGAAACAGGCGACGCCGGCTCAGATCGCGATCGCCTGGATCCTCGCCCAAAAGCCGTGGATCGTGCCGATCCCGGGCACGACCAAACTTCACCGCCTCAAGGAGAATCTCGCCGCGGTCGAAGTCGAACTCTCTGCCGAAGACCTCGGCGAGATCGAAAGGGCCGCATCCCAAATCAAGGTCGAAGGGGCGCGGTATTCCGAAGGCGCCCAGAAGCTTATCGATCGCTGAGCGGAACGGATCGGCTAGGTCTTACAATCCGTTGATGAGCGATTCGCCACCGGCCGTCCTCCTCCGCCCCGCGACCCCCGCGGACCTCGACGCGATCGGCCGGCTCGGCGCGTTGATGGTCCGGAGGCACCACGACTTCGACCCGGAGCGCTTCCTCGCGGCCACCCCGGATACCGAGCGCGGCTACGGGGCGTATCTCGCAACGCAGCTCGATCGGCCGAGCGTCCTGCTCCTGGTGGCCGAGCACCAGGGCGCGGTGGTTGGGTATACGTATTCGGGTGTCGAGGGGACGGATTACATGGCGCTTCGCGGTCCGGCTGGTGTGCTGTACGACCTCCTGGTCGATCCCGATCATCGGGGCCACGGAATCGGCCGGGCGCTGCTCGACGCGACGCTCGCCGCCCTGGCAGCGCTAGGCGCTCCCCGGGTGGTGCTCCATACCGCGGAGCGCAACGTGGCCGCGCAGGGACTGTTCGCCCGCGCGGGGTTCCGGCGGACGATGATCGAGATGACCCGGGAATCCTGAACCGAACACGAGGAGGCCCGGTCGCCGTTTGGCTCGGTCGTTCCTCCGTAAGCTCAGGCCGCCGGCAACAAGCGATCCCATGCCTCCCGGGCGTCTCTAACCGTTCTGGCAAGATCCTGGATCCGGATGAACCCATCGTGCTCCTTGGCCCATGAACGAAGCTCGCGCGAACTCAGCACGTAGGATTCCGCGGTGTGCTGGGATGCGGACTTGTTCTTCCCGAACCTGACGAACACGATGAAGTGGCCTTTCTCGGCGTTGAAGTCATGCATCGGCCAAGACTTGGAATCGGCTGCCGCCTTGACGTCCACTGTGACGGCCGGGCTTGCGGATCGTGACCGCGGCCGGATGATCGCAACGCCGCACTGCCCGGACCCAATCGTCCACAAGGTCCGATAAAAGGCAGGCAAGGCGCTCATCGGCCCTGGGCCGATCGAGCGCCATTCGCTGAGCGGGTGTTCTACCACGCACCATCGTCTCGTTCTATGCCCGAGCCAGTGGAAGTCTCTAAATCTTCGATACTGCGCGGGGGACTCAAGAACTGAAGCTTCAGTACAAGCCCCGCCGGATGTTACGCAGGCGAGTCTCGCGGATCACCCGATCGCACCACCTCACTTGAATTGGTCGTTGGTCTGGTTTGCCGCGAAAATCTACTACGCGGCACATCGGGAAAAGGAACCTACCCGGGAGAGAACGGCGGATCGACAGTTTCTGCTAAATCTTTCGAGGGTCGTTCAATGGCGCTACTTGCTGAACCCAAACCTCCCAAGTCGCACGAGAACAATGGCAACATCAAAGCTGTATCCTCGCTCCTGCACCCATTCGCGATGGTCATCCGAGCGATAAGGAGCGCCTATTCAATCCTGAAAGAAAATAGACGAAATCCGTCGTAGATTCCGTATTCTCCTGGTGCAAGAGTCGCTGTTGGAGTGATCGCCCAGATATCCTTTTTTGTTTCAGACGTCGAGCTGGGAATCAGAGAATCATCGTTTACCTTCGCTTTGCGGTTCATTTTCAATAGGCGGGCGTTGGATTCTTGGTCGGATGACAGCTTCACCAAGAAATAATGATTCCGCGGATCATAGTCGGAATGAACAAGCAAGTTGGGCTTCGTGTCGGAAGACATCACCTTGGCGTGTACTCCCGGATAGCTGAAGTAGATAGTCATCACTTTAGGAGAGTAGGCCCCACTCTGAGCCTGAATTTCCTTTCTGCCGTCGGTCCCTGCGAGAATCGCATTTGCGGTCAGGCTTGGACCGACCCCAACATTTGGTAGGCCCACTGGATCCCTTTCCGTGCTGGCCTGTAGTTGGCCACTGCTTTCAATCATTGCAGCTAGAATCTCTGAACTTGCACCAGCCGCTTTCAACTTAACAATGTCATCTGTCTCTACGCTGAACTGAACTCTGGGCGCCTGCTTGATCTTGGCTACGATGACGGTGGAATCTATGCCGGCCTCTAATAGCTGGACGACCTCTTGATTGCCAAAAACTACTCCTCCGGTTGGAGGCGTCTGGTCGGCCTCTGAGGGAAGGGAGACACTTAGGAGGAGTGCAAGTACCGCTCCCACACATTTCGGCCACATCAGGGAAACTCCGGTCTATTTAGGTTAATCGTTTAGACATAGTGTAGCATGGCCCTCTAACCCGGACTATGCATGAAGGTTTCGACCGAGGGTGTTTTCGGAGCACCGGATCGCCGGGTTTTCAGTTTCGTCTGGTTTCGCTGGGCGATTGAAGCCCGAAAGGGCCTGAAAACAAGCTTGTCGTGAAGGCGGAGGTC
>JBBRUC010000181.1:0-12401 GCA_038248205.1 Thermoanaerobaculia bacterium
TGCGGCATCCAACCTGTCGTTCACCGAGATCGTGATGAGTGCAACGTTCGAGCTGGCTCCCGAAGTGGTCGACCCTTCGGATCCGCAACAGGGCTTGATCGTCGCAGGCCGACTCGGCGTCTCGTTCGGTTCCGCGAGCGCAGCCGGTCGGGCACTCAACGCAGACGACCTGTTCGAACGCTGCCCGGGGGAGGAGAACTCGGAATTCGACCTTCAGATCTTCGAGATCCTGGCCCGTACTCTGCGGATCTCGGCGACGTTGCTGGAACCCTTTCCGGGGCAGGGCGGAGACCTGTACAAGACGATCCTGTTCCGCGACGTCGAACCGTTGACCTACCGGGCGAAAGTGTTCCTCTATTCAACGATCGAAGGGGAATACAGCGAGGCCAGCATTCAGCTTCGCGTTCGAATGACACTCGATTCCGACGGCAGGCTCGGACCGGGGCGCATCGAAGCCTTGCCGTGGTGTTTAGAGGGTGCTGCCCCACCGTGTACGGAGCTGAACAGTCCTGGAACCGCCGTGATCGTCGCCCCGCCAATGTTTGCCGGTCATGAGATCCAGACCGAAGCGCAGTTTCGGAGCGGGGCGTTCCTCAACATTTCCGATATATTCAGCACCGACAACATCCTCACCGATGACGTCCCCTGGCCGGACCTGCTACGCGGGACGGCTTGGGATCGGCCGCTGGGGTTGTTGCCGTGAGGCCGATGTCGAGAGCGCCCCTGATACAGGCTGCTGGCTCGGGGGCTTCTCCCCACTCCTTGTTCCTTCCGAAAGGTACATACCATGCGCATCGCTCGCTGGCTCACCGTCGCTGGGTTTTGTTGGGGCCTTGCCGTACTGCCTGGATTCGCGGCACCGGTTTGGGTACCGGCTGCCCCGATGGGCGGCTCGCTCGGGTTGGTTCGATACAGCCCGTCCGAGCCGCGGGTCGCGTACGCCGTCGGTCCGCTCGGGCGTATCTTCCGCAGTGAGGACAACGGGAGCCGCTGGCGGTGGGTCGGCCGACCCGATGTCAACTGGCTCTTAGATCTACTGGTCGATCCCGACGATTCCGCGATTCTGTACGCTCAGAATCCGGAACAACGATTCTTGCGATCGGTCGACAGCGGGGCGACCTGGACCTTGCTCGCGGCCCTCCCGGGTGTCAACGAACTCGTGGCGGAAGCGCACCACCCCGGCGCTCTCCTCGCGGCGGCGGGTATTTTGGGTGTTCTTCGCTCGGTAGACCGAGGGGAAACCTGGACTTCCGTCGCTTTTGAAGGTGAAAACGTGCTGTCGGTCGGCTCGGATCCCTTCGCCGAGGCCACACTGTTCGTCGTCCTGGGCCGATACCAGGGCCGCGACACGCAGTCGACTCTGCGGAGCACCGACGGCGGCACCACCTGGTCGACCGTACCGTTGTTCGAGGCGCCCCCCGAATTGGACGTGGAGGAACCGCATTTCGCTTTCGATCCGGCCCATCCCGGCACGATCTACACCTACTACCGTTGTCCTTACTATGATTTTCCAAGCCTCATGTTTCGCTCGCTCGATGGCGGCCTTACCTGGACCCAGCCGTCGGAAATCACCCTGCGCAACGTAGCCGTCGCCGCCGACGGCACTCTTCTCGGTACCGACTACTTCGGCGCTTTCATCAGTCGCGATCGAGGCGAAAGCTGGGCACCCGTGTATCCCGAGCGCCAGGCGCCGGTCGACGTCATCACCAGCGTCGCCGCCTCGCCGACGGTTCCCGGCACGTTTCTCGCGGCCGGATATCAGGGCCTCTGGAAGTCGGTCGACTCGGGCCTTCATTGGCGCAACCCGAGCCGTGGCATCCCGGTAACCTCCGTCGGAGCGATCGCCATCGCGCCGATCGGCCCCTCGAAAATCATCACATTGGCCGGCGGCCGAGTTTTCGAAAGCATCGACCGCGGCAACTCCTGGCGACGCTTGCACTCCGCGTACTCCGGGTCCGAGCCGTATTCGCTCACCTTCGACCCGCGCACCTCGGACCGGATCTACGGCCCATCGTCCGACTCGGTCTCGACTTCGCTGGTGCGGAGCGAAGACGGCGGCCATACCTGGCGCAAACGACCGTTCCCTTACAGCAGCTCGGGCGGATCGATTTGCACCGTGGACTTCGGCACCTTCGCACTGGATCCAAGCCAACCCGACACGCTGTACGTCGCCGGCACCTACTTCTTCCATTTCGTGGGCTCCGGCTCGTTCTTCGTGCGCAGCCGCGACGGTGGCACGACCTGGACCGACCTCAAACAGCCGGAGGATCTGATCGGCCTGTTCGTCGATCCCAGGCGTTCGAGCGTCTTGTACGGTCTCTCCAGACGACGGCTGTATAAAAGCGAGGATGAAGCGCGAACCTGGAAGAGGGTCGGACGCGGCCTGCCCTACGCCGGCCAGCGTACCCTCGCGATCGATCCGCGCGATTCCCGTCATCTGTATGCCGGGACGAAGCGCGGGGTCTTCGCGAGCGAAGATGGGGGGATCACCTTCCGACCCCTGGGGATGGGACTCGAAGGCCGAGGGGTCGACACCCTCCTGATCGATCCGCTCCACCCGGAACGGATCTTCGCCGCGGGCGGCCGCATCGGGGTGTACCGCTATGACGCGCACGAGAACCGCTGGATGCCACTCAACGACGGCCTCTCCCTTCTTAGTGAGTACGACTTCGTCTCCCTGGCTCTCGATCCCCGCGAACCCGCGGCGCTGTACGCCGGAACGTACGCAGGCGGCCTCGTCCGGCTCGACCTGGCGGAGATCCCTTGAGCGGGTGAGGTCAGGGGGGCGTTGGACTTTGAACGATCGGGGTGGCGGCGACGCGTCGCCGCGAGCAAAGCGCCGACGTGTCGGCGCACTCCAAAAGGGTGCTCGCGAATTCCCTAGGTTCCGCCGTGTGACCCTGAAAAGCTCTCGCGGCCTTTCAGGCCGCCTTGTCATTGGGCTTTCCACCCAGGGCACCGGCCTTCGGCCTCAGCCCTGGGCTGTGCTCTCCCGGCCCTTTGGGCCGGACGGACCGTCCGTCCGTGCCGCCTGGCACGGAGAGGCGGCAAGCTGACCTGCACGCGTAGCCCCGCCGCGCCCGTCGCGCAGCGGGGCGGGGGCACGGCGTTCGCGCTTACCGTTCCGGCGGTACGGCCGGCGCGGGGCGGCCGTTGGGATCCCAGGCTGGGCCTTCCGGTGCGAGCAGTTGGCCTGAAGCGCCGGTTCCGGTGGTGACGGTCGGCACGGGTTCGGGGCGGCCGTTGGGGTCGTAGCCGGATCCCGCGGGTGCAGTCAGCCAGAAAAGCCCGCCGCGCACCCAACCGGTCGCGGCGCGGGCGAAATCCCAGGCGTCGAAGGCGGCAGGGGCCGGGGCGGCGGCGAGGGTGAGATGCTCTCGGCTCGATCGAACTGCCGGGCGTCGGTGTAGACGATGGGCGGCGATGCCTTGCGCATCGCGGGCCGGATCTTGAACCGTGGCATCGAGGAAGACGACGAGGCATGATGTCACCGCTTTTCACCCCGCTATCCTGTGCGGGTCAACCCAACATCACCTGGAGGCGATATGCTCCCTACCATGCGACGCCAAGACGAAGAACTCCGCGCTCTCGAATATCTCGGCATGATGGTACGCGTCACCGGCCGCTCTCACAAAGAGATCGACGAGACGCTCGGCTGGTGCCGCGGCACGACGAGCCAAGTGCTCAAAGGCCGAATCCAGCTCAAGTTCCGCCACATCCTGGAGATCCTCGACGTCTGTGAAGTGCCGACCGCGATGTTCCTGGAAAACATCTACCCCAACATCCGGTCCGCCGGTCTCCAATGGCCGGAAGTGGGCGACGAGGCGGCGGAAGGGATCCTCTCGGAATACCCCCACGCCGCCGCCAGGAATCGCCGGCCCGCTCCGGTCCCACCGCCCGACACCCAGGCGATGCTCGCCGAAATCATGTCCCGCCTCCCCGCCTTCATGGCGCTGCGGCCGCAACGGAATCCCTCGACGCCGGCCCGGCCGGAAACAGTTAAGCCGTCGAAAGCGAAAAGTCCGAAGAAGGTTGTCGCGAAGGCCGGCGCCAAGGCCGCGGGGCGGCCGGCGAAGCGGAAAGGCTCAGGCGCTTCCTGAGCCCCCATCGACCGACCGACACGGCGACTTTCGGATGAAGCCTACCCTCGACTCCGCCATCGCAGCCTTCGGCGCTGCTGCAAAACAGAAACTCGCCAACCCTTCCGCCAGCGGCCAGCCGGAGGACCAACTCCGTGCGCCTTTCGAACAACTGCTCGGCGACCTGGCGGAGCTGGCGGGTATTCCTCGGGCGAAAGTCGCGGCGGTAGGAGAATCCTCGCTGAGCGACCTGAAGACGCGGCCGGACTACGCGATCACCGTCCGCCAGGCGCTCGTTGGCTTTGTGGAATTGAAAGCGCCTGGCAAAGGAGGTGACCCACGCCGATTTCGCGATCCGCACGACAAAGCCCAGTGGGAGAAGCTGCGCTCCCTGCCGAACGTTCTCTATACGGACGGCAACGCCTTCAGTCTCTGGCAGGACGGTGCGCTGGTAGATTCCGTTATCTCGCTGGCCGGTGACGTTGAATCCTCGGGTGACCAGCTAAAGGCCCCGCCGGGACTGCTGGCGCTGTTCGCCAGCTTTCTCGGTTGGAAGCCGATCCCGCCGCGCAATGCCAAAGATCTGGCTCACGTCAGCGCCCGGCTCTGCCGCTTTCTGCGCGACGAGGTCACCGAACAGCTCGCGCTCGGGAGCGAAGCGCTCACCGGGCTCGCGACCGACTGGCGCAAATTGCTCTTCCCCGACGCCACCGACGAGCGCTTCGCCGACGGCTACGCGCAGGCGGTCACCTTCGGTTTACTGATGGCGCGGGCGAAGGAGATCCCTCTGGCCACCGGTCTTTCGCAGGTCGCTACCGAGTTGTCCAAATCGAGTTCGCTGATCGGCGCCGCGCTCCGTCTTCTCACGGACAACGCGGAGAACCAGGCAACGCTCAAGACCTCGCTCGGTACGCTCACGCGGGTCCTCGACGCGGTGGACTGGTCGACGGTGAGCAAAGGCCGGCCCGAGGCCTGGCTCTATTTTTACGAAGATTTTCTCGAGGTCTACGACAACGATCTGCGCAAGCTGACCGGTTCCTACTACACGCCGCCGGAGGTAGTGGGCGCGATGGTTCGCCTGGTCGACGACGTACTGCGCACGAAACGATTCAAGCTCCACGCCGGACTCGCCTCCCCGGCGGTCATGTTGGCCGATCCGGCCACCGGCACGGGGACCTTCCTGCTCGGCGTGCTGCGGAAAATCGCGGAGACCGTAGAAGCGGACGAGGGTGCAGGCTCGATTGGCGGCGCGATCGACGCGGCAGTGAAGCGCCTGATCGCCTTTGAGATGCAGCTCGGGCCGTTCGCGGTCGCCCAGCTCCGCCTCCTCGCCGAGATCGTCGAGCTGACCGGTTCGCTGCCGTCGGAACCCTTGCGGATGTTCGTCACGAACACGCTCGGCAATCCGGAAGACGACGAAGGGTGGATTCCCGGCATTCTCGCGCCTATCGCGCAGTCGCGGAAAGCGGCGAACAAGATCAAGCGCGACGAGCCGATCATGGTTGTGCTCGGCAATCCTCCCTACAAGGAGAAGGCGAAGGGGAGCGGCGGTTGGATCGAAGGAGAGAACGCCAAGGCAGAAAAAGCCGCGCCGCTCGCCGAATGGATGCCGCCAGCCGAGTGGAAAGCAGGGGCGCACAGCAAACACCTGCGGAACCTCTACATCTATTTCTGGCGCTGGGCGACCTGGAAGGTGTTCGACCACCACCCCACGAACCGCGCCGGCATCGTCTGCTACATCACGGTCGCCGGGTTCCTCGGCGGTCCGGGTTTCCAAAAGATGCGCGACTACCTGCGTCGCACGTGCGACGACATCTGGGTGATCGACTGCTCGCCCGAAGGGCACCAGCCGGAAGTGAACACCCGCATCTTCCAGGGTGTACAGCAGCCGATCTGCATCGTCCTCGCCTCGCGCTCGGCGAAAAGCGACCCGGAGGTGCCGGCGAAAATTCGGTTTCACGCGCTGCCGGCCGGACGCCGAGAGGAGAAGTTCAAAGAGCTCGCCGAACTGCGGCTGACGGGCAGCGAATGGATCGATTGCCCAACGGAATGGCGCGCGCCGTTCCTGCCGGCTTCGACGGGGGCCTGGGCGACTTTTCCGAAGCTCGAAGATTTGTTCCTCTACAACGGCTCGGGCGTGATGCCGGGGCGAACCTGGGTCATCGCACCGGATGCAGCAACGCTGGAGCGCCGATGGCAGCGGCTCGTTCATGCGCCGGCAGAGGAGAAGGAAGAACTCTTTCATCCTCATTTGCGCGGCGGGCAAATTGGTGACAAGCACAGCAAGAAAGTCGTCACAAAGGGACTCGCTGGCCAGGAAGCGACGAAAAAATCTATCGCGGAGGAGAAGGGCAATCCCCTCCTGCCAATTCGCTACGGAGTCCGTTCCTTCGACCGTCAGTGGATCATCCCAGATGGCCGTGTTATCAATCAGCCCAACCCCGAGTTATGGAGTATGCATTCAGATCACCAGCTATATCTGACTGCGCTGTCTAGCACGACACCAATTTCCGGCCCCGCGTTCTCCTTCACCGGTCTCAATCCCGACCTTGACCATTACAACGGTCGCGGAGGCCGCGCCTTCCCACTGTGGCACGATTCCGCTGCCGCTAGCGAAAATTTTCCGCCGAAGCTTCTAGCCTTCTTGGCGAAACGTCTGGGCCACACAGTCTGCGCCGAGGATTTCGTGGCGTATATCGCCGCGACCGCCGCGCACCCAGCTTTCACCGCACGATTTAAGGACGACCTCTCGACTCCCGGCCTGCGCATTCCGATCACCGCCGACGCCGCCACGTTCGCCGCAGCCGTCGCGCTCGGGCGCACCGTCATCTGGCTCCACACCTTTGGCGAACGCTTCGCCGATCCCGACCACGGCCGCCCCGCCCAGCCGCCCCGGCTGCCCGAAGCGAAACGACCGCGCATCCCCGCTCAGGGCGCCATCCCGCAAGACCCGGAGTCGATGCCGAACGCGATCGACTACGACGCCGCGAAGAAGCGCCTTCTGGTCGGCAGCGGCTACGTCGAGAACGTCGCGCCCGCCGTGTGGCACTACGAAGTCTCCGGCAAGCAGGTGCTGCTGCAATGGTTCAGCTACCGCAAGCGCGATCGCGAGCGGCCGATCATCGGCAACCGCCGGCAGCCTTCGCCGCTTGGGCAGATCCAACCCGATCATTGGCTCGCCGAATACACCACCGAACTGATCAACGTCTTGAACGTACTCGGCTGGTTGGTCGAGCTGGAACCTCAGCAGGCGGCGTTACTGGAGAAGATCTGCGCGGGGCCGCTGGTCACGGCCGAAGAGCTGCGAGCCTCAGGGGCTCTCGAAGTGCCCGTAGCGCCGAAGAAGAGCAAGAAGGCCACCAAGGGTGGGATCGGCCTTTTTGACGACCTGGAATCGTCGCGCGTCGACACCTAGGTCGGGCCTTCAGCCCTTAGAGTCTATTGCCCATTCCATTCCTGGGGCTGCGCCCCAGGCTAGATTGGGATCGCGCCTTCGGCGCTGGCGGATTCGCAGAGGTAGCGATTTCGATCCGTCGAGCGCCGAACTATGTACCAGCCCGCCACCAATGAACCCGTGAGTGGCGGATTTTCGAACTCCGCTGGCGCTATGCCGCCGAAATAGACGGAGCGGCGACAAGGGTCATACTCAACAGGAAGTAAGCGAGAATCGCAACTAGTCGATCACGTTGACTACGATTCGAAGCTTGGGGTCTTGCCCGCTGAACACCGCGCGGAGCGAGGCATCAGACTCGAACTCGAAGACGATCTCCTCAACGCGGCTTTTCACTGGATCGACGGCTGCCATTGCTCCCCGTCCCACAACGTCGCTGACGGTCAGGCCCAGCACCATCTCAGGGTTCTTCCACTCCTTGACCGCCGTTCCGTTCGCGAGCAGAGTTACGGCAACACCAACTTTGTCCCGGAAGTTCTCGGTCCTGAAAGTCACGAAGAAATGGAGGCGCACCGAGCCACGGCGACCCGACTCCTTCTCAACCTGGACTTTCGCGACGGACACCCCACGACACACGAACCCCCTCATGTCCCCATAGGTCTTGCGGTAGCTCTTTCGGAGATCGGCCGGGGAGATCACCTTGTCACCCACCAAGGCGACATCCAAGAGCATTGGATTCGGAACTTCTACGGGTGCGCCCGTCTCTTCGGAAGTTGCCTGCCGCGCCTCAGTTTGTAGGCCTGGGACCTGGATTGGTAAAGCCAAGCTACACAGCGTCGCAAAAAAAACTATAAGCCGTCGAGTTCTCATTTCTTCGTCTCCAGTTCCTGAATGTCGTTGATCAAAGCGTACGGTTAGGCGCGCTGTCCCTGTCCCCGCGCCCTATTCCTGAATATCCACCGTGATCCGCAATTTCGGCGCTGACCCGTTCGCGAATAGCTCCGTCCATCGGGCCGCTGGGATCTTGAACTCCGCCTTCGGCGGCACGTAACTGCGAGACCAAGCGCCGAGGGTTAGATTGTTCCAGGACTTATGGCCTACCTCTTTGCCTTGCGAATCGATGAGCGCAACGGTGAGGTCGATATCCTGGAGGGGCCACTCGGTAACGAGCGTCAAGGACGCCTCGACGTCAACCTCGGCCGCCGTTTCCGCAACCTTCTTGACGGTCAGCATCCGAACGCGAGCCTGGTCGCAGACGTAGCGATCAACCTCTGGGTAGGCCCGCGCCTTCCCCAGCGGCTGCCGATCGAACGGCTCGCGCGGCTGCCCTTTCGAATCGACGTCGACACCGAGCGAGACCTCGATCGCCATTGGGTCCGCGACCTCTGTGCGGCTAGCTCCGGCGACCGTACTGGCGGTGACCTGGGCGAGGGTGAAGAGGGTTCCGATCAAAAGTCCGACCATTCGCACCTCCTGCAATTTAGATGTCTGGCAATCTTACTTCTAGTTGGCCTTCCTGCGGCATTGCCGTATAGTTGGCTCGTGTATACCGTCGTCGAAACGCCCCTCTTTCAGCGGCTTGCCGACGACCATTGGACAGAGAATGAGCGAAGCTCGTTCGTTTCGTTCATAGCCGCCAATCCAGAGGCTGACGAGGTGGTCCCCGGCTCGGGCGGAGTACGCAAAGTGCGGTGGGGTGTCGCTGGGCGTGGCAAGCGCGGCGGCGTGCGAGTCATTTACTACAACCGACTCTCCCGCGGTGAGATCTGGCTCTTGGTCTTGTACGCAAAATCGGCAGCCGAGAACATTCCAGCTCAC
Source organism: Thermoanaerobaculia bacterium (assembly GCA_038248205.1). Classification (GTDB taxonomy): domain Bacteria; phylum Acidobacteriota; class Thermoanaerobaculia; order Multivoradales; family UBA5704; genus DASYKS01. The sequence continues at coordinate 9,289 of JBBRUC010000181.1, forward strand.
TTCTTGCGGCAAATTAGGGAGGACATCGAGCATGGCTAAAGCTTCCGAGAAAATTCGACTCGCCAGGACCGGAGAGGAATTGGGAGCACAACTCCTGCGCTCGGTGGGCGAGATGAAGACCGGATTGCGCGGCCGGGTTTATCAACCTGAATCGGGCATCGCCGAGACTCGCCAAGACGCCGGATTGTCTCAGGCGTCATTTGCAGCTCTTCTCGGCGTATCGATCCGCACTCTTCAAGATTGGGAGCAGGGTCGTCGAGAACCATCTGGTGCTGCAAAAACCCTCATCAAGGTCGCCAGGCTACATCCCGAAATCCTGCTAGAACTGGCCTCCTAAGGCTCCGATCGAGAGGACCGAAGTAGCCCGCGTGTCCGGTGTCCCTCTCACCCCACCGGAACCGCGGGCGCCAACGGTGCCAGATCCGGTTCGCCTTCGTAGGTAACCCGTTCGAGGAACAGGCCCGAAGGCGGTGCGGTCCAGGGGGCGGTGTTGGCGGCTCCGGGGATCGGCCGGGCGGCGAGGAGGGTTTTGAAATCGCGCTCGGTGATTTCTCCGGTGCCGACTTTGACCAGGGTGCCGACGACGCGGCGGACCATCTTCCAGACGAAGTGGGAGGCCTCGATGCGGAAGAGGATCAGCGACCCGGCCGTCGCGATCTCGGCACGATGGACGCGCACTCTTGTGCTGGACTGGTCGTCCGGCCGCTCGCAGAACAGGCGGAAATCGTGCTCGCCGGGCAAGAGCGCCGCCGAGCGGGCGATCGCCCTGTCGTCCAGCGCGTGTTTTACCCACCAGACGAACTTTTTGGCGAACGCCGTCCGGCGGGTGGAGATTTGGTAGAGGTAGACGCGGGATGCCGCGTGGTGGCGGGAATGGAAGCGGTCGGCGGTGAGCGTACAGTCGGTGACGTGGATGTCGGAGGGCAGCCAGTTGTTGGTCGCCCAGCGAAACTCTTCGACGTCGACCGGGCGCGGCAGCTTCAAGTGGGCCACCTGGGCGATCGCGTGGACCCCCGCGTCGGTGCGGCCGGCTCCTCCCAGCTCGCGAATTTCGCCCGCGGTTTCGCTGATCGCCCGGCGCAGCTCGCCGACGACCGTACGGGCGTTTTTCTGTTCCTGCCAGCCGCTGTAGCGGGTTCCTTCGTACTCGATGGTCAGGCGATAGGTAGGCACGACGGCGGATTATGTCGGAAACTACCGCGTCCCGCTCTTCTGGGCTCGCCACACCCATCCTCTCGGATATGACTTCTTCCTCGCCCTACCCCACCCCTCTGCTCGAACGCCCCCGCCGCCGGGTCGCGCGGAGCCTGCCGCGCGACGATCGCGGCTGCGGCTGGATCGAGACGCTCGCTCCTCCCGCCCCCGCCCGCGTGTTCTCCTCCGCCCCCGGCGCGCCGGAGCGGTTCGACGCCGTGGTGATCGGTGCCGGGTTCACCGGTCTGGCGCTCGCCCGCCGGCTCGCCGAGCGGCGACCGGGTTGGCGGATCGCTCTGCTCGATGCGCAGCGGGCGGGGTTCGGCGCCTCGGGCCGCAGCTCCGGCTTCGTCGTCGACCTCGCCCATTTCATCGCCCGGATGGAGCCCGCGGCGAGCCGCAAGTTCGTGGCGCTCTCGCGTTCCGGAATCGAAGAGCTGCGCACTCTTGCCCGGACGCACGAGATCGCCTGCGATTGGGACGACCGGGGGTGGCTCCACGTCGCGGCGGGTGTTGCGGCGGCAAAGGCGCTCCCGGCCCTCGCGGCTTGGCTCGATTCGCTCGGCGAGCCGTACGAAACGCTCGACACCGCGGGCCTCGAAGCGATCACCGGCAGCGCGTTTTATCGCACCGGTCTGCGGCTCCCCGGGAGCGTGCTGGTGCAACCGGCGGCGCTGCTGCGTGGTCTGGTGGCGGCCCTGCCGCCGTCGATCGAGATCTATGAGGACTCCCCCGTGCGCGAGATCCGCCGCGAGGGGTCGACTTTTCGCCTCGCGGTGGCGGACGGCGGGCTCCAGGCGCCGCTCGTGTTCGTGGCCACGAACGGCTATGCCCCGGCGCTTGGGGTGTTCGAACGGCGGCTCTTTCCGCTCTACACCTTCGGCAGCCTCACCCGACCGCTGTCGCCGGAAGAGCAGGAAATCCTCGGCGGCGAGCGCGAATGGGGGCTGCTCCCCGAGGATGCGATGGGCTCGACCGTGCGGCGCACCCGGGATCAACGCATTCTGATTCGCAACAGCGCCCGCTTCACCCGCGACCACGTGCTGCCGAGCGGCCCGCCCGACGCCGTCCTGTCGCTTCACCGCGGCGCCTTCGCCAAGCGCTTTCCGCGGCTCGCCCACCTGCCGTTCGAGTACAGCTGGAGCGGACCGCTCGGGGTGACCCCCGATCGCTCGATCGCATTCGGCGCGCTCGAACCCGGGCTCTTTGCCACCGGCGGTTACACCGGAGCCGGCATCGCGATGGGCACCACGGCCGGCCGGCTGCTCGCCGATCTCGCGCTCGGAGAGGATTCGGAATCGCTCGCCGCGATGCTGTCGCTGCCGCAGCCCAAGCAGCAGCCGCCGCAGCCGTTCCTCGACTGGGGAATCCGCTTTCAGGTTCGGCGCATGAACGCCACGGCGGGCGACACCCTCTAAGACAACAATGGGACGAGGCGGGGCGCCAAGGGCGGGCGAGCTACTACCGCCGCCAAGACGCCTGGGAGCAGTCCGAAGCCGTCCGCGAACTCGCCCTGCAACCGAAGGTGCTCGAAGCGTTGGGCGGCACAGACCGACCGGCCGACCCGGAGCGAAGATCAGGTGCGGATCGCGCTCGCCTCCGAGCAACGGGTCTATCTGCTCGCGACCGAGCGGATGGAGCGCCCGGACGTCGCCACCGCGCTCGGCGCCGGGCACGAGCACTGCGGCTTCCGCGCCGGCTTGGACAAGGAGGATCTGCCCCCCGGCCTCTACACCGTCGGAGTCGTGATCTCGGCGGACGGCGAGGCGCCGCGCTACCTGCCGTTGGGCAAGACTTCGACCGTCGGCGGCTGAGGCTTACGCAGTGCAACCTCACCGCCGCTCTAAAGCCGAAGGAGTCTCCAAGGCCTCGTCAAAGTCCTTAGCCGCGTCAGCCCTCACCCCCGACCCCTCTCCCAA
>JBBRUC010000182.1:0-12346 GCA_038248205.1 Thermoanaerobaculia bacterium
ATCGGTACCGAGACCCTGTGGGAGGCAGTCCGCCGCCAGGGGCGCCGGGCGGCCGTGCTTGCCTGGCCCGGTGCCGACGGGAATGGCGACCGGCGTACGGCGGACTGGGGCATGGTCTACAACAACAACGCCGACCGCGAGGCGCAGATCCTTCTCTATTCAAACCCCGACTGGCATCCCGTCGAGAGGAGCGCAGACGAGGAATCGATTCCAAGCTTCTCGGCTCAGCAAGGCACGCGGGAGATTCTTGGCGGCGACGCGGGTGAAATCGGCGAGATATTCGAGGTCCGGGCGATCGATGGTAAAGACGACGCCCAGATCAACTATGACCGTGTGGTTTTTAGCGCCCAACCTGCCGGTTTCGAGAGGCGAACGACAGTCCCTCTCCGTGTCGGCGATTGGGCGAAATTAACCTGGCAGGAAGAAAGCGATCGCTCGTCCTCCTGGGTCAAACTCCTCGAGTTGGCGCCAGATCTCTCTCGATGCAAACTCCTGGTAAGCGGTCGTTTTCATACGCTCGCCTATCCGGAAGCTTTCGCCGCCGCGATCAGAGGCCGCGGTCTCGACTGGCCGGGACCTCCCAATAGCGGTGGCTTGGCTTCGACTTGGCAAGGAAGGCCTGGAATCGATTTGGCAACTTGGATCGAAGCCGCCGACCGCATGACGACCTTCCTGGGTGAAGCCCTACGGACCGCGACTGCGCGCAGCGACTGGGATCTTCTGATGGCTTATTTCCCGGTGATCGACGAAGCGGGCCATCGGCTTTTGCTCGTGGATCCCCGGCAGTCCAATTTTTCCCCCGACCTACGGGACGAATTGGAACCGGCACGAAACCAGGTTTGGCGAACGGTCGATGCCCAACTACGGCAGCTACTCGACAAGGTCGACCTTGCCCGGACAACGGTCCTGGTGGTGAGCGACCACGGGATGACGCCGGTCCACACCGCGGTCGATCCCAACGCGGTGCTCTCGGAGCTCGGGCTGCTCGCCAAGGAGACGCCAGATGGAAACCGTCCGACATCAGACCCTACCGTCGTCGCCATCGGTGATGGCGGCGCAGCCCACATCTATATCGAGGGCAGCCTTGCGTCAGGAGCGGATGAAAACGGTACACGTATCCTCGCCGACCTCGTCCGGCGCTTCGCCGATTGGCGAGTGGAAGGAGAGGCTCCGATCGAGAAGATCTACACCCGGCGTGAGGCCAAAGAGATCGGCCTTGACCATCCCAACAGCGGCGATCTGATCCTCTTCGCCCGCGAGGGTTTCGTCTTTCGCAGCCTCCCCGGCGGTAAATCCGCCGCTCCGGCGCCGGTCTACGGCGCGCACGGGTACTTCGGCGGCCATCCGGACATGCAGGCCCTCTATCTGGCGATCGGTGCCGGCGTCGCACCGCGAAAGGGCGGAACAGTTGACGCGACCGACGTTGCCCCAAGGGTCGCCGCCTGGCTCGGAATCACTCCGCCGCGCCGAGAGATCGACACTCAATAGGAGCTACCGTGAACACAAACGAAACGACTTTCCTTACGGGCCGTACTTGGAGGGCGCCGAACTAATGATCGTCACGCCGGACTTCGTCTTTCTTCACCTTCCCAAGACGGGAGGAACCTTCGTCACCCATATCCTTCAGCAGCTCTACGGCGACCGGCTGGTCAATATCGACAAGCACGGCACGTGCAGCGACATCCCCCAGGCGGATCGTGGCAAGCCGCTTTTGTCCACCGTGCGAAACCCTTACGATCGTTACGTTTCTCAGTACCGGTTCGGCTGGTGGGTCATGCATCCCGAGGACTACTGCGGCGAAGTGACGATGCGCTCGATCTATCCGCACTACCCCGAGATCTCTTTCGAAGAGTTCCTCCAGCTGGCCAACACTCGCTTCGTCAACTGCCACCGCTCGGCCCCTACAGGTTTCGTCAACGATCATTTTCCCGAGGAACGCCGGCTCGGTTGGCACACCGAGAACTTCATCCGCTTCTTCTGCCGCGACGCCCAGCAGGTCTTTGCACGGCTGGAGGAGGAAGAGATTGAAAACGCCGGCTTTGCCGCCGACATGTTCGACGTTCATTTTCTGCGCACCGCCAACCTGCGCCGGGGACTGTTCGAGTTTCTGCTCGGTGTCGGTCATCGCTCCGAAGACCTCGACTTCATCCTCTCCGCCGACCGCGTTTTACCGGACGAAGGAGGACGCAGGCCGGAGGGCGATCGCTGGGAGAGCTACTACACCCCAAAGACCAAGGATTTCGTCCATACCCACGAACGCCTGATCTTTCGCTTCTTCCCAGAGTTCGAAGTCTGATGACCGAACCTTTAGCCGGCCCCGACCGAATGCGCGACGTGGTCCGGATCGCCAGGGCGATTCGAGACTTGAACGCGAGCATCACCAACGAGGTCCGCGAACCGGTCGAGCGCAAGCTGCGTCGCTGGCAACACCTGCGCATGCCGGCTCTCGGGGCCGAGGTCACGACGGTTCGACCGTACGATCCCGAGTGGCCCGCCCATTTCGCCGAGGAGAGCCGGCGGCTGAAGGCGGCCCTCGGCCAAGAGGTGGGACGGATCGAACACATCGGCAGCACGTCGATTCCCGGTATGCCTTCCAAGAGCATCCTCGACCTTCTCGTGGCGGTCCGAGATCTATCGGTGGCGACGACTCTTCTAGCCGCGGCCGGCTACGAGGATTTCGGCGTCAGCCCGTGCGACCACGAGGCGATCTGGCTGTGGGATACCTCCCACGCCGCCCACGCATTCATCGTCCACCTCTGCTCGATCGAGAATCCATGGATTGATACGGCAGTCAATTTTCGCGACTACATGCGCGCCCACCCGGCGGAGTGTTCAAGCTACGAAGAACTGAAGCGTCGCCTGGGCGCCGAGCACAGCAACCTGCTGGAGTACAGCGTCGTCAAGCTCAAGCTCTTCTACGAACTGAGCGCGCGCGCCGACGCCTGGGTCGCTACCGGCTCGCAGAAGGCGGGCTGAGAATCAGCATCCGCTCACGCACCGCGCGACGGTCGATCTTGCCGCTCGGTAGGGTCGGCAACGATTCGATGACCAGCACTTCGTCCGGCACGGCGTAGCGCGGCAGCAGGTCGAAGCACCTTTTGCGTACCGTCTCGGCATTGAGGTCCGCTCCTTTCCTTCCCAAGCAGGCGGCGACCAGGCGAGGACCGCGCCGGCTCTCCCCCGCTGCCACCACGACGGCGCGCTCCACCCCTTCGATCTTCTCGACCGCGGATTCGACATCGGCGAAGACCACCAGCAAGCCGTCGCGCTTGACGCTCAACCCGGAGCGCCCCAGGACTTCGAGGTAGCCGTCGGCACGAATTCGCGCCAAATCGCCGGTAGGAAACCACTCGTCATCACCGCGCGGTAGAAAGCGCCAGCGTTCCTCTTGGATCAGATAGCCCGCCGATCCGTTTCGTTGCCGACATTCGAGCAGACCGATCCGCTCCCCTCCGCTACCCTCAGTGGTCGAAAGATTGAACGGAGCGTCCTCCGCCTCCGTATCGACGACTCGCAGCTCGATCCCCGCCAGCGGATATCCGGCAGTCGCGAGTCGTCGCGCGGGTTCTTCGTCGGGTGCGGCCGCCGAGACCGCCCCCATCTCGGCGCTACCGTAGAGATTGAGCAGCGGACCGAAGCTCGGCTCGAAACCGATCATCGTCTCCCGTTTGACCTTGTCGCCGGCCGTTACCACCAGGCGATAGAGGCGCGGCGATTTGCGCACCGCGAGGAACATGTCACAGAGCGCGGGGGTCAGAAACGCCACATTGGGCGCGAAGCGCTGTTCGCGCTCCAGGTAGCGCAGGATGTTGCCACCCGAACCGAAATCCATCGACGCCCCGGCGAGCAACCCTGGCAAGAAAGCCGCGCCAAAGCCGTAGCTGTGGAAGATCGGCACCGGCACCGAGAGCCGGTCATCGGCCGAAAGCCCCCAGCGCTCGACGCAGGCCGCAGCGTTGTTGAGCCACTTTTGATGGGACATGCGCGTGAGCTTCGGCACTCCGGTGCTGCCCGAAGTCCGCAGATAGAGATCCGGTCCGGAAAACTCGGCGATGGCCGGCTCCTCGGCGAAGGCGGAGTGGTCCGCGACCAGGATGCCGTCCTCGGGAAGGTCGGGTCCGTCGGAGGCGGAGCGAGGAGCGGCGGTGACGACGTGCGAGCAGAACGACGGGATGAACCGTGGCGTACCGGCTTCTTTTGCGGATTCACCGAGTTCGGGCAAAAGAACCACGTCGTACTGCCGGCCGAGCAGATAGAGGAGCGCCAGAGCACCCACGACGCTCTGCGAGCATTCCAGTGCCACGGGGTGATCCGGAGCCAGTCCCGATCCAGTGAACCGGGCATCCAGCCGATCGAGCGACGTCCCTACCTCGGCATAGGAGATCGTGTGGCGGCCGTCGGTCATCTGTCGGTCGCGCACCTTCGGGTCGGCAGAGAGCCAACGAACGAGCGCCGGGCCGTCCGGCGCCGCGAGTTCGATGGCACTGGACATCTGAGATAAGTTATCGGTCACCATGCCTCCTACGCTGCTCGAACCAGGCCTCTCTCTCGAAGCGACCTACGCGGTCACCCCCGACATGAGGCCTCCTCATTTGGCCGATATCCTGTCCACCTCGCGAATGATCGGTCTGATCGAAGACACCTGCCTCGCCTTGATCCAGCCACGGCTCGACGCAAGCCAAACGACCGTGGGAACGCGGGTCAATGTGAGCCACGTCGGCACCGCGCGTTCCGGCGAACAGGTGACCATCCGCGTTCGACTGGAAAAGGTCATCCGCCGCCGCCTGCTCGAATTCGAAGTGGACGTCGCGGCTCCCGGCGGCACGATCAGCAGCGGCTCCCATCAACGCCTGGTTATCGACCGAGACCAGTTCGCCGTGTCCAGCCGCTGAGGTCGCGCCCCAGCAGGTCGCCGAGGTGCGCGACGTCATCGGCAAACAGATCCGAAAGGTGAGCCGAAACCTCCGCCGAAAGCGGAGGGCGCGGTGCGTCGGAATGAAGTTTGATGTGATCAAACTGCATTTTGTCGCGGATTTCCCGCGGCGTTCGGCGCAACTGGCGGATTCCCTGCATCCGCGCCCATTGATTGGCCTTTCCGACGTTGAGTTCCGCGGTGAATTCCGGGTCGACTCCCAGGAACGAAAGAGTATTTCGGTAGACTGCCGCGGTGTCGCGCACGAGATCATCGAAGACGATCAAGTGTACGTTCTCGCGACCGAAGCGGGTGAGGTAGCGCTCCACCTGGGCCGCGAACCGTGCGACCTCGGTGTAAATCAGCCCCTGGGGAAAATAGGCGCCGGCTGGAACTCTTTCCCCCAAGCGACGCTCCGGCTCGGCCTCGAGCGCCTCTTCGAAGCTCGGCAACTCCTCGTTGCCGGAACGGGAATAGAGCGAGTAGAGCGAATAGGCCATCTGGGTCGGGTTACGGATCAGCGCGATGATCTTGCCGTCCGGGGCGAACTCGTGAATCTCCGCCGCGGCCCGCTGGGAAAACAAATACCAGACCGAGGCCTCGCCGACGCGCGGCTGCTCCTCGGCCCCGGCGAAGAGCTGAAGATACAATTCCTCTTGCCGGATCGAGCCGGCAAGGGGCGCCAAGTCGCTGCCGAAGAACTGCGGCTCCTTGTGGACCGAGCAGTAAATCTCCGGGTGCTGCCAGAGATAGATGTACATCGAAGTCGTGCCGCAGCGCGGTGCCCCGACGACGAAGAAGTTCGGCTTGCGCATCGGTTCCTTAGGGTTGCGCCTTCAACCCGCGGGCTGAAGTGCCATCTGGTCGCCGACCAGCTCGGCGACGGACGAGAGGGTCTTCCACGTCTCGACGTTCAAGGCATCGTCGCTCAGCTGGATGTGGAAGCTTCTCTCGATGAAGCCGATCAGCTCGACCAGAACCACCGAATCGAGGCCGAGCCCCCCTTCGAAAAGAGGTATTGCCGGATCGTTGAGATCCTCGTATTTCAGATTGACGTCCAAGTCCTCGACGAGGATGCGCTTGACCTGTTCGATCACCTGCACTGAATTCATTCTTCGATCCTTTCTCGATAGCGGAAGGGGTGGATTGAGCTAAGCGCGCTAGAAGAGAACCCGGGCACGGCTGCCGGTGTGGGTTCCACTCAGGTTTTTGAATGCGCCTTCGAGAGTCCGTCCCACGAAGTCGCCGTAGAGGATGCCGAGGTCGGTGAGCGAGACGGTCTGGTCGTTGACCGTGAGGAATCCGTCATCAGCGAGTTGCGCCAGTTCGGTTTCGCAGACGTTGCGCAGGTCAAAGTCGTGCTTCTTTTGGAACTGAACGTGATCGAGATGGACCAACTTGATGCCCATCACTACGTCGCGCACCATCAGGTCGAAGCTCGTGCTGTTGTAGCCTCGAACGACCGGCAGCTCGCCCTTCTCGACGGTCGCCGAGTAGCCGTTGATGTCGCTCGTGTTCTGATAGTTCCAGCGGCCAAGGGAGCCGAACGCCGAAACACCGACCGCGCAATTGTCATTGCCCAACCATTTGCTGCGGGTGTTCAGCTGATCATACGCGCCACCCTTACTGAAGGTGAACGTGTTGACCGGCTGATAGCCGTGCGCTGTGAGCTCGGCGACCGCATACTTGAAGAATTCGAGTTCCTCCTCTTCGCTCGGCAACGTGATCTGCTTGTTCTTGTCGGCCGAGTAGTAGGGGGTGTTGGCGTAGAGTTCCAACTTGTAAATCGTGATGTTGTGAACGTCGGCTTCGATGGCCCGCTGCACCGAATAGGCCCAATATTCGGGCGTTTCGCCGGGTAGACCGCTGATCAGGTCGATGTTCACTTCGGCGCCCGTGGCCTTGGCCAGCTCGATCGCCTTGAACGTCTGCTCTTCGGTGTCACGGCGCCCGGTCAGGAAGACGACCTCTTCCTTGAACGACTGGATGCCAAGGCTGATCCGCTTGACCTTGTTGCGCGCCAGGGTCGCCGCTTTGCGCTCGGTCAGCGTGACCGGCTCTCCCTCGAACGTAACCTGCGCATCGCCGATTGAGAAGTTGGCGCGCAGCGCGCTGAACAGACGGTCGATGTTGTCTTCGGTCAGCAGCGTCGGGGTGCCGCCACCGAAATACACCGTCTCGATCGGACGATCGCCCAGGCCATAGTACTTCGATACCAGCTCGATCTCCTTGCAGACCGAAGCCACGTAGCGATCGATCTCCTGGAGCCGGTTGTCCTTCAACGTGGTGGTTTTAAAGTAGCAGTAGGCACAGCGCTGGATGCAATAGGGTGTATGGACGTAGAGGTTCAAGGGCTTCGCCGTCAAGCCGTCTTCGATCGCCTCCCGGTTCCAATAGCGAAACATCGGATAGGTGATGATGAAACCTTTTCTCGAAAGCTCTGGCTGGTCGCCGTTGCTGATCGGCTCAGGAACCGACTGAGGGGTCTGGCCTTCGTTTTCGATGTCGAGCATGTTTGTTCCTCTCCTAGTAGACGGCATGAACATTAGTTTTGGAAGGTGATATCCGCAGAGTCTGCGACCTTTGCCTGAACGCCCCAACTTCCCACTTTCTCGGTCACAGCCAACACGAGTTCGTTCTCGCCTTTGCGCAGCGTGAGGTAGAGCGAATCGAAATAGCCGATGCTACCCAAGAAGCGATAGTCGCGGGAGCGCGGCGTGTCGTCACCGCGAAATAGCAGGCGTCCGTTCAGATACACCTGGACCCGATCGCAGAATCCGAAATCGAGTCTCTTGATCTGGTCTTTCCCCGAAACGATCATCGCCCGCGCGAAAACCGTGTCGTTCGGCGGTTCAAAGCCTTGAACTCGGGCAAGATCGGCGAGCCCCGAGCCCTCCGTCGCAAGGGAGGTCCAGCGGCGACCCTCCAGATCCGACGGCGCGAGCGTCACCTTGTCGGCCAATGCGCTCGCGGCGAAAGTATCCGAGACCTGCCAGGAGGAGATGACACCCGGTGCCGAATCCTCCGCGCTGGTCGCGGCGACTCGGCCCGGCGATTCCGCCGTGGCGAAAGTGAAGCTGGAAAAGTAGGCAGGGGCAAACAGTCCGGCGTTGACACCGATGCCGCCCGCTTGGACATCGCGTTTCAACCGCTCGACGACCAACGAGGGCTTCTCCATGTCACGGACGTAGATCTCGGCACGCTCCCCGACGAAGACGATCTTCACCCGGGTCCACTCGTCGAAACGATGGACGAGGGGCACCGAGTACCGCGCGCCGTGGTAGAGCTGCCATCCCTCGATGCCATGGAAAACCGGGGTGTATTGAGACGCGTCCGGATTTCCCGATTGGTGCGACCGGAGGTAGAACTCCTCGTAGTTCTCCGGATCTTCAACGCGCCATAGGCCGCCCATGAATCCGCGACCGTCGGAAAACGCGACATCGAACGCGATCCAGCCGTCGGTCATCCGAACATCGGCCAATGTGGCGATTCCTTTTTCGAGATAGAGGCTAGGCCGCCCCAGGTGCTCCTCCACCCGGCTCGTCTTTGCATGGAATTGCCAGCGGCCGGAATCGACCGGAACGGACTGGGCAGGACCAAAGTTTGTCGTCATGATCAGCAGGGCTCCGGAAACGATCGGTGACAGGCTCATCGATCGGCGTCCATGGGCAAGAGGTCGTCTAGTACTTGGCTGAAGTCGTACAGCCCGCTGCGTTCGGCGATCCAGCGCGAGGCCAGGAGGGCTCCCTCGGCGAGACCCTCGCGATTGCGCGCCCGGTGCTCGAAATAGAGGGTGTCGGCCGAAGAGTCGAAACCGACCGCATGCTCGGACGGCACGTAGCCCGCGCGCCGGCTGGTGATCGGCACGGGTCGATCACCGTAATGGCGCGCCATCCGCCGCTGGATTTCCAGAGCGGTGCCCGAGGGGCTATCGAGCTTGAACCGGTGATGCCAGTCGTGGATGAACGGGTCGTAGCTGTCCAGGGTCGCGAAGATCTTCGCGGCCTGCTCGACCAAGCGGTAGAAGATGTTGACCCCCAGCGAGAAGTTCGAGCCATGGACGACGCCCAGCCCGGCGCCTTCGACCACCGCCCGGACCTCGTCGAACCGGTCGTGCCACCCGGTGGTGCCGATCACCAGCGGGAGCGACAGCGCAGCAGCGGCTCGTACCGTATCGACCACCGCGTCGGGAACCGAGAAATCGATCAGCACGGAGACGCCCGCGAGCGCCGCCCGTGTCGCAGCGTCGTCCGTCAAGGGACGGTCGCGGGAAAAGCGCTCGACGACCTCCAGCCCCTTGCCCACCGCCAGTTCCTCGACGACGCGCCCCATCTTGCCGTAACCCACCAGAGCGATCTTCATGCGATCCCCTCGCCAGCCCGTTGTTCGCCGATGCCGCCGATGCGACCCATTCCGCCAATACGATCGGTGTCGAGAACGCGGGCAAGCTCCGCTTCGAGCAGCGGCGAACCGCCCAAAGCGACGGAGAGCCCGGCCGTGGGCTCCTCGACCAGCGGGCCGAGAACATCAATACCGAGGTCGCGGCTCAACTCGCCGGGCCGCGCGGCGACCCGTTGAAGAATGCGCGCCGCGGCAGCGGCCACCGCCAAATCCTCACGGCTCCCCCGCTCCGCCGGGTCGAGCGCCCGATGGCGCCGCACCGCGCTCGCGGCAAGGTCGGCCTCGATCTCCAATTCGGTGATTCCGAGCGCCACCGATTGCGCTCCGCTCCAGCTCTTGCCCCGATGGACGGCGAGGCGTACCGCGCGCCGTAGCACATGAACCCCTTCGCGGGCGCAGCTCGTCGCGGCGAGCGCCCAAAGGCTCGCGTAGTCCGAGAGATGGGCAAAGAGCGCCGATCCGGGAGCGGGATCGATCCCTCGCGACAATCGCTCCGGGCCGACCGCGACACCCTCGAAGCGCCACCAACCGACCGATCCGCTGGACGCCGGTTCTGCCGGTCGATCGAGCCAGGCGAGCCGATGCGGGCTCTCGGCCCAACGTACCAGGACGATCGCGCCGTCGGCCTTCGCGTTCGCGAGGCGGATCGCCCCGGAAACGAGAGCCCCCGAACCGTCGGCCACCGCGTCGATCGCCGCCTGCTCCCAGCCCGGCTCCGGTGTCGGTGTACACAGACCGAGAGTACCGACCTTTCCGTCCGCCAGGATCTCGTCGTAGAGCGCGGCGTCAAAGAACCGTTCGAGCAGCGGCAGAACGCCGAATTCATGTTCGATCCGGGCGAACGCTTCGGCCGCCGGCCGCTCTGCCAGCAGGTGGAGAACCCGCGCTTCGGCAGGTGCCTCCGAGCGGTCGGCCGGTCGTGGAATCGAAGACGCGATCACGTCGCTTCGCTCCTCTGCGCTACGACATAGCGGACGATGTTGTCGATCGTGTGAAGAAAACTGTGGTCCTCTTCCAAATCGAGATCGATGGTGACGCCGAACGTCCTTTCCAGACCCTCCAGAAGGTTCAGATAGCCGAGCGAATCGAGACCGATCTCGCGCAGGTCGGTGTTGTGGCGTTCGAGTTCCCGCTCCTCGATTTTTCCTCCAGCGGCGATGAAAATCAGGCGCTGAACCCGCTTTTTCATTGCCGCGAGATCGTCATCCGTCATCCTTGACTCTCCTTTTCGCTCGCAGCGAGCTGTTCGCGGAGCAGTGCGATCCGCGGCTTTCCGATCCCGTTGCGCGGGATCTCCGAGATGAAACTGATGCGGCCCGGTACCTTGTACGGGGCGAGCCGAGAGCGGCAGGCTGCGACCAGATCGGCGCGAGAAGGAACCGGATTCGCGGTCACCACGACGAGGTGAACGAGCGCTTCGCGATTGAGATCCTCGTCGGCGAAGGCGAGGGCGTCGGCCACGCCGGCAACCGCCGAGACGACCGCGGTGATCTCGACGGGATCGATCTTTCGCCCCGCGACGTTGATGTGATCTTGCGTTCGACCGACCAGGTGCAGACGCCCTTGGACAAGGCGCCCTGAATCGCCGGAGCGATAAAAGCCGTCGGCGTCCAGCCGCGCCTCAAACTGCCCTGGATGGTTCAAGTAGCCGCTTGCCATCGACGAGGTGCGCACCAGCACTTCGCCAATCTCCGGATCGTCCGCTCCCGGACCGATCTTGATCTCCGCGCCGGGCAGCGGCCTACCCAAACCGCTGTGATGCCCCGCTTCCCGCTCGAAGGTGCAGGGGCCGGTTTCCGCGATGCCGTAATAATCGGAGATGTCACGACCGTAGCGGTTGCGGAACTCCTCGCGCACGTCCGGCCAGAGCGGTGCCCCGGCGGAGATGGCGTGCGTGAGGCTCGCCAGAGCCGCCGCCTCCGGCCCCCCTGGGGCAACGAAATTGCGGTAAAGCGTTGGGAAAGCGACCAGTCGGGTGATGCCGGACTCCGCGACCCGGCGCGCCACCGGCCGCGAGAGCGGCGCCCCTTTGAGGAAGTGCAACTCACCCCCGGTGAGCAGCGTCGAAAGCAGCGAGGTATTGAACGCCAGGCCGTTGGAGAGCGCGGCGAGACATAAGGTCCGGTCTTCCCCGGTCATCCCCGTCCCCAGCACCCAATTGCGCGCCGCCGAGACTACGGCGAGCCCACTGAACTCCAGACACTTCGGCCGCCCGGTGGTGCCGGAGGTGAATCGGCACACTTCCGTCTCCGGCCGCGGCGCAAACCGGGGCACATGCCGCTCGGCGCCCGGTTGTCCGAGCGGCAGGAGGACGACCTCGTCGGAGAAGGCGACCGGTTCGGCGCCTCCGATCCCAGCAAACCGCGCCATCTTCGACTGCTCGATCACCAGGGCGTCGAGGCCGCAATCGAGTCGAATCGCGTCGATCTCGCCGACGTTGAAGTTGGCATCGAGCAAGAGCGGCAGCGCGCCGGCTTCGAGAGCCGCAAAGTAGAGCACTACATACTCAAGCCGGTTGCCGAGGCAGAAGCCGACGTGCCGCGGCGGCCGATTCGCCGCTTCACCCAGCAAGACGTTGCGCAGCCAGGACGCGGCGGTTTCAATCCGCTTTGCGAGCTGGGTGTAGGAAAGCGCCTCGGCGCCGACCAGCGCGGTGCGCTCCGCATAACGGCCGAGCGCCTCGACCAGCGCGGTCCGGATCGCACCGCGAGCCGCGATGTCGATCATCCGAGCGCCTCCAGCTCTTCCCGATGGGCCAGCGCCTGGCCGGCGACCACCTTCATCGTGGTCAGGCTGCCGCCCGCCATCTTGAGACCCAGGATCTGCGCGTGAGCGGCCAAGAAAGGGCTCCCCCACATGTAGCCCGCCCCCCCCTCCAGCTCAGCGCAAAGCGCGGCAAAACGGACCGTTCGATCCACACAGAACCACTTGAGCGCGGCGACCTCGGCCACCGCGTTGCGCCGGCTCTCCAGGAGCTCGAAAGCGTCGATCAGCCCGGCACGCATCAGCTCCTGGTCGGCGGCAGCCTGGGCG
>JBBRUC010000183.1:0-12216 GCA_038248205.1 Thermoanaerobaculia bacterium
CGGACACCCACGACGTCAAGCCAAATTGGACGCTGTTTCTGAACTCGTTGTCCCATTGCCATGCCATAATTTTACAACAGATTGAGTGCCTCTGCGCAGCGGACTTTCACCACGGGCTGTTAGCACTCCAGGCGCCCCCTACACTTCGTTGGGCCGAGAAGGAATCGAAAGCTACGGCAGGCCAATTCAACCTGACGCTAGAAACATCGAGAAATCTTCCAATTCCCCTTCCTCCCGAAGCGGAGCAAGTGCGCATCTCAAAAGCCCTCGAAGCGCACTCCTCGGTCATGGCGTACGTCGAAAGAAGTACGAGTGGTGAGCAAAAGCGCATCGCCCGCCTCCGCCAGTCCATCCTCAAGTGGGCCTTCGAAGGCCGGCTCGTGGACCAAGATCCGAACGACGAGCCGGCGGCGGAGCTGCTGGCGCGGATTCGCGCGGAGCGTGGGAAGCCAGGAGCGGAAAAGGCCAAAACTCGGCGTGCGCGGCGCCAGCCATTGCCGAAGGCGAATTCACGGACCGGATAGCCGGCCCACGCACCGTAAAGCGAATCGAGACGCCCGCCTCCACATCTCGCCGCCGCGAAACGAATTGCCGGCCCGGTTCGTCGCTTTCTGATCTCGCAAGCCCCTTGCGCGGCCAGGAAGCCGCTTCCTGAGCCGGGAAACCGCTTCCTGGTCTGGGAAGCCGCTTCCTGGTCCGGGAAGCCGCTTCCTGGTCTGGGAAGCCGCTTCCTGGTCTGGGAAGCCGCTTCCCGGGCGAAACACGCCAGAGCACCCCGCCGCGATAAACTCCCGCCCCCGATGGCCGAAACCTCCGATCGCTTGGTCCAAAAACTCTGGAGCTATTGCCAGGTCCTGCGCGACGACGGCTTGTCGTACCAGGATTACCTGGAACAGCTCACCTTCCTCCTGTTCTTGAAGATGGCCGACGAGCGGGAGAAGCTGACCGGCGAGCCGCAGCCGATCCCCAAAGGCTTCCGCTGGAAAGACCTCGCGGCGCCGCGGATGGAGGGCGTAGCGCTCGAAGATCACTACCGGAAGACGCTGGCCCGCCTGGGGAGCGAAGGCGGCATGCTCGGCCTGATCTTCCGCAAGGCGCAGAACAAGATCCAGGATCCGGCCAAGCTGCGCAAGCTGATCGTCGACCTGATCGGTCAGGACGACTGGCTCTCCATGACCGCCGACGTCAAAGGCGACGCCTACGAAGGCCTGCTCGAGCGCAACGCCCAAGACGTCAAAGGGGGCGCCGGCCAGTACTTCACGCCGCGTCCCTTGATCGACGCCATCGTCGACTGCATCCAACCGCGCCCGGGCGAGGTCATCGTCGATCCTGCCTGCGGCACCGGCGGATTCCTGCTTTCGGCCTACGGCTACGTCGCCGGGCAGTACAAGCTCGACAAGAAGCAGAAGATCCACCTGCGCTACGACGCACTGCGCGGCGTCGAGCTGGTCGACGGCGTCGCCCGGTTGTGCGCCATGAACCTCCTGCTCCACGGTGTGGGGCCGACCGACGACGAGCGCGAGCCTCCGATCGCGATCGACGACGCGTTGCGCAACGAGCCCGAGGCGCACGGCGACGTCGTTCTCACCAACCCGCCGTTCGGCAAGAAGTCGAGCATCACCGTGATCAACGAGGAGGGGGAGGCGGACCGCCAGACGCTCGCCTACAACCGGCCCGACTTCTGGACCACCACCTCGAACAAGCAGCTCAACTTCGTCCAGCACGTCAAATCCGTCTTGAAAATCCACGGCCGCGCCGCGGTCGTCGTGCCCGACAACGTCCTGTTCGAAGGGGGTTCCGGCGAGACCGTTCGCCGCCGCCTTCTGCACGACACCGAACTGCACACGATCTTGCGCCTGCCCACCGGGATCTTCTACGCGCAAGGGGTCAAAGCGAACGTCCTCTTCTTCGATCGCAAACCCGGGAGCAAAAAAGCCTGGACCCGCGAAGTCTGGTTCTACGACCTGCGGACCAACAAGCACTTCACGCTCAAAGAGCGCCGCTTGGCCCGCGTCGACCTCGACGAGTTCGTCGCCTGCTTCAAGCCGGGGGAACGCGCAAAGCGCAAGGCGACCTGGACTGAGAAGAATCCCGAAGGCCGGTTCCGCCGCTACTCCTACGACGAGCTGATCCAGCGCGACAAAGTGAGCCTCGACCTCTTTTGGCTTCGCGACGAGAGCCTCGAAGACGCCGCGAACCTGCCGGACCCTCACCTCCTCGCCGCCGAAATCGCCGACGACCTGCGAGCGGCTCTCGAACAGATCGAAGACGTTCTGTCCGATCTGCGGGCGCGGGCGTAAGCGAAAGACCTACCCGCCGAGCCCCAGCTCATCGATCGATCGAACCTCGAGAATCCGATCGGCGACGGAACTCAGCTCATCGATCGATCGCATCGCGGCCAGTCGCTTCTTGAGCTTGGCAGGCACTTCGCCGAAGCGTTGAGTGAGCTGGCGAATCACCGTACCCCGTAGGCGCTCCGCACCTTCTTCGCGCTCCTCTTTCCGCCCCTTCGCTTCGATTTTGTCAGCCCAGGTCATTTGCATGGTTTGGATCTCCGGAGATTCTTGGGCGCGTACGAGGGAAGCGTACTCCTCCGCGTGCCGCCCTTTCAAGGGTAGGTAGGTTTCGACGCAATTGATCAAGAGGAGCCTCTGGTGCCCGCGGAGCGGGGCGTTGGCGATCTTCTTGAGCGCTTCTAACTTGACTCGTGCCCGGCCGAGCTTGCCGGGTTTGGCGAGGGCGGCCAAGCCCCAAGCGAGTGGCTCCGGCCGGGCGAGGAGTTGCTCGGCGGGGAGCTTCGAGAGGCCGAACGAGAGGTAGCGCAGCCGGTTGATCTCGTGCCCGGCGGTCTCCTCGATGTGCGTTTGCCAGACCGGACCGGGCGGGCCGCCGTGAAGGAAGACGACGATAGAGACGAGAGGCTCGGGATAACTTCCACGCAGGCGGATCGAGTAATCCCAAAGCCGCCGGCCAAAGTCTTTGAGAGCATTCCTCTCGATTTCGACGTGGACCAGGAACGCCCATCCGCCGGTCGAGTCGGGGACCGCGGCGAGGAGGTCGACGACCCGATGATCTTCCTCCGGAATGTTGGGGATCAGCTCCTTGTCGCGGAACTCGATGGCTGTCTCGGGAGCGACCCGCGCGGCGAGCTGGACATCGACCAGGAGCAGGAGCTGCCGGAAGAACGCGCGGAACAGCGATTTGAACAGGTGATCGTGTGGGGGCACGGCGAAAATCTCCTTTCGCCGTGCTAAGACGTAAATGACCCCCTTCGACCTTGCAATTCGCGCGGATTACTGGCAGATCAGCACGAAAGACCTCGGCGACCTACCCGCCGAGCCCCAGCTCATCGATCGATCGCAAAAGGGGCGTGGGGCCTCGACGATTCGCGCCAGCGCGAAATCCGGTGCCTCCGGTTCGGTCCTCTGGATTCGACAACCGCCTTCGGTTCATACGGCGGCGGTTTGGACCTCCGACGATCCCTCCAGACGGAGCGCTTTCGCCGCTTCCCAACGGTCGTGCGCTACGGTCAGAGCCTCCAGAACCTGCGGCCGGTTCGTGAGGCCCGCGATGTCGATCGAGCGCTCGGCGCCGGTTCGCGTCGCGAGTTCGGCCCGTTCGGGCGACACCTCGAACCGATCGATCTCGGGCCAGGTGGCGGTGAGGCGCGAGCCCCAGCGGCTGCCCAGGCTGATGCCGGTTTCCGTCACCCGCAGCGCTCTGCGACGTTGACCAAAGGTCCAGACGCGCCCATGGGCGAGACCGAGAACGAAGGTCACCGCGGCCAGTAGGATCTTCGGTCCCGGAAGGTGGCCGGTCTCCTGCCGATGGACCAGGGCCTCGATCACCAGCATTACGCCCAAGAAGATGTCGACCCAATCCACGCCGTGGTGTCCAAGCTCTTCGGACGCCACCCTTGATTTTTTGATCGCGCGGGCGAAGAAGAGGATGACGAGCGCGCTGGTTACCACCTCCGCCGTCGCCAGAGCGAACGAGCCGAAGCCGGCTTCCTTGCCGAACCGGGCGAGTCCGTCCAGCAAGAGGACGAAGGCGATCACCACGTGCTGAAGCTTTTGGATCAGGGCCGCGCGCTGGCGTCGGCGCGTCTCGATTGGCACGGTCAGTTGCATCGTTCGATCTCCGGAAACTCGATCCGTACGTCAGGCGACTTGTTGCGGCCACCGCCGCCAGAGCAACCCCATGCCCGCGAGGTAGATCAACGCGCCCACCCAAGCCGGGGCGAGGTGGGTGAAGATCAGGTAGCCGATTTGGTAGTGAATGCCGATCGCGCAGCCGAAACCGGCGAGCCCCGAGATCAGCAACGCTTCCCACAGTGCACGGGTGAGCGGGGCTTTCCAGACGATCAGAAAGACGGTCACGCCGCAAGAGAGGAGGCCGCCGCCGAAGCCGGCCCGGTCGTGGGCGATCAGCGGGAGTAGGCGCGAGGAGATGTCTCCGATCTGCGCGGCCGATAGGCCCATATAGGCGAGGTCTTCCGGCACGAAAACGGTCGTCATGCCGACGACGGTGATCACCGAGCCGGCGAGCGTCATGCCGAGCCCCGAGAACAGGAGGAGCGCACGGCCAAGCCCCGCGCGTGTTCGCAGGTGGAGCGGCTGGCCGGGGGGGAGCAGGGAGCGCCATCCGCGCCGTGCCTCGGCGGCCAAAAGGCGGCGGGTCCGCCACAGACCTCCGAGAAATAGAGGGAGGAGCGCAAGCGTCGCAGCGCCGTGCCAGCTGTCGAGATAGCCGTAGCCGAGATAGCTCAAGAAGCTGGCGAATCCCGTGAGCCCTGCCACCGCGAAGATCCACCAGGCCCATTCCTCGCCGCGCCGAAGCGGAAACTCGGCGAGCCAGAGATAGAGGGTGCCGATGGCGATCAGCACCCCGCCGAACGACACCCGGTCGTGGAACATGAAGTGCACCACGCGGCACTGCGCCAGATCGCACAACGTCTTCGCGTCCATTCCCAGATAGGAGATGTCGTGGGGCAGGAAGGAGCCGGTGGCGGAGAGGAACAGCATGAAGCCGCCGGAGAGGATCAGCGCGAGGCCGGTCAACGACAGCAGCGACCGGCCGTCGCCGACCAGAGCGGAGAACAACGGTTCGGCGAAGCGATCACTAGAGCGGAGGGTGTTGCTCAAAGCGGATCTCGCGGTCTAGAAGAGAAGCTTCACCGGGCGCAGGCCGCGGCTTTTGAAGTACGGATCGAGCCGTTGTGCGAGGCGCGGCCAATTGTGATGGGGCACCTGTGGATAGAGGTGGTGCTCCAGGTGATAGAGGTGTTCGAGCGCTAGGAGGGAAAGCAGCCGGCCGCGAAACAGGCGGGTCTGCGTCAGCTCGCCGGCGCCGTTCTCGTCATGAACCAGATAGGCGGTCATGAACGGGTAGATCCAGCTGCCCGCCACCATCAGCCCAAGGTAGAGCGCGGGAAGGGGAGTAATCGGCAGAAGGGCCAGGCAGCCGGCCGCCAGGAGGGCGGCCAGGGCAATCTCCACCTTCACCCATTGGCGATGGGGACCGGTTTGGCGCAGAGCAAAGATCCACAGCCGAGCCTGCAACGTTACCCCCGAGAGCAGCGCGCGGTGCCAAGGCATGCCGGCTGCTTCCCCCTCCATGTCGTCCGGCGCCGGGAAGTGCGCATGGTGATGCAGATGCACGGTGCGGTAGGCATGGCCGCTGCGAAACGCGAGCAGCTCGACGGCGGAGAGGAGAAGTTCGTTCAGCCGGCTCGGCAGCTTCAGGTTGCGATGCACCAGATCGTGCGAGGTCGAGGCGTAGGTGAGAAAGCTCAAGCCGACCGGGCAGAGCAGGGCCAGAAACCAGAACCCGCGGGCGGAGAGGGCGAAGAACGACGCCGTGAGCAGAAACGGCAGCAGCAACGACAACGCCTTGCGCCACCGGGAGACCCGAAGGAGGTCTCGACCCAGAGCATCCAAGCTCGGCAGATCGCGCGGGCGATTCGACATGTCGGTTGCGTCAAGTCTCTAAGAGTTGGCCTGCCACCGCAAGGTGCCCACTCGGACGGCCAAGAGTTAGTAAACTCGCCGAATGAGATGGCCAACCTCCTTCCGTATGCCTCCGTTCGTTTCTGGCGTCGCCGTTTTCGGAGTCCTCCTGGCGATCGGTTCCGTCCCGGTCTCTGCGTGTACGACGTTTTGCCTGCGCGACTCCGGGCGGGTGATCTTCGGCAAAAACTACGATTGGAGCATCGGCGACGGCCTCTTGGTCGTGAACCCGAGGGGGCTCGCACGGGTGGCCGACAGCGGCGACCGGCCGGCGCGGTGGACCGCCAAGTACGGCAGCGTCACCTTTAACCAGTACGGGCGCGATTTTCCCTCTGGCGGCATGAACGAGGCGGGGCTCGCGATCGAGCTGATGTGGCTGGAAGAGAGCCGCTATCCCGGGAACGATGCGCGGCGGACGGTGGACGTCTTGCAGTGGATTCAGTACCAACTGGACACCCAGGCAACGGTGGCCGAAGTGCTCGCCTCCAACCGGACGATTCGAATCGTCTCGGGTGCGCCGCTTCACTACCTGGTCGCGGATCGCACCGGAAAGGTGGCGACCGTCGAGTTCCTGGACGGTCGGCTGGTCGCCCATAGCGGCGAGAACCTACCGGTCGCCGTGCTGACCAACGACACCTACGACCGGTCGCTCCGCTACGAGCGCGACCTGGGCGACAAGCCCGCCCCCCAGGACGTACGGTCGCTCTCTCGCTTTGCCCGAACGGTGGAGCGGGTGGAGGGCTTTGTCGCGGCGGGAGGGAACGGGAAAAAAGACGCGGTCGCCTACGCCTTCGAAACGCTCGATCAGGCGGCTCAACCTTCCACCCGTTGGAGTCTGGTCTATGAACTCGATCGCCTGCGGGTTCATTTTCGCACCCGCGAACGGCGCCCGATTCGCGACCTGAGTTTTGCGGATCTCGACTTCCGTTGCAGCCAGCCGGTGCGGGTGCTCGACCTCGCGGCCGACGTCGAAGGCGATGTGGCGCGTCGGCTCGTCACCTACCGGCGCGAAATGAACCGCAAGATCGTCGAGACCTCGTATCGGAACACGCCGTTCCTCGCGACGACTCCGGAGGCTGAGATCGAGCGACTGACGCGCGTTCCGGAGTCGGCCACCTGCCAGAGTCCTGTCGACTTAGTCCACTGAGGGCGCTATGACCATTGTCAATATCCATGAAGCCAAGACGCAGTTCTCAAAGCTGGTGGAGCAGGCCGCCAACGGTGAGCCGTTCGTCATCGCCAAGGCAGGTAAACCGCTGGTGAAGGTGGTGGCTCTCGAAGCGCCCATGGCGCTGCGGCGCCTAGGATTCCTGACGGGCGAAATCGCCGTCCCCGACGACTTCGACCGGATGGGCGAGGCTGAAATTGCCGCCCTCTTCGGGATCGGAACGTGAAGCTGCCCGCTCGGAGCAGTGGCTGGTGTCAAGAGTGTTTGAGGGTTGATCCCCTCGCGTTATTTCAACCCCTTCTTCGCGGCCGGCCTGCGTTTAGGGTCGCCGCCGAAAGCCGCCCCGTCGAGCCACTCGAGATCGGCCTGCCAAGAACGGCGCTCTTTCTCCTCGCGCTCGGACAGGTCCGGCATCTTGGTCAGGACCAGCTTGTGGGGACTGCCCGTGCGCAGAGTTTCGTGGCGGACCGGAAGCTCGTGTTTGGAGATCCGGTCGTGGACGTGCAGGCGCCTTTCCTTGGCGAGCGGCCAGAGGAGTTGCTTCGTCTGTCGATCGGAGAGAAACGTGGCGAGTTGGCCGCAGAGTTCGCAGTCGCAGCCTGGGGGAAGAGCGATCGACCAGTCGTCCTTCCTTCGGGCGGGCCGTTTGAGCCGCCCTTCGAGCCTTCGAGCGAGGTGGTGTGCGATGGCATTGAGGCCTGGCAGGGCACTGATCGTCGGCGTCGGTTTCTTGGCGGCCTGGCGCATTATTAGCAGGAGCATTGAAAATAGCGGCTCATTCTCCTCAGCGCAGAGATAGGCGACCGCCTCGTTCCGCGTGTCGGCCTCACCGATCTCCGAGAGGCTTTCGAGGAAACCCAGAATCGGCTGCGCCAGCTTCGCCAGCTCTTCGTCGCGTCGGCTGGGCGGCAAGAGGCCGCGCAATCCTTCGATTTTGCGCTTCAACCACAGCCAGCGATCCTCAAGCAGCAGGTGCGCGGCCGACGTTCCCAGGGCATCATTGCTTCCGCGCAGGGACTCGCAAAGGCGGGGCAGTGCGGTGAGCCAGGCGAATTGCTTTGCCGGATCGAGCCATGCTCGGCGGGAGAGAGCCCACTCGGTGAGCAGGGACCGAACCCAAGTTTCGCCATAGCGTTGGAGCAGGGCGATGAAAACCCGGGCACGCGCGGGCGACAGCGCCTCCACTGAAAAAGGCGACAGGAGAAATGCCGCCAGCTCCGGCTCTTCTAAACCAAGGGCGACGCGCAGCGCCTGGTCGAAAAATTTGCGTCCCGCTTCGTGGTGTGCGACATCCTGCCAATGCGGCTTCAGGGCTGTCGCCATCGCCTGGGCTTCGGCCACCTCGCGAGCTTGGATGCTCTTCTTAAGAGCTTCAAGTGCCCACGCGGGCGATGCCTCGGAACGGACCGCGAACGTGAGTTCGCGCGGCCAGAGGACGATGGCCGCGCGGCGGTACCAGCGGTCCATCGTGTTGCCGTAGTTCCCCATGTACCCCTCATATTCGGAGGCATAGGGCTTGAGGGCCGACGACGGCGTCGTGGCGCAGACTTCCCGGTCGGCAATCTGCGTGGCCACCGACTCGGCCTTCGTTGCCGTTGGATCGAGCCAGCACTCCAGGGTAATGCTCCGGTCCTGGAGGTCGCCCAGCGTGTATTCATTCGAGCTTTTGGCCGGAGGTTCGTCGTCTTCGATCTCATCGTCGAATTCGTCGGTGTGCCAGGAGCGTCGCCTGCGGTACCGGGATCGATCCCAGTCCTCCTCAGCGCAGTCCCAGATTTCATGGACCTTGGCGAGCGCGAGCACTACTTCGCAGCCAGCGTGTTCTGCTGCCGCTTGGAGCGCCGCGGCGCGCGCGGCGTCCTGCCCCTTGAGGCGATGCCAGCTCAAGCCCCGTTCGGTGTACTGGTGGTCTAGGAGGCAGACCAGCCGACTCGGTAGCTTCCGTGGGTTTCCGTCCTCCTTCTCCCATTCCCGTAATGGAAACGGCGTGGCGAAATAGCGGCGAAATTGTTCGGCAAGTTCGTTGACCACCGTCGGACCCTGCCCGACCCGACTCGCGCCAGTCCGAGGCTCACCCGCGAGCATCAGGTTATAGGTCAGGACGATCCGATGCCCCGACTTCACCGGCCGGACCTCGTGGCGGCAGTCGGCATAGAAGGCGATGAAGGAGAGGGGCTGCTGGGTGGCGCGGTACTCCACGTGCTCGCCTTGGTGCTCGACGACGATCGCGCCGCCTCGGAACGTAGCAGGCAGCGTCACGACCAGGGTTCCGATCATTTCATCGGACTTTTCCGAGTCCTGGTGCGGCCGGAAGAACTGGCCCGGGGCATAGACGAGCAGACCGTGCAATTCGGCCTTCAGCTTGGAACCTTCGGGCAGGCCGAGATCGGCGCGCAGCGCATCGAGCACGGGCAATAGCGTCCGGTTCCACCGCCGCTGGTCGATCTTTACCCGGCTCTTGGGAATTTCCCCCGTGTCTCGGACCCGCCGGTCGAGGAGCGTCTGGGTCCCCTTCCCATACCGAGCGGGCTGAACGATTCGGCAGAGGCTCTGCGCCTGCGCGCTGGAAATGGGAAATCGAAGCGGTCCCATCCCTTTGATCTCGATGTGGAGATCCTCAGCCGTCGCCGTTCGCCGCGCGCTGTAGCTTCCGGGAGCGCCGACCTCTCGAAGCGCCTCGATGATTTGCTCGCTTGCCGTGTCCTTCAAAGGCCGTCTCCTGATCACCTCTCACCTTGGTCAGCGGCCGAGAGTAGGCTCGTGGTGAGAAGTCCGTCAAGGCTTGAACTTTGGGTCCGGTTCGGTGCGCCAGGCCGCTCCTGCCGACGCGGCGTTACCGAGCTTGCAACCGGCGAATCTGCCGTGTGTGGGTTCGCAGGTGCAGCCGATCCAGGATAAGTGCTTGGGAGAAAGTGATCGGGCCGGCCGCCGGGTGCCGAAACACGGCGTGGCCCAGGCGCTCCCGACCCAGAGCAGGGACGTAGGCGCGAAGCCGGTCGAAATTCTCGTCCCACCGGCGCCGCAACTCGGGGAGCGACCCCCCGCCCTGCGGATTCATCTGGGGCGACGGGGTCTTCACCCGAACTCCAAAGCGCAGAACGAAAAACACCACCAGGTAAGCGAACCGGTGCTTGAAGCGCCGCCGTCGCGCCACCAGGCTCTCGACCGGAGGCAGGCCCAGGAGGACCAACTCCTCAGAGATCACCAGATGCTCCACGATCTCCAGGATCGACCATTTTCCCGGGCCTGGACGCCGAGCGAGATCCTCGGGGCTCAAAGACTCCAGTTCATCAAGCAGCGCGTTGCGCCTGTCGTTTAAGGAGCGGATCTGTCGATCAATCTTGTGTGACATTCGTTGGCCTACTAGGGGCGCCAGACCGCCGACGCGGTAATTACATGTCCCTGGCCTTCTTGCGAGGTATCAAACCGGGCCTGATAGCCTAGTGTGGCCCCCGGGCCAATCGGTCCCACGGCTATACGCTGGACCGCGCCGGTCGGCCGGCCGTCGGCGATTAGCTCCACCTCGGCCACACCGCTCTCTGCGGTGCCTCCGGCGTTGTACCAACTGCCGGACACCAGCCAGCCACTCCCGAGCAGGAGAGGCGATACCGGGGCTGTCACCAGGAGTCTACAACAGGGCCTAGGTTCGAGTCTTCGCAGAGCCGATCAAGTGTCGGGTTTTCAGTAAAGCTTCGCCGCGAAGGCCTTCGAACACCCTCAACTCCCTGGGTTTTCAAGGCCTTACGCGGCGATTCCTGCGGCATGTCGGAAATGGTGGAGCAGAAGGGACTCGAACCCTCGACCCCCACGTTGCGAACGTGGTGCTCTCCCAGCTGAGCTACTGCCCCACGAGCGGGAGGACGCGGATTGTATAGAGGTGGCGGGGGTAGGGCAAGAGTGGGGTCCGCGGAGAAACTTCTGGGGGAAAATATTGTTCTGGCCTTGTGCCGGGCTTTTCGCTATCCTACGGCCCAGTTTTACCAGTGACTCAAATCTCGGAGTAGGGCGACCGTGAGGGGCAGTGTTGTCTCTCCGTCCGACGACGATCTTTCAGGAGACGAACGATGAAGAGAAACTTGTTTCTCGGCCTGCTGCTCGCAGCGGCCGGGGCGTCGGGCCTCTGGGCTCAACAGGCGCCGCTCACCACGATCTGCACCATCGACGACGCGCCGGCCGCAACCCTGTTGCTGCCGTACTTCGAAGTCGATCTGGACAACCCGGACGGGATCAACACCCTGTTCTCGGTCAACAACGCGTCGGCCACCGCCGTCCTCGCCCACGTCGTTCTTTGGTCCGACCTGTCGGTCCCGACGTTCGACTTCAACATCTACCTGACCGGCTACGACGTCCAGTCCATCAGCATCCGCGACATCTTCAACGGCTCGGTGCCGACCACCGCGTCGGCGGGTCAGGATCCGGGCGATGCCATCAGCCCGAAGGGTACCTTCTCGCAGGACATCAACTTCGCGAGCTGCAGCGGCCAGCTGCCGCCGCCCGCGATTCCGGCTTCGTTCGTCACCCACCTGCGCGCGTCGCACACGGGTACGTTCTCGGCCATTCTGAACGGCTGCGCCGGTCGGGCCTTCGGCGACAACATCGCCCGCGGCTACATCACCGTCGACACCGTCAACAACTGCACCCTGCGCTTCCCGGGCGACATCGGCTACTTTGTCTCCGGCGGCTCGGGCGACGCGACCAACCAGAACGTCTTGTGGGGCGACTACTTCTACGTCAACTCGGGTGAGAACTTCGCCCAGGGTGAGACGCTCGTCCACATCCAGGCTTCGGCCACGAATCCGGAGACTTCCGTCCCGGGTGAGTACACCTTCTATGGTCGGTACGTGAACTGGACGGCCGCGGACAACCGCGAGCCGCTGTCGACCAACTTCGCCGCGCGCTACATCAACGGCGGAGCGTTCACCGGTGGTACGGACTACATCGTGTGGCGCGATTCGAAGGTCGACCAGAACGCGTTCACCTGCGGCAACCTCCCGTCGTGGTACCCGCTTTCCGAAGAGCAGATCGTGACCTTCGACGAGC
>JBBRUC010000184.1:0-12210 GCA_038248205.1 Thermoanaerobaculia bacterium
CCAATCCCCGATCGGTGCTCGGACCAGTTCGATCTCGCCCTTGGCGTCCAGCCAGGATTTGAAAACGAATCTCGCCTCTGGAAGGTATCGATTCTCTTCTTGGCGTAGCCAATACCCGATCGGTGCTCGGACCAGTTCGATCTCGCCCTTGGCGTCCAGCCAGGATTTGAAAACGAAGCTCGCCTCTGGAAGGTATCGATTCTCTTCGTGGCGTAGCCAATCCCCGATCGGTCCTCGGACCAGTTCGATCTCGCCCTTGGCGTCCAGCCAGGATTTGAAAACGAAGCTCGCGTGAAAGGCGGTCCTCCAAGTCCGGAGCCAATTTTGTACTGGCTTTTCAATTTCCTGGTTACTGAGTCCGCAGTCGAGCCAAGAGACGAGCAAGTAGTGAGTCTGAAACAAATCTGGCCGTTCGCGAATCCAACGCAGGCTTTCAGTCAGGACTTCTTCGACCCCGAGGCGCAATCCCCAAGTGAGGACAAAATTGCTGGCACGAGCGTAAGGCGCAATTCGCCCGATCCACCGAGTGAGGTTCGCTCGGGATCGATCATCCAGCACACCCGAATTGAGAACTTCCCATCGGGCGAAATAGCCGAGTCGATTATGGAAGTCGACGTCGCTTTCAAATCCCGCCCAGAGAGGTTCGAGCGTTTCAGAGAGGAGGTGGAGGCAAGCTCCTCCAGCCAAGAGCGGTGAGGCCAGCAATATGTGACGTGCCGGGCGCCAAGCTACGGGATCTCTAGCCACCTCGCTTTCGAGAAGGCTTGGCCAGTCCACGTGCGCAACGGGAGATTCTCCTTGAATCCTTTGGAGAGCAATTACAACCGAGGACAGCGTCCTTGCCGTGCCCGCGGTTCGAAGGAGTTCCCGAAGGAAATGCTCCGTCGTATGGGGAACTTGCCGCAGATATCCGAGCAAAATTTGGTCCGCCAGGACATCGTGGATGGAAGACCAAAGAAGCGAGAGGCCCGAAGCACTTTTTTCCCTCTCGACCCAGCCGTCAGTAGCCAACCGGTCGAAGACCTCGCGGCCAGACGGGAGAAGCGAACCCGCAACCTCGTCTCGGAAAGGGAGCTGAGCAACAAGGGTGGCGAGATCCCGCTGGATTTCCCGAGCACCGAAGGTCGCCTGAATCCGGCGCGAAACCCATTGACCGAAATCGTTCTCGCCTAGGAGTTCGGCGAGATCCGGCTCGCGGCCCTGGTCTCGAAGGTAGGCCAAGAAGACAGCCAGAACCGGCGAGTCGCGGCACACTCTTAGCGAATCGGGGCTGACCCCTACCGACTGCGCAAGGATGTGTTCGACCGCAGCTTTTCGGAAGTCCTGTTCAGAATCCTTTTCGGCCGCTCCAGGAGGCGGAGAAAGATTCACTTGAGAGTGCCGCGTTAGACCGGAAATCGTACCGTAGTAGCTAGTCCGGCAAGTCGCGATGTAGCCGATTCGTAATTCGTACGTGTCATTGAGGGTGTTGATGCAATCGACGAGAGCTTCGAAATTCTCCTGCGTTTCGACATACTCAATGAGAATAAGACAGGGAGCGAGCGGCCGGAGGTGCGCTCCGAGGCGTAGGAGTTCGTCATCTCCTATCCGGCCGATCGCCCGCAAGACGAGCGCCCCTTCGGACGCTGCTCGGCGGCCGAGTTCCATGGCAAGTCGCGTCTTGCCAACACCCCCACCTCCAGTGAGGAGGAGACCGCTCACTCGACGGTAATCGATTCTCGCAAGCAGCTCGCCTTCGACATCAGGCCTAAGAGAATTTGCCCGGCGCTGAAGATGCTCGGTTCGGCTGTAATACCTAAGGCGATCCGACCGCAGATAGGCCCGAAACGAGGCCAGTGAGGAATCCTCTTCGAGCGGTATTAAGCCCCGGGGACGAGTACGCGGGAACCAACGAAATAAAAGGTGAGGTTGATCACGAAGGAGGGATTCGAAACATGTCCAATCGCGAATCCTCACTCTTACGTTGGCGAGATGCGCGAGATGCAGGTGGGTAGAGGCAAGTCCGGAGAAAAATCTCTCGATCTCTCGTCGCAGCTGGTCCAGCTGGTCTTGCGTCTTTAATCGAGAGCTTAGGCAGAAGTCGTAGCTCCTAATAGGACGATCCGTCAGAAACCAGGGGGAATACTGCGATTGACCTTTCGTCGGTCCGTCCGGGGAAGAAAGGTGCTTCTGGAACCGCTCTGCGACCTTGCGCCATTCGGCGCGAGCAGGTCCCAGACCGTCGGTCGAAAGCGCCTTGAAATCACCGACTGCCCGATCGCCAAGACCCGCGACAAAGTCGATGCCCCCGTCCTTACCGCCGTGAGGAAAGGTCTGTAAATCAGGAAGATCTTTGGCGAGTACCTCTCCGCCGAAACGCGCGAAGGATTCGTCAATCTCGCCGGAAAAGAGTCCTTGATTGAGATCGAGGTGCGAGAACCTTGGAATATCCACGGTGTGGTTCAAGCGTGAAAGTCTCGGGCCTTAACGATAAAACGGTGTGCGTGATTGTAGTGTATTGAGCATCGACTGGCCGCCTAGGGCTACGGCGCCCCCGCCTGC
Source organism: Thermoanaerobaculia bacterium (assembly GCA_038248205.1). Lineage (GTDB taxonomy): Bacteria > Acidobacteriota > Thermoanaerobaculia > Multivoradales > UBA5704 > DASYKS01. The sequence continues at coordinate 2,542 of JBBRUC010000184.1, forward strand.
ACGCCATAGCCGGACGTGCCGAGCAACAGGCGCCCTTCGAAGATCCGCGCCGCGGTGAGATCCCGGTGCGGAAACGGCAGCGCCAGCAGCTGGAGCGCCGGGTGGGCGGGATCGCCCGAGCGGTCGAGGAGGTAGGCGGCATCTGCCGTGACGATCACCGCGGTGGAACGCTCGTCCCCGGTGGCGAGTACCCGCGAGGCGCCCTTGGCCAGCTCGATCCAGGCCTGGCTGGGTGCGGTTCGCAAGAAGGTGCCGCCGGAGCCCGAATAGAGCAGTCCGACGCTGGAACGCTCCACCCGACCGCCGGGAAACGGCGCGGCGATAGGTGTTCTCTTCCCCTCTTCAAAGCGAAAGATGCCTTTCCCGTCGCTCCCCCAGAGCGCGCCGGACCAGAGCACCGCCGAAAGGGTCGCTTCGCCGCCGGGGACCGGCAGCGGCTCGAAGCGCTCGTCGCCGCCTTGTGCCGGCCGGCGTAGCTCGAACAGGCCGCCGCCGGCCCGCGCGAGGGTGCGCGAACCGATCTGCTCCACCTCGTCCACCCGGCGCTCCGCGAGCTCAGGCCTGCGCCGCCAGGCGGTTCCGTTCCGCTCGAACAGGCCGCGATCGGTGGCGGCAAAGGCGCGCCCGGCATCGACCGCGAGGTCGAGCACGGTCGGCAAGGGGGAGAAATCCGGAAAGGTCCGGCCGCCGTCGGTCGAGCGGTAGACGCCGGAGGCCGGCCCGGCATAGTTGACCGCGACCAGGAGCTCGGGCGGTGCGACGGCGAGCGCGCCGATCCGGAGGTTCGACAGACCGCGGTTTGCCGGGCGGAAGCCTTCGTTCGAGGAGATCCAGACTCCCGAGCCTTCGGTGCCGAGCACGATCCGCCCCGGGCGTGCCGGATCGACCGCGATCGAGAGCACGGAGAGTGCGGGGTCCGAGCCGAGCTTCCAGCTCGCGCCGCCGTCGGTCGAGAAATAGGCCCCGGCGACTGTGCCCGCGAGCAGCCGTCCGTCGGGAAGCACCGCGAAGCTCGGGGTCCGGCGCTCGCTCAAGCCCTGTTGATAGCGCTGCCAGCTGCCACCGCCGTTCAGCGTTCGGTAGACCCAGCCGCAGGTCGACGCCCAGATCTCGCCCGGCTCCCGGCCGGGGGTGAGGGTGAAGACTTCCGAATCGAGCACCATTCCGTCGAACACGCCGCGCCAGGTAGCCCCACCGTCGTCGCTGCGGTACGCCTGGCGCCAGGTGCCCGCGAAGATCGTCGCGGGCCGCAGGGAATCGACCAGCAGGCTCGTCACCTTGCCGATCTCGGGCAAGGCCGCGGTGAGGTGGCGCCATCTCTTGCCGCCGTCGATCGTTCCCCACACGCCGTCGGCGGTCGCGGCGTAGAGCCGTCCCTCTTCTCCAGGAACCGGCGCCACGACGTAGACCTGCAGGTCGGGCAGGTCGCCGCTACGCGAGACCCAGGTGGCGCCGAAGTCATCGGAGGAGGCGACGTGGCCGCCGCCCCAGATACCCCAGAGTCCCGTCCAGAGCCGCGGCGTTTCGGCGCCTTTCGTCTCGAATCGGAGAGAGCTGACCACCCAGCCGGGAAAGGGGAGCGGCGGCCCCGCCGGAGCCCAACGCCCGCCGCCGTCGTCCGTCCGGTAGACCTGGCCCGCCGAGGTGCCGGCAAACAGGCGGTCCGGCGCTCCCGGGGTGATCGCGAGCGCCCGCACGTCCGCCCCTTCCAAGGGCAGCGGGTGCCACGCCGGGGACGCCACCTCCGTCGTCGTCCCGACCGGCTCCAGCGCCTCCACCCGAGGTGCCGCCATCCAGGCGAGACAAACCGCCACGCCTGCCCAGACGGCTCGCCGCCCGATGCTCCGTTCCCTTCGCCCTTCACGCATGCCGTACAACCCTTTCACGGTTTTCCGCCTCGGCCCGCCGGAGCGAGTCATCGGTCGCCTGGTGGCGGTCGCGGATCATTTCAGCAAGGATCGAGATCGCGATCTCGCCCGGCGAGTCGCCGCCGATGGGCAGACCGATCGGCGCCCGGAGCGAAATCCGGGAGAGGTCGCCGCCGCGCACCGCTACCTCCGAGCGCACCCGTTCGATTTTCCGCCGGCTCCCCATCAATCCTACGTATCGCAGATGAGGCGGCGCCGCGCGCAGCAACGCCCCGAGCGCCGCGGTGTCGGTCTCCCAACAGCGTGAGACGATCGCGACGAACAGATCCCGCCGGGCATAGGGGCTAAGGAAATCCTCGGTGTACTCTCGATCGACGGTGACGATTTCCGCCCCGTCGGGAAACAGCTCGGGACGGCGAAAGTCCTCGCGGTCGTCGGCGATCAACAGGTCGAACCCGGCGAGTGCCGCGGCTCGGGCGAGCGCTTGGCCCACCGGGCCGCCGCCGCAGACTACCAGCAGGGGGGCCGCGTGAAGGACTTCCAAGAAGACCTCGGCCATGCCGCCGCAGACCATGCCGGTCGGCTCGCCTCGTACCGCCTTTTCGGTGAAGTAGTACCGCTTGATCTCGGATTGCGAGCCGTCCGCCAACTTCGCCGCGGCATCGGCGCGCACCAGTCCCTCGAACGCCCCGCCGCCGAGGTTGCCGGCCGAGGTGGCGTCGGGGCGGACCATCAACTTCCAGCCGATCTTGCCCGGCGTTGAGCCCTCGGCGCGGACAATCTGGCAGAGCGCAAGCCTGCCCCAACTTGTAAGCGAACGTTCGGCCTCGGAGAGGACTTCTTCGATCCGCGGTACCGCCATCGCTCCATTCTATCGCCCGATCTAGGGCTCGTCGGTCAGACCGAGCCTACGCTTGAGCGAAAACCAGACCTCTCGCAAGCGCCAGAAGCGGCTGGCCCGCATCGCGTCGATCCGGGCGCGCAGCTCGGATTGCGTCCGTTCGGCCAAGCTTCGCTCCGCCTCGCGCTCGGCGGCCGCCTGCGCAAGCTCCCCCTCACGGCGCCGCGCGAGAATCCAGGCATCGAACCGGACCGACCGTAAGAGCGCCGATTCGCACGGAGCCGACAACAGGGTGCTCGGCCGGCCCGCGGCATCGATCGCCCGGACGGTGAGGATCGTCTCCGTCCGCGACAGATCCTGCGGCCAGGGCGCGTGGAGTTCGAAGCCGACCGCTTGGGTGTTCTCGGTGGGGAACAGCTCCCGGACCTCGGGCCGGGGGATGAGCTCGCGGGTCGAGGCGAGCTGCCGATCGCCTGCGAATAGCTGCACCTCCGAGGGCGATCGGCCCGAATGGCGATCGGCGGCCCAGCCGACCACCAGGAGATTCGGCGGCTCGAACCGGCAGCTCTCGATGAACCCTTCGAGCGGCGGGCGAAGGTCGAGGCCGGAGAAATCGACCGCGGGCTCATCGACCACGATCCAAAGATCCTGGAAATGGGCGAGACCTCGCGGGAAGAGCGCCGCCGAAGCGCCCGGCGCAGCGGCGGCCAGGGTCTCGCGAACGAACGCTTCGTTCACCCAGGTGCTGCCGTAGAGGTCGGTTTCGAGCAACCTGCTTTCGCTTTGGGGGATGAAATGAATTCCCCGCTCGGAGAGAGCGGCGCCTGGGGGAAGGAGATGCTCTCCGTGAACGCTAAAGGCGAGCAGGCCGCCGGGAGAAACGAGCGACCAGAGCCGCGTGAGCCAGCGGCGAAACGTGGCTTCCGGCAGGTGGGTAAAGAGCGACGAGACCACGACGGCGTCGAACCGCCGAGGGCATTCGAGATCTTCCGGCACCGGGGTCGACAAGAGCCCTTGGGCGCCGAGGATCTCCTCCTGAAACCGCACCGCTTCGGGGTCGATCTCGGCCGCCCAGACCCGCTCGCCCCCGAGGTCGTGGATCATGAAGCGGGTGGCGCGGCCGTAGCCGCTCGCGAAATCGAGCACGCCGCCAAGGCGGTCGAGATCGCCGAATCGCCAGTTCAAAATCCGGCGCTGCTGCTCCCAGATCAGCAGTCCGGAGCGGAAGTAGGCGGCGAGCGCCTGCTCCAGCTGCCAGCCCCCGCCTTCCCCGTAGTTCCAGAGGAAGTGGTTCATCATGTCGTCCGCGGCATGGACCGACAGGCGAGCCCCGCCGACGACCGGCGTCTCGTCGAACAGCGCGAGCAGCAGCGGCGTACAGCCTCCCCCGAAGGCGAGGGAGAAATCGCCGCGGCTCACCGTGGAGGTGCGGCGATGCGCACGGTGGTGCTGTAAGGCGAGAACGCGGCGCCCTTCTTCACCCGGACCCGGAAGATGAACACCTTACCCGGAGCAAGGCCGCCGATCGTCGCCGTTTTCGTGTTCGGCGGCAGGGCGAGCACCTGCTTCCAGACGCCGCCGACCCGCTTGCGCTCGACCAGCACCTTCTCTTCACCCGTCGCATTCTCTTTCCAGGTGAGCTTGACCTTGGTCAAGTTGACGATCGCCGCTTTGAGCCGGCTCGGCGCCTTGAGCCCGGGCGGCGGCGGGGGTGGTGGCGGCGGCGGTGGCGGCGGCGGAGGGGGAATCGACCCGTTGCCATAGAGAACCGCGATGCCTTGGCGGTCGTCTGAGTTCAGGCTCGCCCCCCGGCCGTCGGCATGGGCGTTGGCGAACATGAGCGCCTGGCGCTCCCGGGAATGGCCGAGACCCAGGGTATGCCCCATCTCGTGGCCGAGGATCTCTTCGACCAATTTCTCGTTGGCGTTAAAGAAGCAGTCGGTTCCGTCGTTGGTCACGACGTCGGCTTCGACCGCCTCGTGGTAGCGGACGCCGCGATATTCCCGGGTCGAGCTGAAAAAGAACGGTCCGCCCGCGGCGATCACTCCGCCGGTGGCGCAATCGAAGCTCCCCTCCACCTGGCTGCCGGGATCCTGAAACAGGATGGTGTTGGTGTTGTCCGAGCGCCCGAGCCCCGCCGAGGCCGAGGTCGTGCCGTCATAGGTGTAGTTGATGTTCGAGGAGGGATCGTCGTTCCAAGCTCTCGCCACGGCGGCCAACGCGTCGACCGCGACGCCGAGGGGAACGCCCGGCTGGGCCGCCTGGTGGATGCGCCAGCGCACCGAAAGGCCGGTGTCGAACCGGAACCAGCGGATGGCAATTCCGTCCTCGGGGAGCAAAAAGGCGAAATCCCCTTGGACCGTCCCCGGGGCGGAGGAGGAGGCGAGATAGTCGGGGGAGCGCTTGTCTCCCACCGCCCGATCCTCCAGCCAGCGCACGAACCCGGCCAGATCGCGCTCGCGATCGGCGCCTGCCTGCAGCTTCGGAGCCCCCTCGGAGGCCACCAACTCTTGCGCTTCCGAAAGATCGCGGATCGCGAACCGCCGGCCCCCCTGCTCACGGACGTGGAAGGCTCCGAGCATCAGCTGGAGCACCCGATAGGTGCCATCCTCGTCGTGGGGCGCGAGGAAGAGGAGCGCCTCCTCTCCCGCCTCAAAGACCGGTGCGCCCCAGATCTTCAAGCCGAGACCGTCGGACCCCAGGCCTCCGGGGACCCGGACGACCAGCGTGCTGCCCGGAACGAAGCCTTTGACCAGCTCTTCGATCTCGACCAGGTAGTCCGTGCTCGGGCTACCCGGTGCCGGAGACGACTCGACCGCCACCACCCGGACCCGGGCGATCGTGGGGGCGGCATCGGCCAGATCCGCGTCGGCCATCATCTGGAACGTCGTGGCGCGCGCGCCCGGCGCCCAGAGGAGGAGGAGGGAAAGACAGAGAACCGCGACGGCACTGCGCTTCATGGAGGATCTCCCCGGCTTCGGCGAGCTGATTTCGGAATCTGACGGATTGGGAGCGCAGACCTCCGAATCAACTCGGAATCCCGTCCTCCCTGATCTCGTGTCGGTACGCTTTGAAATATACTCGATCTTCTATCTAGGGGGAAGGCGCTGCTTTGGGGGCTACCCCCTCAATCCCCCTTGGTCGCCGTCTCCTTCTTTTCCGGCTTGGCTTCGCTCTTGGATTCCGATTTCGTCTCGGTAGAACTCGCGGCGCCGCTCCCTTCGCTCTTGGCGCCCTCCGCCTTCGAGTCGCCGGAGGACGAGGATTCCGGCTTGCCGCCGCCCTTCTTTCCCGCGTAGTCGGTGGCGTACCACCCGCTTCCTTTGAACTGGAAGGCGGGAGAGGAAATCAGCTTCTTCACCTCGCCCCCGCACTTCGGGCAGGCAGGCAACGGCGGATCCGAGAATTTTTGCAGGTGTTCGGTGCGGGTACCGCACGAAAGACATTGGTATTCGTAGATCGGCATCTGGGGACGACTCCTCCGAGGAGAACCCGGCGCTCGCCAATGCGCTTCGGCGACGCTTCAGGAGCCGGGCGTGATCGTTTTGAACCGAATGCGGATGGCGCCCGTGGACTCGTCTACAGGGGACTCCGCGACAGGCGCACTCGGCGCCTCGCACCGCCGGATCAACTGCAGCGCGTGAAAAGCGTAGAGCAGCTTGCCATTTTCCGCCACCCCTCGCGGCCCCTGGGTGCAGATCTCGAACAGGGTGCGGCGCCCGTCGACCAGGCCCAGCAGGCGCATCTCGTCGATGTCGAGGGCGGTTTCGATCAGGTCCTCGGTGCGGAAACAGGGCTCGAACACCGTTTCCTTCCGGCCGAGCCGGGCGACCAGGGTCTTGGCGTTCTGCGACCGGTCGATGCCGCGCAGGATCACCTGGCGCATCGGCAGCTGGATGCGAATCGCATCGGGAGTCCGGAAGCCGCCGATCTTGAACTTGACCTCGCCGTCCGGCCAATCGAACAGACTCCAGACGATCCCCTCGATCTGTTGGCGAATCGCCTGATAGACCTGGGCGGGGCTCAACAGGCCGCGCTCGATGAGCAGGACCCCGAGCCGCTTGTTGGTCTGGCCGCGGGCGGCCATCGCCTCGGCGAACGCTTGGGGGGAGAGCAGGCCGCTACGTTGGAGATGATGGCCGAGGCCGTCGGTGAGATCGGTCGAGCTGGCCGAGACGACGTTTCCTTCGCGCAGAAAGATCTTCTTGAGCGACCCCGGGCGCGAGGCTTCCATCTGCCCGGGCACCTGAAACCGGTCGATCGTGTAGAGGATCTCCGGGAGGGCCACATCAGAGAGGTTCCCTCGATACTGAAACGAAGCCTCCTCGGCTTCGGGAAGGTCGTCCTCCGTTTGCGCTTCGATCATGCCGGCCGCTCTCTCTATCGGAACGAGCGAGAGGATACCATTTGAGACTGATCCGCGTCGCCCGGAGGAGACCGGGCGGCGCGAGCCGAGGAGCCGCCGCTTGCCCAACCTGCCGCCCGTTCAACCGCCGGCACCGCCGATACTCTCGCCCGAAGCCGCTTGGAGCAGGATAGCGGGCGCGCTCGACGCACTTCTGGTACGGCGGACCCCCGTCATGGTGACGCGGCGGCAAGCGGCCGGGCGGACGCTCGGTGAAGCGCTCGCGGCACGGGTGGACGTGCCGATGGGGGACGTCTCCGCGATGGACGGCTATGCCCTGGGCGCGGCGGCCGAGGAGGGCGAGCGGCGGCCGGTGGCGGGCGCGATCCACGCGGGCGATCCGCCGGGCTTCCTCCTGCCGGCCGGCTCGGCGGTCCGGATCATGACCGGCGCCCCCCTGCCGCAAGGCGCGGATCGGGTGATTCCGATCGAACAGACGGATGGCGGCCAGGAGATCGTGGAACTCCGCGCCGCGGTGATTGCGGGCGCCCACATTCGCCGTCGCGGCGAAGTCCAGCGCGCGGGCGACCCCCTGCTGCCGGCGGGAGCGCTGCTCGGTCCCGGAGCGCTCTCCCTGCTCGCCACCCATGGGTTTTCGGAGGTGCCGTTGGTCCGGGCACCCTCGGTCGCGATCCTCGCCACCGGCGATGAGGTCGTCGCCCCCGAGTCCGAGCCGGCCGCCGGGCAACTCCGCGATTCGCATACCGATTTCTTGCTCGCGGCGACCGCCTCGATCGGCATCGCGGCCGAGTCGCTCGGCATCGCCCCCGATCGCGAAGACGAGCTGTCCTCGCGAATCGCCCGCGGGATCGGCTCCGACGTGCTGCTCCTCTGCGGCGGTGTTTCGATGGGCGAGCACGATCTGGCCGAAGGGGTGCTCCAACGTCTCGGCTGCCGGATCGAGATCGATGCGGTCGCGATCCAGCCGGGCAAACCGCTGGTCTTCGCGGTGCATGATCGCGGCATCGTCTTCGGCCTGCCCGGCAATCCGGCGTCGGTCATGACCTGCTTCTGGTTGTTCGTCCGTCCGGCCTTGCGGCGTTGGCTCGGGGCAACCGACGGCTTCTGGCACGGCGCGCTCACCGCGGAGCTGGCCGCCCCACTGCCCGGCGCGGGAAACCGCGACCGCTTCCTGCCGGCCGAGGTCGCGTTCGTCTCCGGAACGATGCGGGTGAGCCCAGGTTCTCCGCGCGGCTCGCACGACGTGGCCGCTTTCGCCCGGGGCACCGCTTTGGTGCGCGTTCGGGCAGGAGCGCCCGCCGCTCCCGCCGGCTCCCCGTGCGAGATTCTGCCGCTCGTGGATTGGCGCTAGGGAACTGAGCGGGTATCTCTTCTTACAAGCGGTTCCTACACTCGGGGGGCGTCCCCCCAAGCTCCGGTCCGCTCAGTAGGTGATGACCGGCGCAAGTTTCGCCGCCAGCTCGATCCACTCCTCGATCATGCTCGGGACCGGAATCCGCCGGGTCAGCTTCTTGACCGCGTTGACTTCGGCCATCTTGGCCGCGAGGTTACCCGGCCGGCGGTGCCGAAGCTCTTTGATCGTATCGACGCCGGCCCCTTCGAGCAGCTCGGCGTACTGTCGGCCAATGCCGCGAACCCGCATCAGGTCGGCGAGATTCGTCCATTTGAGCAGCAGCTCTTCGCTTACCCCGCTCTCCGCCGCGATTCTCCGGCGGCCTTTGGGATCCGCGCAACGCTTGAGCAAAGCGGCCGTGGTTTTGACGCCGCAAGGCGCGAGCTTGGCCGCATAGGCCGGACCGATACCCTCGATCTCTTCGATGGGATAGCTCATGGGGTCTCCTCCTCTAGGCTGGAACGAATCCAATGGAGCGGGCTCCGAAAAGCCCGACACAGATTACGCGAGCAAAGAGCAAAAGTCGCGCCGGGCTAATGCTCCGCATGGCCGACACCCAGGTCGGTGCTAAACGCCCGAAGACCCTCGAGTACAACGCCGGCCAGCCCTCACACCCCAAAATACCGTGCATCCGGATGCTCAAGGACGAGCGCGGAGACGCTTGCTTCCGGGTCCATCATGTCGCCTTCGGTGAGGTGGACTCCGATCTCCTCGGGCTTAAGCGCGGTGAACAGTTGGCGCTGGAAGGCGAGGTCGGGGCAGGCCGGGTAGCCGAAGCTGTAGCGCTTGCCGCGGTAGCGGGCGGCGAGTTGGTCGGTCATGGAGAGATCGGCGGGATCGGGGAAGCCCCATTCGGTGCGCAGGCGGTGGTGGAGGTATTCGGCGGCGGCCTCGGCGGTTTCTAGGGCGAGCGCCGCGAAGGCGTGGCTTTTGAGGTATTCGCCGGCTTGTTTCCAGGCCTCGACCCGCTCGCGCACCCCCTCGCCCGCCGTGGTGACGAATAGGGCGATCGAATCCCCCGGGAGCACGTAGTCCGAAAGGCAGAGGCCGCCCTCGCGCGCTTGGCGCGGAAAGGTCCACTCCGCGGCGACCGCCCCGGTGCCGGGGCAGCGCAGCACGATTCGATCCCCATCCGCCTCGGCCGGGAAAAACCGCCAGACCGCGCGGGCGTGGATGGCCCCTTCGCGGCCGATCGCCTGCA
>JBBRUC010000185.1:0-12085 GCA_038248205.1 Thermoanaerobaculia bacterium
CGGCCTGCCGCCGAATCGTGGCCGATATCGAAGCTCCCGACTTTTCGCCTAATTCGATGGCGAGCGACGGGCCGCGGCGGCGCTCGATCGAGGTACAGCACAAGAACCTTCCCGCACTCTATTTTCGTGCCTACCGGCTGGACCTCGCCGGCTGGGTCGAGCACGGTGGAACGCTGCCGCTGCGCGAGGATTCCCAATCGTTCGAGCGCCTCCTTCGGAGCACGCCCGAAGCGACCTGGAACGTGAAGCTTCCGGCGACGCCGGACTTTTCCAGCCATAAGACGTTCGTCACGCCACCGCTCGACGCGCCGGGGGTGTACGCGATCCTGATTTCGGCGCGCGAAGATTTTCGCCCGGCGGGAAATCGGCTGCTCGCGGTGCGGCTGGTGGTGGGCGATCTGGTGCTCAGCAACCGCGGATTGGAGAGCGGCAAGCTGGTGGTTTTGGCCCTCGACGGCGCAAGCGGCCGGGCGCTGCCCGGGGCGGAAGTGCGCCTCTACTCCCAAGGCTCGTCGGCGAACGAGTGGATGCTGGTGTCGACTTTGAAGGCCGGAGCGGATGGCTTCGTTCGTTTTCCGGAGCCGGGCGCCGACCGGGAGGGGAACCCTGGACCCTACCGGCAGTACTTCCTCGTCGGGAGAAACGACGGCTCGCTCGCCTATATCGATCTCGGTTGGATGCAGCCGTCCGGCCGGCCGGAGGCCGAGATCTCGCAGGGCCTCGTGTTCACCGATCGCGCGGTCTACCGCCCGGGGCAGAAGGTGCTCTGGAAAGTGCTCGCCTACAGCGCCAGGGGCGAGGAGGAGCCTCGGCTGCTGCCGCGGACGGAAGCGAAAATCAGTTTCACCGATCCGCTCGGCGCCGAAGCCGGCTCTATGACGGTCACCACGAACGCCTACGGTACGGCCTCCGGCGAGTTTACGGTCCCCACCGGCCGGACGCTCGGCGCCTGGTCGCTCTCGGTTTCATTCGGCGACCGGTTCGGCGGCAGCGCCTCGATCCAGGTCGAGGAATACAAGCGGCCGACGTTCGAGGTCACGTTGGACCCGCCGGCCGAGGCGTTGCGTCTCAATCGGCCGGCGCAACTGGCGGGCACGGCGCGCTACCTGTTCGGCCTGCCGGTGACCGGCGGCAACGGCGTCCAGGCCACTTGGCAGGTGACCCGCGAGCCGGTCTACCCCGACTGGTGGGGCTACTGGGGCTGGCGCCCGCAGCACGGTGCGGCCGAACGGGTGGCGGCGGGAGAATCGAAAATCGGCGCCGATGGCACCTTCACCGTGGCGTTTACGCCGGAGGCGGACGAACGGGCGGCGCGCGACGTGAGTTACCGCTTCCGGATCAGCGCCGCGGTCACCGACGAAGGGGGCGAGACCCGCGAGGCCGAGCGCTCCTACCGCGTCGGTTTCGTCGCGGTCGAGGCGCGGCTCGAATCCGACCGTTCTCTCCTGATCGCCGGCCGCTCGACGGACTCGAACGAGATCACGGTCGTGCGCCGCGACCTCGACGGCGCGCCGCGCGCCGGCCGCGGATCGTGGCGGCTCCTCGCGCTGCGCCAGCCCGATCGCCCGCTGTTGCCGAGCGAAGAGCCGATCCCGCCGCCGCCGGGTGCCGCCGTCACCGAGGGAACCTTCGAGCCGACGATCACGCCGGGAGACCGGCTGCGCCCGCGCTGGGAACCGTACGGCGGATTCGAGCGGACCCTGCGCGGTTGGGCTGACGGCGCGGAAATCGCTCGCGGCGAATTGACTCACGGCGAGGACGGTCGCGCCTCGATCGATCTGCCCGCTCTCGACCCGGGAACCTATCGCCTGCGCTACGAAACCATGGACGACTTCGGCGCCCGTGCCGAGACGCAGGGCGAATGGATCGTGGTCGATCCGCCCGGTGCAGGTGACGGTGCCCCCCTACCGGTCGCCGCTCTGCTCGCGGTCGAACAAAGCACGGTTTCCGTGGGCGAGACCGCGCGGCTGCTGGTCCATTCCGGCTTTCCCGGCCAAGAGCTGATCCTCGAAACGTACCAATCCGGCCGACTGCGCGAGCGGCGCCGCCTGGTGGCGGAAGATCACCCCACCCGGATCGATCTTCCCATCGGCCCGGTCGATCGCGGTGGTCTCTACCTGCGGCTGTTCGCCTTGCGCGATTTTCAGACGCTTGAATCGGCGCTCGCGATCGAGGTTCCCTGGGACAATCACGAGCTTTCCGTCGAGCTGGCGAGCTTCCGCGACCGGATTCGCCCCGGCGATCGGGAAACCTGGAAGGTCGTGGTCCGAGAGAGCGGCGAGAAAGGGGACGACAGCCGCGCTCCGGTCGCGGCGGCGGAGTTGCTCGCCTCGATGTACGACCGGTCGCTCGACGCGTTCGCCCCGTACGATCCGCCGTCGGCGATCGGCGTGTTTCCCCGCCGCGCCGAGGCTCCTTCCGGCGACCGTTCGAGCCTGGGCCAGAACGGCGGCCGGTACCTCTCCCCGGATGATCTCGTCTCCTTGCCGGACACCGTTGGATTCCAGGAGGACGCCCTGCAACGGTTCGGCCCCTACGCGCTGGGTGGGCCGGGATGGCGCGGTGGCGGGCGGTTCCTCTCGATGCGGGTCGCCGCTTCTCCGCAAGCGGCCGAGGCCGACTCGATGACGATGATTACCAAGAGGTCGCCCGAGGCGATGGAAGCGCCCCCGGCGCCGAAGCCGGCCGCCGCACCACCGCCGCCTCCCCCCGCACCGCCGGCCGCCGCCGCACCCCTCCGCTCGAATTTTGCCGAGACGGCGTTCTGGCAGCCGCACCTGCTCACCGGGGCCGACGGCTCGGCGGCGATCGAATTCACCGTGCCCGACTCGCTCACCTCGTGGAGCGTGTGGGTCCATGCGATCACGAGGGACTTCCGCTCCGGCTCGGTCCACGCCGAGACCCGGAGCGCCAAGCGCCTGATGGTTCGACCGTACCTGCCGCGCTTCTTGCGCGAAGGGGATCAGGCGGAGATTCGCGCCGTGGTCAATTTTGCAGCCGAAGCGGGTGATGCGGGCAAGGCGCCGCTCTCGGGTGAAGTCCGCCTGGAGCTGGTGGACGCGGCGACTCAAGAAGATCGCCTCGCCGCCTTCGGCCTCGATCCGGCAGCGGCCGTGCTGCCGTTCACGGTCGAGCCCGGCGGCGGCGTTACGGTGGTCTTTCCGCTCGTCGTGCCGAAGTCGATAGGCGAGGTGGAATTCCGCGTCACGGCGCGTTCCACCGGCGCGGGCGAAGTTCTCTCCGACGGCGAGCTGCGCGCCCTGCCGATCCTGCCGAGCCGCCTGCACCTGGCGCAATCGCGATTCGCCGCGCTGCGCGGCAACGAAAGTCGAACGCTCGCATTCGCCGATCTCCACGAGCCCGATCCCACCCGCACCTCCGAGCAATTGGTGGTGACGCTCGACGCCCAGCTGTTCTACGGCGTGCTCGACGCGCTGCCCTATCTGATCGACTATCCGTACGAATGCACCGAGCAGACGCTCAACCGGTTCCTTTCGACCGGCATCGTCCGCAGCCTGTTCGACCGCTACCCCGCGGTAGCCGAGATGGCCGCGCAGATGGCGACCCGCGAAACCGCGACCGAACCGTGGAACGCGGACGATCCGAACCGCCGCATGCTGCTCGAAGAGACCCCTTGGCTCGCGGTGTCCCGAGGGGGTCGCGGCGGGCCGAAGGATGGCGATCGCGACCTGATCCGCGTGCTCGATCCGAAGATCGCCGAAGCCCAGAGGAACACCTCGCTCGCGAAGCTCCAAGACGCCCAACTGGGGAGCGGCGCCTTCCCCTGGTGGCCGGGCGGTCCGGCGTCGGACTACATGACGATCTATCTCCTCTCCGGATTCGCCCGCGCGACCGAGTTCGGCGTCGAAGTGCCGCAGGATCTGGTCCAGAAGGGCTGGGGATACCTCGGGCAACGCTACAAGAACGAATGGGCGGCCGAGATCGCGAAGAAGAAAAGCGCCTGCTGTGTCGAGCTGCTCACGCTGCTCAACTACGTCGCCTCCGCCTATCCCGACCCGAGCTGGATGGCCGGCGCGCTCGATCCCGCCGATCGGGAGCGGATCGTCGACTTCAGCTTCAAACACTGGCGAGAGCATTCGCCCTATTTGAAAGGCCTGCTCGCCCTCACCCTCCATCGGATGGGACGCGAGGCCGACGCCAAGCTGGTGTTCGACAGCGTGATGGATTCCGCCCGCACCACCCGCGACGAAGGGACCTTTTGGCAGCCGGAAGAGAGCGCCTGGCTCTGGTATCAGGACACGGTCGAAAGCCATGCCTTCGCGCTCCGCACCCTTCTGGAGCTGCGCCCCGACGATCCGCGCCGGCAAGGGCTCGTCCAGTGGATCTTCCTGCAAAAGAAGCTCGGCCACTGGCAGAGCACGCGCACCACGGCCGAGGTGCTCTACTCGCTCGCCGTCTACCTTGAGAAAGTAGACCAGCTGGGTGCCCGCGAGGCCGCGACCGTAAAGGTTGCAGGAGTTCCCGCCGGCACCACCCATTTCGTCTTCGAGCCCGATCGCTACACGGGCAAGCACAACCAGATCGTCATCCCCGGCGAAGCCCTGGACGCCGCGAGCGCCGCTTCCGCACAGGGTGGCGAGGTGACGGTCACCCAAGAAACCCCCGGCCTGATGTTCGCGTCGGCCACCTGGCACTTCGCGACCGACCAGCTGCCCACCCAACCGAGCGGCGATCTCTTCCACGTCGAACGCCACTATTACCGTCGCCTCCGCGGAGGCGACGAAACCACCCTCGAACCGCTCGCCGTGGACGCCACCCTGCAGGTGGGCGACGAAATCGAAGTCCAGCTCACCCTCAGCAGCCGAGCCACGGCCGAATACGTCCACCTTAGAGACCCCCGAGCCGCCGGCTTCGAACCCGGAATCGTCCGCTCCGGCTACAAGTACGACATAGGCCTAGGCCGCTACGAAGAAACCCGCGACGCCGCGACCGACTTCTTCTTCGAATATCTACCCACGGGCACCTACACCCTCAAATACCGCCTGCGAGCCAACGTCGCCGGAACCTTCCGCGTCGGCCCGGCGACGTTGCAGAGCCTCTATGCGCCGGAGTTCGTGGCGTATTCGGCCGGGGCGGTGGTGCGGGTGGCGGGGGAGTGACACTGCTCGCTCTGTAGGACGGAGGAGTGAGAAAGCGGCCGAACGGAAAGCGAGCGCTGCGTCCGTCTCCTTTTGAAGCAAACCCAACCGCCATGTCCACGCCCTTTCCTCCGGCCATGCTAACTTTCCTGGCAACTGTTACCAGGTCGGGGGAACGTTGCATGGGCCGAGAGCCGTCGCAAGGGGGTTCTGCTCGCTTCACGACCCGCGGGCTCGGGGTTTTAGGCGGCGTTCTCTTCGCCGTCGCGGCGATTGCGTTTTTCGCATTCCGCGGTCACGACCTTTCGGCCCCTTACTCCGCCGGCTACGGCCAGCTACTCGATTCCTCGACCCGGCCGCTTGAACCTCGGTTGAGCGGCGCGCACCATTCGCCGCTTCGAACCTCTGGCTCGCGAAACGAGGCATGGGAAAGGGCATTGCGCTCTGCGCTTATTTCGGCTTCCAAGCGGCCCAGCTCCGGATTTACTTCTTCCGAGTTCGGAGAGCGGGCCGGGTTAAGCCTTCTTCGCGGCTGCCCTCGCTCGGCCATCTCCGATCTGCATCGGGCAATTTCGCTCGCTCCACGCGACCCCCGGCTGTGGGCCGATCTCTCCGCCGCCTATCTGCTCGCGGCGAAAGCCGCCGAAGCCCACGACGCGGATCGCAGGGAGGACGCGCGTCGCTGCGGCCATTCGGGCATGGTGTCCGACGAAGGGCTCGACGCGCTCGATGCCTTGGAAGCCGCTTCGACCGCAATCGAGTTCTCGGCCCCGGGGAGTGGCTTTGTGCCAATCGCCGCCACCGCCCGCTTCAACCGAGCGCTCGCGCTCGAAGCGCTCCATCTCGACCGGCAAGCTGTTGAGGCCTGGGACGAGGCGGCGGCAGCCGAGCGGGATGACGGCTGGGCCGCCGAGATCAATCTGCGCCGAACGACACTTGCCGCAAGCAGCGCAAGGTCTCCGTTCGATCCCCAGCTCGAACGGCGCGTCCGGGCCGGAGACTCGCAAGCCGCCGTACGCCTGGTGCAGGACGATCCGCAGCGCGCCCGTGAGCTGGCGGGGCGCGACCTGCCGTGGGAATGGGCCGGAGCGGAGCAGGCCGGTCGAGAGGCCGAAGCGGGCCGCTATCTTTTGGCCGTGGGGGAGCTTGCTGCGCCCCTGGCCGACCATGGAGACCGGGTTGCCGCTGATACGGTCGAGGCTCTCCGCCACGCCGCCCCCTCGGTGCGAAGCTTGGCCGCTCGGGGTCTTTCCCTCTATGCCGAGGGCTGGCCTTCCTACCGATCCTTCGAGAACGAAAAGGCGATCGCCGCGTTCGACTCCTCTCGGCGCGACCTCGCCGCAGCCGGATTGCCGCAAGCCCTAGAGGTGGAGTTGTACCAGGCGGTCGCCGAGCACAACGCCGGCCGCCCAGGAGCTGAGGCCCGAGTCGCCACGATCGAGGGCCGCTTGGCTGGGCGTGGCTATGTTGGCCTTTCAGCGCTGGCCACCCGCATTCGGGCGCTTCTGGCTGGTCGAGATGGCCGGCCACACGAGGCCGCGGAAGGCTATCGTCAGAGCCGCGATTTGTATGACCGGCTCGGTGAGGCAAGCCTGCGGGCGACGGTCGAAAGTCTTCTCGCCCAGCAGCTCGAAAAGCTCGGTAGGCGAAGAGACGCCTGGACGACCTACCTGGGCGCCGCGGCGGTCGCCCCTCGAGTCGACGATCCCTACCTGCGCCGGACGATCTGGGGTCAGCTTACGTTCTTCGCCCAAGCTGCCGCACGGCTCCGTAGCGCCCTGGCGCTCGAAGAGGAAATGCAGCGCGCCGCAGCCGAGCAGGGCGATCCCAACGCGGTCAACGAAGCGCTTCTCTTGCGGGCGGCGATGCGGGCGGCATCCGGGGACGCGTCAGGTGCCGGTTCCGACCTTTCGTCGATTCGCGGGCGCATCCCTTCGATCCGAGACGCCGGAGACCGGACCCGCACGCAAGCGGACCTGGCGCGAGTCGAAGGGATTCTCGAGATCGACCGAGCGCCGGCCGAAGCGGCCCGCCACCTCGATTTCGCGGTCGACCACTACGACTCGACGGGACAGCGGGTTCTCGAAGCGACTTCGCGCGCCGCCCGAGCCCGAGCCCGTGCGCGCACCGCAGCCGGAGATCTCCCGGGAGCCGAAGCCGACTTGGTTGCGCTGGTCGCCCTGGCCGATCGAGGAGGAAAGGGGTGGCTCGACGAGGCGCTCGACGAAGATCGCTACACGTTCGGCCGCGAAACCCGGCGCGCGTTTTCCGAGATGGTCCGTTTCCAGGCGGTCGAGGCGCACCGTCCTTGGAAGGCTTTCGCCTATGCGGAGACGGCCCGCGAACTCCTCGCGCCGCATCCTCCGCCCCGTGTCGGCTCCCCAGGGGGCGTCCCTTCGTCAAGGCCTCCGACTCTTGCAACTCTTCGCGCCGCGCTGCCCGCAGAAACTGTGCTGGTCGAATTCGCCGTCTTCGACGATCAGGTCATCTCCTGGCTGGTCGCTCCCGAAGGAGCGTCGAGCTTTATCACCAAAGTCTCTCGAGAAACGATCACGCGCCTGGTCGAGAGCCTCAATCCAACGAAGGGGAATTTGAGCGACGAGGCTTGGAGCGAGACCTCGGCCCGCCTTTTCGACCTGCTACTTCGCCCCCTCTACAGTCGGCTCGGTCGAGATCGAACGCTTGTCGTGGTACCCGACGGACCGCTCGGCCAGGTTCCCTGGTCCGGCCTTCGGGATCGGGAGCGCGGCCGCTACGTGATCGAAGATCGGGCGGTATTGGTGAATCCGAGCGCGAGCTTTTACCTCCGTGCCCTGGCGCGTTCCCGAGAACTCGATTCGCAAGGCCCCCCCAAGATCCTGGTCGTCGGCGATCCGGCGTTCGACACCAAAGAGTGGCCCCACCTCATGCGACTTCCCGCAGCCCGCAAAGAAGCCGCCGAAATCGGAGCAATCTACGGCTCGAATGCGACGGTCCTTGCCGGAGAAAACGCGACCTGGGACGCCTTCCGCAAGGCGGCTCCCGATGCCGACGTAATCCACCTCGGAATGCACGCCTCGCTCGATCCAATCGATCCCTTCCGCTCCTTCCTCCTCTTCGCCGACCCGGGAGCCAGCGGAGCGCGCACCCTACGAGATTTCGCGGCGCTCGACCTGCCGAAAACCCGGCTCGCTATCCTCGCGGCTTGTGAGAGCGCGGGAGAAAGCTCGGAAGGGGAAGGAGTGGTAGGCTTGGCACGACCTTTCTTAGCTGCGGGGGTGCCGACGGTAGTGGGGAGTTTGTGGCCCGTGGGAGATCGCGTGACGAAATTCTTCTCGCTCCAGCTTCATCTCGCGTCTCGCCGGAAAAGCTCGGTATCGAGCCAATCCATTAGGGATTTACTGCAGGCGCTTCAAGACGATCGGCTATCGACTCAAGTTGAGCGTACTCTGTTTGTAATTCTAGGTTCGGATAGATGAGGTCTAAAGATCATGGGTAGATCCATTCTGCAGATTGAGTTCGAGGGAGTCAGCGCCATCGTGCCGGACGTTCCCTTTTTCCGAAGGGCCTGGTGGGGATGTTGGGTTCCCGGTAAGACTCGCGAGGTGTCGGTCCTCATTCCAGACCTAACCCTTCCTGAAGTAGCCTCGTGGAGTCGCGGAGTCCCGGCCGCGAAGCTCTACGCTGTGCGAGCGCCGCACCTTCCCCTGGCAATATTTGAGATGTCCTCGTATGACAAAGCTAATAGTAGCTGTCCGCCGGATCTAATCGTTCGCCCTAGTTGGTCGCGCGATGAGCTGGGGGTTATATTTCTCGATCATTTTCATATTGTTCTTGGAGATACATATGACACAAGCGGCGGCCTGACATTTGATTCGGGGGTACATCCAGGAAAGTATCCACAGCAGGGCCAAGAGAAGTCGCTGTGGTGGTTGCCTAGAATGTCAGTGGTTTCAAGAGGTGATTCGCTGGCGAAGGAGGGTTTTGATTTTAAGACCTATCCAGCTCTCGACGTCGAGGAGTTTAATCTAAGTGCCGCGAGCAGGTTCAGTTATGGTCATCTCTCCTGTGCCGGCTTTAATCGAAGAGTCGACAGAAGTTATAATGAATGGGGTTTTTTTGGCATTCGCTGGGATCAGGACCAAGGAGCTTATTTGCCCATAGGTACGCCGACGTGGGAGCGAGCGATCGGGAATCAACTCTCCATAGAAGTTGCAGTAAAGGAGAAATTTGCCCGAATCGAATTTTGGAAGGAAGACATCAAGCAGTCTGATATCTGCCTGCTACCTTCTTGCATAACTGGTATTGCAGCGCTGAAAATTGTCAACGTTGAGTCGGAGGTCGCTCTTTCTTTGGCGCGCGAGCCCCTCCTGGGTATCGGTGGAATTAGTCCCGGAGACCCGGACTTCGAGGCACTCTACCGACTTTCAAGTTCCTGTACAACGCCCGGTCTCGACCCTAGGAGGCAATACAGGGTTCCAGTGCGTCTTGATGAGCGCGGTCATCCGATTGGCGATTCAGCGCGTCCGTGCTCCCCCGTTGTGATGGACGGGTTTGGGAGGATTTAACGTATGTGGAAAGACGTGATAAGAGATGCTTCAAAAAATCTGAGCAGGTTTGGGCTGTCGGGCATTGGGTTCGAAGGTCCAGACGGGGCGCAGCCCCGGATTTTTGCGCCGATCCCAGAAGCAGCTCGATGCCTGCTGAGCGACAAATTTAATTTTCAGGGCTTAGATTGGAACTCAATTCAGATCGATGCTGCCGAGTTCGTAGTGCTCGAACCGTCGCAGTTCGATTTGATTGGCTCCGTGATAGGAGCTCTGCGAAGGTCTTTCGAAATTTCAGAGCGGGTATCAATATTTGAAGCAGGGACATCCCTCGGAGGAATAGACTCAAGGGGTGGAACTTTAGGATGCCTGCTGGTTGATAATGCCGGGTCGAACTATTTTTTGACGGCATATCATGCTGTTCCGCCAAGAAATATTTATAAATGGGTTACTAGAGTTTATGAGGCGAAGGCATCGGATGCTGTGACGATGTTGGGAGGGGGGCTAGATTGTGCCGTGGGAAAGCTTCAGGATTACAATGATGATACGTATAAACCCGTATACCTGCCCAGGGTTGTATGCGATCAGCCAAAGGAAAGGCATTTACGCTCCGGACTTTCTCCTGCTCCAAGGGTCGGCGAAGATGTTAGTCAGTGCGGGAGTAAGAAAAGGCCTGGAGTAGGGAAGATCTATGACCCGGGTCTCGTTGCCGCGGATGTTATTTATGGATCTCAGGTAAGATCATTTTCGGGCATAGTGGTTATTGACGGTAGCGAGTTTGCGGAGGACGGCGACTCGGGTTCGATAGTTTATCGCGTCGTCGGAGATGATCTAGATGCGGTTGGGTTGTTGTTTTCGCGATCGAACATGCCGCGGTATTTCTTGGCCTTTCCAATGCAAATGGTGCTTGCTGCTGTACCGAATCTCAAGCTGCCACCTTAAGGGCCGCTGCCTTAAATTGATGTTTGGTAAGACTTAAAGAATTCCGAGGCTATCTTCGCCGGGGGCTTGGCGCGGGTTCAATCGATGTTCATCGTCGTCTTCCGGCTCGCTTCGCTCCAGCGCCCGCCTTTCTTGGTCAACGTCCAGCTCTCTACCGAGCCGCCGCGGCTTTCGGGGAGGAGTCCCGAGTCGAATCGGGTGTGGACTTCGAGCGTCAGCCGATGTCAGCGGCTATCTGAAAGCGCGGCATTCCGGCGATCAGAAACAGCGGGCTTTGCCCGTTCAGCATCATCCGCGCGCCGCAGGCGCGCGTCGGTCGGTCGGATTGGCGTGAGAATCGGGGCGAAAGGAACCGGCCGCGGAGAGCCCCTGTAGTCCGGTAAGAACCAAGCTCCCCGCGACCGGCGGCCTGAGGCGGACGACACCTCCGGCGGGCACAGTATCTCCGGTTTGGGTCGTTCGGTCGAGGCCGCCCCGCGGCCATGACGGAAGAGCCACGACCGGACTGCCGTCGATTTCTCTGCGATTTCTGCGGGAAGCCCTGTTACATCTGCGGCTCGGCTCGATCAGACGAACGGCGAGCGATTGCTCTCACGCTCAGCCGGTGCTTGACCGCCAGAATCACGCTGTTTCTGACAGCCGCTAACAGCCGATTGGCGCTCGACCGAACGACCGTGTATAGGATGGTATAGGGTGGCCATTGCGCACGGCTGGCGCCGAAGGCCCGGTCAAGATCCTGCGCGGAACCCGCTCGAAGGGTGGAGCCCTTTTCCGCAATCCAGACGCTTGCGGGCTCTTCCCGTTCGGATTCCTCGAAGCAGGCGAGGGTCGGACGGCGTACACTTGGCGCGTATGCTGCGTCGCGTCGAGTTCGTCATCAAAGCCCTGGAAGACGCTCGGGTTCGCTACCTGATCGTCGGCGGTGTTGCCGTCGTGCTCCACTGCCACCTCCAGGCGACTCTGGACCTCGATCTGGTGATCCACCTGGAGCGCGAGAACCTTGAACGGGCTCTGACGGCCCTGGCCGGCCTGGACTTCGAGCCTCAAGCTCCCGTCCCTTTGGCCCTGTTCGCCGATCCGGAACGCCGCCGATCTTGGGTTCGGGAGAAGAACATGCGAAGGGATCGTCCCGGCGCAGGATGATGTGGCTGCCGAGTTGGCGTCGGACCGTGAAGCCTATTTTCTGAAGGGCGCTAAGAGGTCGAGGCCCGAGATTTGCGGCAGCTTCATACCGCCACCAGAAGGGCATCGAAATGCTCCTCTGGCACGGGCAACCCGTCGTCTTCAAGGGCGAGGACGATTGCGCTCGGCCGGTCCTCGCACTGGGAGATGCAACCCGGAAGACTGGGGCATTCGGCTACCCAGAAGCCATCTTCGCCAGGGTAAAGGATGACTTGTTGCCAGTAGTGTCCGGTTAGAAGTCGAATAGAATCAGTTGGTTAGAGGCAGGCATTGGTTCGGATTGGGATCGGTCGGGCCGCAAGGCGCATGAAACCTGGGTTTTCTCGAAAACCGAGA
>JBBRUC010000186.1:0-12075 GCA_038248205.1 Thermoanaerobaculia bacterium
CCGCCCACCGGGGGCCCCGCGCCCGTTGGGGGGGGCGTTCCCCCCCCCCCCGGCCCTTCGGGGGGGGCGGAACGCCCCGCCCCTACGCCCTCGGCCGGATTGCCGTCTCGCAGGCAGGCGCCCTTTCGGCGGGCAGGAATCGCCAGAAACGCCCCCGCCAAAACACCCACGCCACCCACCAGCCCCCAGAGCGTCAGCCATCCGGCGATCCCCAGCCAGAAGCCGAGCGCAGCGAGCAGCGCGAGCCCGAGCGCCACATCCACCCCGGCACGTCCCATCCGTTCCTCGCCCGAACTCATCCCGAGCGCCCGCCGGGCCGCCGAACCGAGTGCCCAGGCCGTTGCGCCGATCCCTGAGGCCGCCAAAAGCGGGCGAGCGAGGTCGGTCGGAGCGGCGAAGATTTCGATCATCCAAGAGCCTCGGGCGAGGTAAATCCTATGCTGTCTTGCCTCTCCGCGTACGCAGCTCCGTTTTCGCCCCTTACTCCCTCCGCCTACCTTATCTAGTGGTCAGCCGCAACCTTCTCCCCTACGCCTTGTAGCTTTTCTCAGGCCTCTGGTAACGTTGCCCCCCATGCTCAAAGTCGAACGGCTCGAAATCTCCGGTTTCAAATCCTTCGTCGACCCCGTCGCGGTCGACTTCGCCGGCGGCGTTACCGCGATCGTCGGCCCTAACGGCTGCGGCAAGTCGAACCTCTCCGAGGCGATGACCTGGGTGCTCGGCGAGCAGAGCGCCAAATCGCTCCGCGGCGGCACGATGGAAGACGTCATTTTCAACGGTACCGACAGCCGCAAGCCGCTTGGGATGGCCGAAGCCACCCTCACCCTGCGTACCGACCCGAGCTTCCCGCATGCGAACGACGGCAAGCTGACGATCGCCCGGCGCGTCTTCCGGGGTGGCGAGAGCCAGTACCGGCTGAACGGCAAGACGGTGCGCTTGAAGGAGATCCGCGACCTGTTGATGGACACCGGCCTCGGCCTGCGCGCCTATTCGGTGATCGAACAGGGGAAGATCGGCATGATCCTCTCCGGCAAGCCGCAGGAACGGCGGAAACTGCTCGAAGAGGCGGCCGGCGTCACCCGCTACAAGGCGCGCAAAGCAATCGCCGAAGTGAAGCTCGAAGAGGCGACCGCCAACCTCCTCCGGCTCGACGACGTGATCTCCGAAGTCGAGCGCTCGGTGCGCACCTTGAAGCGCCAGGCCTCCGCGGCCAAGCGCTTCCAGGAGAAGGAGGTCGAGTACCGCGAGCTGCTGGAGAAGGTTCTGATCGAGCGCTGGGCCGTCCTCGCCGCCCGTCTGATCGAGCTGCAGGCAACCCTCGACGGCGCGGTCGCCCGCGAGGCGGAGCTGGCGGCGAATCTTCATCGCGACGAAGCCGACATCGCCGCCGGGCGCGAACGCCTGGACGAGCTGGGCCGCGCCGTCGCCACCCGCCACCAGCGCCACGCCGAGTTGGGTACGCGGGTCGAGGGGCGCCAGCAATTGATCAAGGGGAGCCGCGAGACTCTGCGCGAGATCGGCGAACGGGGCGCCCAGGCGCGCGTGCTCGCCGAACGGCGTCAAGCTGAGATCGGCCACCACGAAGAGGCTCTCGCCGCGCTCGAAAACCGACGCGCCGAGCAGGTCGCCGAGCGCGACGACGCGGCCTCCGCGGTCGAGTCGGACGAGCGGCAGGTCGGCTCGGCCGATCGCGAGTTGCAGCAGGCCCACGCGCGGCTCGAATCGCTCCGCCGCGAGACACTTTTGGCCGCCACCGAGATCAACGCCGTTCGTCAGCGCGCCCAACACGCGCAGATCGAGCTGGAAAAAGGCAACTACCGCCTGCACCACCTCGACCGCGAGATCGAGGACCAGGGCGCGGAGCTGGCGCAAGCTCGCGAAGGGTTAGAGCTGGCGCGCGAGAAAGCGGTCGCCTCGGAAGGCAAGCTCGCCGAGCGCGCCGCGGAATCCGAGCGGACGATCGCCGCTCTCGAAGCGCTGATGCGCCGCGAAGCGGAGGCGACCGAGGGTCGGCGGAAGCTCGAAAACGAGCTGTCCCAAAGCCGCAACCGCCAGCGCATCCTGGCCGAGCTGTCGCGCGCCGACGCCGAGCGGCGGAAGAACCTCGTCTCCGCCCTCAAAGCGGCAGGCGAATCCGAGCCCCGATTCTTGGCCGAGCAGGCCGATCCGCTCGAAGGGTGGGAGCGCGCGCTCGACTTTTACTTGGGCGAGCTGGCCGACGCCGTGCTTCTCGCTCCCGGCCACGATCCGCTGGAACTCGCCCGAGCGCTCGCCGGCCGGGCGGAAGCCGCCCTGATTGCCCCGGTCGCCCACCGCCCGCATACGCAGGATTTCGATCCCAGCGAGGCCCCGGCGGCGCTCGCCCGCATCACCGCCGACTCAGGCGTTCAGCTCTCGGTCGGCGAAGCGCTCGGCTTGCCTGAAGAGCTGGCGGCGGCGCTGCCCCCGGCGTTTCTGGTGAAAAGCGCCGAGGACGCCCGCCGGCTCGCGGGTACGCATCCGGGCATCGCGTTTCTCTGCCGCGAAGGGCTCTGGATCGAGAACGGTACGCTGCGCGTCGAAGGCGACCGGGCTACCCCGGGCGTACTCGAACGAGAGCGCGATCTCGCCGAGCTGGGCCGCGCGATCCCCGATCTCGAAGCGCGCCTCGCCCGCGCGGTCTCCGAGCTGGAGCGCCTGCTCGCCGACCGGTCGCAGATGGCGAAGGATTCCAACCGCCTGCAATCGGAAGTAGGTCAGCTCCGCCAAGAGGTCGCCGTCGGGCGCGCCCGCGCGGACGACGCCGCGCAGCGCGAGCGGCGCCTCGCCGCCGCGGGCGAGAAGCTCGCCGCAGAAAGGGCGACAATCGCCACCGAGCTGGACAAGATCGGGGTCAAAGGGCGCGAGCTGACCACCGAGCTGGGCCTCGCGGAAGAAAAGCAGTCGGGGCTCGCCGAGCGCTTCGATCGCGCGCAAGCGGAGCTGGATGCCGCCAAGGGCGCGCGCGAAAGCCTGCGCGCCGAGAGCGCCGGCCGCCGCGGTCGGCTCGACCTTTTAGAAGAGCGTCTCGAATCGCTCCATCGCGAGATCGCCCGGCTCACCGGCGAGTTGGAAACCGGCCGCCGCCAGATCGCCGCGTGGTCTGAGGAGAGCGATCGGCTCACCGAGCGCCGCGCCCAGATCGAAGAGGAGATCGCCCGCGCCGAAGTCGAGCTGCAGGCCGCCCTCGAAGAGCGCGTGGTGGTCGAAGAGCAGGTGCTCGCCGACCAGGCGACGCTGGACGACCACCGCCAGGGCCTGCGCCTGCTCGAAGAGCGGATTTCGACGTTCCGCGAGCAGCGCGACCGGGTCCGCGGGGAAGTCGAGGAGCTGCGCATTCGCAAAGCGGGGCTGGAGCATGACGTCCACCACCTGGGCGAAAGCCACCGCGAGGAGTTCGAGCGCGAGCTGCCCGATCCGGCTCCCGCGATCACCGGCACTCTAGTGGAGCTCGAGGTCGAGGTGTCGCGCTGCAAGGCGACGCTCGATCGGCTGGGACCGGTCAACGTCTTGGCGCTCCAGGAGCACGACGAGCAGGAGGAGCGGTTCAGCTTCCTGACCGTCCAGCGGGCGGACGTCGTCAAATCGGTCGAGAGCCTGCGCCAGACGATCAAGGAGATCAATCAGACCTCCGCCGAACGCTTCCTCGAGACGTTCGTGGCGGTGAACGCGGCGTTTGGCGAGGTGTTCCAGCACCTGTTTCGCGGCGGCGAAGCGGAGATGCGCCTGCTCGACGAGACCGACCCGCTCGACTGCGGCATCGAGATCGTCGCCCGCCCGCCGGGCAAGCGCCTCCAGACGCTGATGCTCCTTTCCGGAGGCGAAAAAGCGCTCACCGCGATCGCCCTCCTGTTCGCCCTATTCCGCTCGAAGCCCTCGCCCTTCTGCATCCTCGACGAGGTCGACGCGCCGCTCGACGACATCAACACCTCCCGCTTCGCCGATCTCCTCCACGAGATGTCGAAGCAGGACACGCAGTTCATCGTGATCACCCACAACAAGCTCACAATGGAGATCGCCTCGAACCTCTACGGCGTCACCATGGAAGAAAAAGGCGTCTCGAAGCTGGTCTCGGTCCAGATCGAAGCGCTGCAACCGGAAGAGCAGCGAGCTACGGCGTAGTGGGACCAAAGGGGTAGGCAGGGCCCCGTCAAAGTCAGTTGAACGAGCAAAACACGTAGGGGCGGAGCTTGCCTCCGCCCGGGCGTTGGCGCAGATCGCGGGCGGTGGCAAGCTCCGCCCCTACATTTGCCGCCTTTGACGAGGCCCTACAGGGGTAGGAGGCCGTAGAATCGTCAGCGGCCAGCCTAGCTGTAGAATCGGCGGGCAGAGGTGTCCCTATGGCACTAGAAAGAGAACTCGAAACCTACAGGTCCAAACTCCCAGAGCTGAAAGCGGAGCATGAGGGCAAGTTTGTCCTGATCCACGGCACCGAAGTCGTCGACACGTTCAGTAGCTATGATGACGCCATCAAGGCCGGGTACCAGAAGTTCGGTCTAAACCCGTTCTTCGTAAAACAAATCCGCGCCATAGAACAGGTGCAGTTCGTCTCTCGCTTCATGGATCCCGTCGCAGGATTCCCAGTCTAGGCGTGTCCTGCAACGGACAACCATTTGATCTACAACGGCGCAGCGAAGTTCTTCACTCTCGCGTTTTAGATCGTCCGTTATCAAATCGGGAGGTTACGGAATGGACAGGAACCAGGCGATCAAGATTTCCTATTTCTTACTCCGCGTCGTGTCGGGTTGGATTCTGTTTCAATCCGGGGCGATGAAATGGTTCGGCCTATTCGGCGGCATGCCGGAAGGCTCTCCCCCGTTCGAACTGGCCTCCCAGATGGGAATCGGCGCCGTGCTCGAAGTCGTCGGCGGGCTCTGCATCCTGCTCGGTCTCTTCACGCGGCCCGCCGCGTTTATCTGCTCGGGAATGATGGCGGTCGCCTATTGGCAGTTCCACGCGCCCAACGGCACATGGCCGGCACAAAACGGCGGGATACCCGCGGCAATTCTCTCCTTTGTCTTCCTCTACATCGCGGCCGAAGGGGCCGGTCCCTGGAGTCTGGACGCCAAGATCTGGCGTAAACGATAGTCGTTTATACGCACTGGAGAAATCCCTATGCTCAAAATCATCCTCCTCATCCTCGTCGTCTTGATCGCCGCGCTGCTCGTCGTCGCCGCGATGAAGCCCGACACATTCCTCGTCGAGCGCAAGACCTCGATCCAGGCGCCGCCTGAGAAGATCTTTCCCCTGATCAACGATTTCCACAATTGGACCTCCTGGTCGCCGTGGGAGAAGCTCGATCCGACCATGACCCGTACCTACAGCGGCGCGCTCGCCGGCCCAGGGGCCAAGTACGCCTGGGAGGGCAAGGGCCAGGTCGGCGCTGGGCGAATGGAGATCACCGGCACGACGCCTCCGACACAGGCGACGATCCAGCTCGACTTCGAAAAGCCCTTCAAGGCCAGCAACACGGTCGAATTCACCCTCGTGCCCCAAGGCGATTCGACCGAGGTGACCTGGGCGATGTCGGGCAAGAGCCCGTTCCTCTCCAAGGTGATGCAGGTTTTCATGAGCATGGACAAAATGGTCGGCAAGGACTTCGAGAGCGGGCTCGAAAACCTGAAAGCCGCCGCCGAGAAGTGAGCGGCACTCTCGCGAAAACTCGCCGGCCGTTTCTCACCGCCCGTTGGGAGCATCTGGTGCTGCTCAACTACGAGGTGGACCCGGCGCTTTTGCGGCCTCTCGTGCCCCAGGGGACCGAACTCGATTTTTGGCACGGTCGCTGTCTCGCGAGTCTGGTCGGTTTCCGCTTTGTCGATACGCGCCTGCTCGGAATTCCGATCCCCGGGCATCGCCACTTCGACGAGGCGAATCTTCGTTTCTACGTCCGGCGCAAGGGGGACGACGGCGTCTGGCGCCGCGCCGTCGTGTTCATCCGCGAGTTGGTCCCCCGTTGGGCGATCGCTACGATCGCTCGCCTCGTCTACAACGAGCCGTACCTCGCGGTGCCGATGAGCCACGAGGTTCGCGTAACCCCTGATACTGGGGGAACCGTAGCCTACGGCTGGCGCTACCGCGGCGCGTCGTTTGCGCTGCGCGTCGAAGCGTCGGGACCGGCCGAACCGCTGGTCCCCGGCTCCGAGGCCGAATTCATTACCGAGCACTATTGGGCTTATACCCGCCAGCGCGACGGCGGAACTCTCGAATACCAGGTCGAGCATCCGCCTTGGCAGGTCTGGGCACCGAAGGCCGCCACCTTCACCGGCCCCGGCGAGCTTCTCTACGGCTCCGCGTTCGGACCGATTCTCGCGCATCCCCCCGCCTCGGCGTTTCTCGCCCTCGGCTCCCCCGTGGTGGTTCACAAGGGCGTCCGGCTGGCGCGAACGTAGACGACCTGAGCCGCCGGCCAGTTCACATGTTCAAGGATTTCCGGGAACCTCTCTTTGCGGGAGCCGCGGCGATGCTCCTCCTCTCGGGCTGCCCGCGACCTTTCCTGCTGGCGGCCGTACCGGATTCCCGCTCGCCGCCGGCCCGCGAGGCGGTTTCAACGAGGGAAGACTCCCCGCAGGAGGCCTTCGCGCCGGGGCGGTTCGAAGGTTCGAACGGTGTGCGGCTCGTCTATCGACTCCTGCCGCCACCGAAACCCGGCGAGAGGGCGCCTCTGGTCGTGATGCTTCACGGCTCGGGCGCGATCGGCGACGACAACCGCGCCCAACTCGGAGATTTCTCCCTCGCCTGGGCGCAGCCTGAGATCCGGCACTGGTTCCCCGCCTACGTGCTCCTGCCGCAATTTCCGGCGCGTACCGCGGACTACAGCTCCGGCGAGCTACCCGCCTCCATCGCTCGCCCGCCGCTCGACGCGGCGCTGGAGTTGGTCGATTCGATCTGCCGGACCTTGCCGATCGATCAAGATCGAGTCTACGTCGTCGGCTTTTCCATGGGCGGCTCGGCCGCCTGGCACGCGTTGCTGCGCCGCCCCAACCGTTTCGCCGCCATGGTTTCGATCGCCGGAGTGCCGCCCGACCGCGCGCTTGCCGCAACGATCCCGCCGGTGCCCCTCCTGCTGATTCACGGCACCGAGGACCAAGAGAATCCATTCGCAACGACGAAAGCGATGGTCGAGACCCTGCAATGGTTCCCTCGGAAGGAGCTTTGGTGGCAGCCGATCCGAGGCCTGGGCCACGCCATCCCGCAAGACGTCATCCACGGCACCTGGTGGCGCGACTGGCTGTTCGCCCAACGACGTCCAGGGAAAGCGGACCAGCCTCCAGCTATCCGAACATCCGCGCCGCCGCCGTAAGGAAACAGACGGTCGCGATCGCGATGCCCAAAATGGGAGTGCGGAACCAGTAGCGCAGACCCAGGGCGAGATACGCGAGGCTGGTGACAATCGCCAGAATCAGGAAGCTCGGCGAGCTGCGCAGCAGATCCATGTGGCCAATCCCGAGCAGCAGGTAGACGGCGGAAAACAGCATTCCGCCCAGACTGTGGCTGCCGTTGAAGCCGACCCAGGCGCTCCACAGGTTGAGCCGCCGCGTGAGGACGGGAGAGCTTCCCTTCATCGCCTCGGTGACGCGCGGGTCGCGCGCATCGAACTTGTTGGAGAAGAAGGTATAGATCAGGTGCGTCGTGGCGAGGACGCCGTAGATCCCCGCACCGAGTAGAATTAATCCCTGTTCGATCATGCCCCCTCCGGGCGAGCGATGCCGCGGAAGAAGCCCGCGGCGGTCCAGGCGGCGAATGAGCGTTCGATCGTCGGGCCGAGATCCTCTCCGTCCGCCATCCCCGCCGCCGCGGCGAGCGCCGCGCCGACGCTGCCTCCGCCGACGATTCCCGCGAGCACCTCATGCTCGAACGGGGTGAGCGGATGGCGGCGCACGACGAAATCGCGGCGGCAAAGAGCCACGTGCTCAATACCCGGTAAGGGGTACGTTAGCTCGTCCTCCTCTCCCGCTCGGCGCGCGGCGGTATAGAGGTCGTTCAACGGAAACCGGAACGTCAGTAGCCGCAACGAAGGTGCCGGAAGTAGCCGCGCGGAAGCGAGTTCCTCCGCGCCGAGATCCTGGAACGCGTCGATCGCGAACGGCGGCTCCCCCTCGCTTCCCGGGCCGTCGAACACCCGAGCGATCGCATGCTCGAAGCGCGCGAGGTCGGCGAGCATCTCGGGCCAGGCGGGGGGCGCGCCCGCGTCGGGATCTCTCGTTTCTTCGAGGAACTGCGCGAACCGATCGCCGAGACGATCGAGTGTGTAGCTCTTGGAGGGATAGCGCTGAAGGTATTCCAAAGCGATCGGCTCGAAGAGATCGGCCCCCAGCACGCGCCGGAGAATCGGAAAGCACTCGCCCAGGCATTCGAGCAACCGGGCGTAGTAGGCATTGGCGTAGATTCCGATCCGTTCGCTCGCGGAGAGATTGCGCGACCGGCGAACGATCCGCTCCAACTCATCGCGACCGAGGCCGATCAGGGCTTGCGCCTCGTCGGCCGAGATTCCGCTTTCGACTCCGTCGGGATGACTGATCACCGACTGAAACCAGCCTTGCACGACATCGAGCGCGGGCGCCTCGGCCGACGGCTCGGGCTCGCGGCGGCTCATGCCACATCCGGCCGGATGTGATGGAGCGGATGCGGCGCGGGCGCCTCCCCGAGCGGGCCGGCCAACGCAGCCTCGCGCCAGGGCTCGCCTATCGAGGTGCCCTCCGCGTGGGCCGCCGATGACTCGCGGCCGGTTTCCGGCTCGGTGAACCGTTTCGCCTTCAACACCTCGGCGTGGACCACCGCGAACGGCGGAATGTGCGCGTCCCATTCGAGCAGGGTCGAGACTCCTCCGGTCAGCTGGTGGGCGAGGCGGTAGAGATCCCAGACCTCGTCGATCACCGGATGGTCGTGGGTATCGATCAGATGGGTGCCGTAGTCGCTGTGCCCGGCGAGATGGAACTGGACGATCCGCTCGTGGGGCAGCGAGCGGACGAACTCTTCCGGTTCCAAATCGTGGTTGAAGCTCGAGACATAGACGTTGTTGACGTCGAGCAGCAGGCCGCAGTCCGCCTCTTCGGCCATCCGGGAGACGAACTCCCACTCCTCCATCGTCGAGTGGGCAAACGTCACGTACGAACTGGGATTTTCGAGCACCAGCGGCCGTTCGAGAATGTCCTGGACGATTTTGATCCGCTCGACCACGTGACGCAGCGTCGCCTCGGTAAACGGCACCGGCAGCAGATCGTGGGTGTTCTTGCCGAGCACGCCGGTCCAGCAGAGATGATCGGAAACCCAGGCGGCGTTTACCTCGGCCGCCAGTGCCTTCAACTTCCGCAGGTAGTCGCGGTCGAGCGGATCGCTCGAACCGATCGACAACGACACGCCGTGGAGCACCACCCGGTACCGCTCCGCGATCTGGCGCAGGACGTGCCGCGGACGCCCCTGGGAATCGACGTAGTTCTCGCTGATCACCTCGAACCAGTCGACCGCCGGCTGTTCTTTGAGGATGTGCTCGAAGTGAACCGAGCGCAGCCCCACGCCGCAGCCGAGATTGGGATGGCCGAGGCGTGGGGAGGTCATCGTTGGTCGAGGGCTCGGTTCCGGTTTGTTCGGTGATGTCGATCGATGCGCAGGGCGCCGAGGTTATTCCTTGCCGCAGCTCGCGGGCGCCGCGCCGAACTTCTTGCCCGCCTTCTTCATCGCCACCTCGTACTTCGCCCGCGCTTTCGTCCACGACTCTCCCGAGACCGGCACACCGCAGCCCCCCTTGCCTTTGCAGGAGTTCGTGCCTTCCGGCCCCTGGCCGGCGCATTCGTTTTCGCCCGCGCAGCCGTGCGCCTCGACGTTGGCGCAGGTACCCAGGCCGGCGCATTCGTTCTTGGCGTCCTTGCCCAGGCCCTTGCAGGTGTTCAAACCGCAGCAGATGTGTTTGTCGCCGAGGTGGAACTCGCCGCCCTCTTCGCCCGCGAAGGCGGTCTTGGCCACGAACGAGCCGGCGAGGATGCCGCCGAATGCCGCCAGGGTGAGTTTGCCGAAATCGCGTCGGTTGAGCTTGCCTTGGTTCATGCCGGTCTCCTCAGGTCTAGAAACGGTCGGGGCAGGAACGTCCCCACTCGTTATTCTACGAAACAGGAGTCTACCGCGGATGCCCGGATGGGGCGCCCCTGGCTCAGGTCGCTCAGGTCGGTCAGATCGCTCAGGGGGCCGCGAGCAGTTCCGCATCGATCCGGTCGAGGATCGCGAGATCGACGCCGGGGTCGAACTTCCGGGCGAAGTGAAAGCTGCCGGCCGCCAGCATCGGCAGGTCCGCTTCGGTCAAGACGCGCGGAGAACCCTTGTAAGCCTTCGAGTAATCGATATAGCGGCGATCGTCGTTGGTCAGATCGAACCGGCCGCTGTTGACCAGCACGGTCTGCACCAGAGATTCCTCCGGTGTGATCGTCCCGCGGTAGTGCCGCACCACCTCAGGGTTCTCGGCGAGAAAGTCGCGGAGGTAGAGGACGGCGCTCCTCCGGAGCGAAAACCAAGCCCAGCCGCCATGCAGACGAAACCGCTCGGTAAAGGGCGTTGTCCACACGCGGCGGCCGACGAACGGGCCGTAGTCGAGATAGAAATGGATCGGCAGGAGCCGGGTGGCGAGCCGCACGGCGCGCAGCACCTTGTACACTGCA
The DNA here is from genome assembly GCA_038248205.1 of Thermoanaerobaculia bacterium. Lineage (GTDB taxonomy): Bacteria > Acidobacteriota > Thermoanaerobaculia > Multivoradales > UBA5704 > DASYKS01. The sequence continues at coordinate 10,665 of JBBRUC010000186.1, forward strand.
TCCGGCCAGCGCCGGTAGCGGAAATGGTAACGGTTCCGCGCCTTGCGCCACGACCAGGGATTCTCGGCCGAATCGACGTCCCACGAACGGAGAAATCCGTCCGAGGCCGTGGCGGCCAGCTCCGCCTCCAGGCGCGGTGTTGAAACAGTCGGATAGTCCTGGCCGGTGAGCGTCACGAGCCAGTCGTAGGAAATCGCCTCCTTCTCCAGCCAGTCGATCATCTCCAGCAGGGGCTGCATCTGGCAGGAGTAGTGCGCCCGGATCTGCGGCGCGGTCGCCTGGAACAGGTGGGTACGCGGCAGCTCGGCAAAGGGCGTCCAATCGAGCGGACCGGCGGCGAAGTTGTGCTGAATGACGACCCGCGCCCGATCGCTGCCGCGATGGAGCGTTCGCACCAAGCGCAGGATCAGCTCGGGATCGCGATGGGTCTGGACGAAGAAACAGAGGTCGGTGCACAAGAGAACCACCTCCGAAACCTGCGAGCCAGCTTGTTGAGGTCTAAAAGACTTGCCAGAACTTATGTTGTGCCGCGAAACCTGTCAACCAACGGGCCAACGCGACCAGATCGGCAGGGAGCCAGCACCGAATTCAGAACAGCTCCCCCTGCCGGCCCGGGGCGTAACGGGCGAGATAGGGACCGATCTTCAATTTTCTGCGGGTGCTGTCTGAACTCATATAGCGGATCGAGCCGAAGATCGGGCGGATCGGCGCCCAAGGGCGATCGTAGCGGCCGAGGCACCAGAAGATGCCGCTGTACGAGTTGGGGTTTCTGCCGTCGAGGGCGTACTTGTTGTTCAACTCGATCAGGATCGCCAGCGCCTCGCGCGGGCTCTTGCTCCAGTGTAAGACTTTCTTGCCCCAGAGCATCCGCAGGTAGTTGTGGATCGTTCCTTCGCGCACCAGCTGGGTCTGCGCCGCGTTCCAAATCTCGTCGTGGGTGGCGGCCGCCTCGAACTCCGCGAGCGTGTAGACCGGCTCGCGCGGATCGCCGGTATGCGCTTCGAGCGTCGCCTTGGCCCAGGCGGGCAGCGACTCGTATCGGTCGATGTCGTCACGCAACGCAGCGTGGTTGTAGCCCAGCTCGCGCCAGGTCACCAACTCGTCTAGAAATGATTCGGCGGCGGCGCTCATCCCCCACCACCCCTCCTTCTTGCCGTTCTTCCCCGGCCCGAGTCGCGCCGGGGTCCAATCCTCCCGCGTCGCAAGGGTGGTCAGAATTTCCGCGGTCGAGATGTGGCCGAAATGGAGATACGGCGACAGACCGCTCGTCACCTCTTCGGCCGGCTCGTTCCGCGCTTCGCCATAGCGGGCGAGGTTGCGGTCGAGGAACCGCCGCAGCCGGGCGCGCGCCACCGCCTCGCCGCCGGGCGTCTCCCCGACCGGCGTCACCTGGTGGTCGATCGGCAGGCGC
>JBBRUC010000187.1:0-11886 GCA_038248205.1 Thermoanaerobaculia bacterium
CACATGTCTACAGATCTTGTCGGTCTCGGTTTTCGAGAAAACCCAGGTTTCATGCGCCTTGCGGCCCGACCGATCCCAATCCGAACCAATGCCTGCCTCTAACCAACTGATTCTATTCGACTTCTAACCGGACACTACTGAGATACAAAGCGTGTCACGAGGCACAACACAGGACAACCTGAGCCTTGACAAACTACTGACATTTGATTTTCGCGTTCCACCCCTGCCCATCCAACGCCGCATCGCGGGCATCCTCTCTGCCTACGACGACCTGATCGAGAACAACCAGCGGCGCATCCGGATTCTTGAAGCGATGGCCCGCGCCCTCTACCGCGAGTGGTTCGTCCACTTTCGCTTCCCCGGGCATGAAAACCATCCGCGGGTCGGGTCGCCACTCGGCGAAATCCCAAAAGGATGGAGTGTGACGACGCTCGGTGAGATCGCCGACAACATGCGCCGCAACGTCGCGAAAGGAGAACTCGGCGAAATGCGGCCGTACGTCGGCCTGGAACACATCCCGCGTCGCTCGCTGGCATTGGACGCTTGGGAAACAACGGCAGAACTTGGCTCGAACAAGCTGGAGTTCAAGAAAGGCGAAATCCTCTTCGGCAAGATTCGTCCCTATTTCCACAAAGTCAGCGTCGCTCCATTAAACGGCTTGTGTTCCGCTGACGTAATCGTCCTTCGCGCCCGGCGCCCGGAGCACTACGCCTTCATCGCAGCCTGTGTATCCAGCGACTCGTTCGTAGCCCACGCTAGTGCAACGGCCAATGGCGCGAAGATGCCGCGCGCGAATTGGGACGTGCTGGAGAAATACGAGTTGGCGATCCCGTCCGGCCAAGTCGCTGAGAGATTCTCCGCGCTGTTCGCCGAAACCGTCGACCAACAACAGACTCTCATTTTCCAAATCCAAAACCTCCGCCGCACCCGCGACCTGCTGCTGCCGCGTCTGTTATCGGGCCAAGTGGAAGTGGAGGCGGCCTGAGCCATGCCTGACCTCGTTTCGCTTCCCGAGGCAATCGTCCAACAGGCTGTTGGACAAATGGCCAAGCGCAAGACGCACGAGCGGCGCCTGAGCTATGACGACGACGGGGACGCCACATGAGCCCCCACGCCTACTCCGAAGACCAGCTCGTCGAGCAACCCGCCATCGGGCTGTTCGCCGCGCTCGGCTGGCAAACCCTCTCGGCGCGGGATGAGACCTTCGGCCCCGGCGGCACGCTCGGCCGCGAGACCCCGGGCGACGTGGTGCTGCTCGATCGCCTGCGGAGCGCGCTCGCCCACCTCAATCCGACCCTTCCTTCCGAGGCGATTCAGACCGCGATCGATGAACTGACGCGCGACCGGTCGGCGATGAGCCTCGTGGCGTCCAACCGCGAGGTCTATGGTCTGCTCAAAGAGGGAGTCTCGATCTCGCTGCCCGACCTCGAACAGGGCGGCCAGAAAACCGAGCGCGTGGGCGTCATCGATTGGGCGAGCCCTGAACGGAACGACTTCTTGCTGGTGAGCCAGGCGAGCATCGTCGGCAGCCTCTACACCTGTCGGCCCGATCTGATCGGCTTCGTCAACGGCTTGCCGTGGGTCGTCGTCGAGCTCAAACAACCGGGAGTGCCGGCGCGCGCCGCGTTCGACGAAAACCTTTCCCACTACAAACAGGCAATCCCCCAGCTCTTCGCGTACAACGCTCTACTCATCGCGAGCAACGGAACCGACAGCCGCGTCGGTTCGCTCACCGCCGACTGGGGGCGCTTCTTCGAGTGGAAACGAATCGAGCGCGAAGACGAGCCGCGCCGCGTGTCGCTCGAAGTCATGCTGCGCGGCACCTGCGACCGTACCCGGCTGCTCGACCTGGCGGAAAACTTCACCCTGTTTTCCGAGCACAAAGAAGGGCTGGTCAAAATCCTCGGCCAGAATCATCAGGTGCTCGGCGTCAACAACTCGATCGCTTCCATGCTCGCTGCGCGCGAGCTGGGCCACGGCCGGGGAGGCGTCTTCTGGCAGACCCAAGGGAGCGGCAAGAGCTTCTCCATGGTCTTCTTCGCCCAGAAAGTGCTGCGGAAGGTTCCCGGCAACTGGACCTTCGTCGTGGTCACCGACCGCGTCGAGCTGGACGACCAGATCGCCAAGACCTTCAAAGCCGCGGGCGCCGTCACGGGGGACGAGGGAGACCAGTGCCACGCAGCGAGCGGCGCGCACCTGCGCGAGCTGCTCTCCGGCAACCATCGCTACGTCTTCACGCTGATCCAGAAATTCCAGCAGCAGGAGCCGCTCACCGACCGGGCGGACGTCGTAGTCATCACCGACGAGGCGCACCGCAGCCAGTACGACACGCTGGCGATCAACATGCGCGCTTCCCTACCGCACGCGACCTTCCTCGCCTTTACCGGGACGCCGCTGATCGCCGGGGAAGAGCGCACCAAAGAGGTCTTCGGCGACTACGTGTCGATCTACGACTTCCGGCAGTCGGTCGAAGACGGGGCCACCGTGCCGCTCTTTTACGAAAACCGCACGCCGGAACTCGAACTCGTCAACCCCGATTTGAACGACGACATCTACCGCCTGATCGAAGACGCGGGACTCGACGACGAGCAAGAGGCCAAACTCGAAACCGTGCTCGGGCGCCAGTATCACCTGATTACGCGCGACGACCGGCTCGAAACCGTGGCGCGGGACATCGTGCAGCACGTCCTCGGCCGCGGGTTCTTAGGCAAAGCGATGGTGGTTTCGATCGACAAGGCCACCGCGCTCAAAATGCACGACAAGGTCAAAGCCCACTGGGCGGCCGAAACCCGGCGGGTGCAAGACGAGCGGCGCGAATTGGCCTACCTGCCGCCTGCCGGGGTACCCAAGCTGGAGCTGGCAAGGCGCCACGCGCGCATGGAAGAACTCAAAGACCGGCTGGAGGTGCTGCTTACGACCGACATGGCCCTCGTCGTCTCGCCGGAGCAGAACGAAATCGAGCGGATGAAGAAGCTCGGCCTCGACATCGAGCCGCACCGCCGACGGATGAACCAATCGCAACCCGGCCTCGACGAAAAATTCAAAGACGTGGACGACCCGCTGCGCCTGGTCTTCGTCTGCGCCATGTGGCTCACCGGCTTCGATGCGCCGAGCTGCTCCACGGTGTATCTCGACAAGCCGATGCGCAACCATACGTTGATGCAGACCATCGCCCGCGCCAACCGGGTGTTCCCCGGCAAGCACAGCGGCGTGATCGTCGACTACGCCAACGTGTTCGCCTCACTCGAAAAGGCGCTCGCCCTCTACGGCGCGGGAAAAGGGGGCGCGAGCCCGGTCGAGAACAAATCGCAGCTGGTGGCAGCCCTGCGAGAGGCGGTAGAGGCCGCCACGGCGTTCTGCGCCGGCCATGGTGTAGATCTCGCCGCGGTCGATGCGCTGCCGCTCGGCGGTCTTGAACGCTTGGCGGCTATCGGCCTCGCGATCGACGCGCTGATGCCGGATGCCGTACGCCGCGACTACTTCGCGCACGAGCAGCAGGTGGCAACGCTCTACCGCGCCGCCAAACCCTCCCCGGCGGTATTGGAATTCACCGAGCGGGTGGCCGGCTTTGCGGCGCTCGCCTCCGCGATCCGGGCCAAGCTCAATCCCAACCCGCCGGACCTCTCGGTCATCTTGGGGCAGATCACCGGACTCCTCGACGAGTCGATCGCCGGTCTGATGATCCGCGAGGCGGGGCCGCCGGCCCTCGATCTTTCGAAGATCAACTTCGAGGCCCTGGCGCAGAGGTTCAACGAATCGAAGCACAAGAACACCGACCTCGAGGCGCTCAAATCCGCGGTCCGCGGCAAGCTCGACACGCTCGTGCGCCTAAACCCCACCCGCGCCGATTTCGCGGAGAAGTTCGAAGCGCTGATCGAGAGCTACAACTCCGGCAGCCGCAACATCCAGCAGCTGTACGAAGAGCTGCTCAAGCTGTCCCACAGCCTCGATGCGGAGGAGGCACGCCACGTCCGCGAAAACCTGACCGAGGAAGAGCTGGTCCTCTTCGACATCCTCACCCGCCCCGCGCCCGAACTCTCCGCCGCCGAGCGGGCCGAGGTCAAAAAGGTAGCGCGCGATCTGCTCTCGCGGATCAAGGCGCTGCTGGTGCTCAACTGGCGCCAAAAAGCCGCGGCCCGCTCCGCGTTGCGCCTGGCGATCGAAGACACGCTGGACGTAGGGTTGCCCAGGGCCTACGTGCCCGAAATCTACCGCAGGAAGTGCGACGCCCTGTTCCTGCACGTCTACGAGAAATACCCGGAACGCAACGTTGGGGTGTACGCCTAGACTCGGCTCGATGCGCGGCGCCCACGCTGTCGCGTGAGCGCCGGAGGGACAAGAGGAGGTTACTGCACGATATTGGCGCAGTAAGAGTTCGTCCGGCTCGAGGTCCCGTAGCAGAACCACTTGTCGTTGGCGTTGGTGATGCTCGCGCAATACGACGAATTGCGGTAGGTCAAGGCCTGGCAGAGAGCCTTCTCGGAGGGGGACGTGACTCCGGAGCAGCTTCCCGAGCTGCCCCAACTGGAGACCGAGTAGCAGAAGTCTTTCATGCCGGCATCGGTGATGTCGTTGCAGTTGGAGGGGTAGTTGGGCGCTACGGACATGCCGTAGCAGGCGAGTTGGAGGTTGCGGTCGGTCATCGTGGAGAAAGGGCTCTGGCTGCCGGTGGACAAACCAAAGCACAGCTGCCGGTCATTCAGGTCGGAAATGTCGGTGCAGTTCGAGCTGATCTGGCCGGCGATACCCCAGCAAGCCAAGTACTGATCGCGGGCGCTGGAGTACGTGAACGGGTTGGTGCTTCCCGCGGGGAGCGGCCGCGGCTGACCACAGGTCCAGCCGGGTGAATTGCGGATCCGGTTGACCAAATAGCTATTCGCCTCCACCCGAGCAGCGTCCTTGCTCGAGACGGGCACCCACGCTTGGCCAAACTCCGCCAAATCGCAGTTGTACTCGATCTGAATCTGGGTCATCGAGTGCTTGTGGCCGGCGAGAGAGCCGTAGGGGTAGGCGTTGAAAAAATGAAAGAACCAATCGTCCGAGCAGTTCGATGTGCAGTTACTACCCGGTGGATTTGACTGGTGCTTCCAGACATCGAACGTGCCTCCGTAGATGATGTGCGTCGCTTCGTGCAGCATCACACCGGCCCGTACACCCGCGGTGTACCCGTTGAAGCTGGGGCACTTCATCTCCACCCGATTGGTGCGAAACACGCCGGTAAAAGACGTGGCATATTCGCCGTAATCGTCCTCCGGCTCGTAACGGAAGTCGTGCTGGCCGCCTCCGGCCCAGCGATAGTAATCGGCGTTGCTGTGCCACGGACCCATACTCGAATCTTGTAATCCGTAGGTGATCAAGTACGCAGCATTCCACATCTTGGGAAAGGCTTGCGTGGCATCGCACGATGTCCAACCCCAGCCGCCATCCCAGTGATCCGACTGGAAGTTGAAGTAGGGACGGAACCAATCGCGAAACGCCGCCGAGCAGTTGTGCACGTTCCAGAGGGCCTGTTCGTTCAACTCGGCTGAGTTCGGGCACACCGCGCCGGCCCCTGCCGGCAGGAGGAGCAGGGCAACAACCCAAGCGGGGATGGTCGTTCGCAGCAGGAGCTTCGAGTCAGCACTCATTTGTCACCTCCCGCTGCCTGCTCTAACCCACTCCCCCACTTCTCCTGCCAGGCACGCAGCTTCCGAGTGAATTTCTCGCGATCCATGCCGCTTTCAAACCGCGGCCGTTCGACGTAAGGGTGCAGATCGGCGGGCAGCAACCGGTACAATTCGGCGGCCGTCTTCGAGCTGTCGCCGTGATTCCACATGTAGGCGTCGATCGCCGAGACCCTCACGTACAGGGCTTCGTGCTTCTCGATCACCTCTCGCACCGCAGCATCGCCCTGAGGCGTCGCCAGGTAGGCCAGCCCCTGGACCGCCTTGACCTCGACCATCTCCTCCACGTCGCGCGCCGTCGGCCCTTCTGTTGGCGAGCCGGCTGAGGGCAACGGCGCCCAGACCACCTCGCGGAGTTGGGCTATGGCGTCGGCCCGCTTCATCTCGCCCAGGATGCCGAGGACCATAAGCCGCTGCTCGACCGCCTCGACCGGCAAGGTCCGGTATTGCCGCATCATCGCCTCGACGGCGCCGGGCTGCCGGCGCAGGCTTTCCACGACCTCTGCGACCAAGGGTAGATCCCCGCTCGTCGCCCGGTAGATCTGCGGCAGCAGATCGAATAGCGCCAGCTCCACCTTGTCGATCGAAGCCGCCGGTGACAGATCGGCCACGATCTGCCGCAGGCGGCTGGCCTCGAACGCCTGGCCCGCCGATATCCGAGAACTCGTCCGCCGGTCTTCCCACTTCGGCGGATCGGGCAACAACAGCGGAGGTGTCGTCTGGCCCACGGTAGGACCCTGCGGCACCGGCACACCAAACGCCCCCGCCGTCAGAAGCAGCGACGTCAAACCCAAACCCAGCAGTATTCGGTTCTTCATGTCTCCTCCTTGGTCGTGGCCACAACAGCGCGGCCTCCACGACGGGGCCACGCCTGTCGAATAACGTCATTCGAAAGAGCGATCCCCCAGAGAAGATTTACTTCAGCTTATCGACGCCTGGCTATGTTATGTCCGCTTCCGTCCCCGTGTCAATTCACCTTCCGGGCCAATCCGACGGGGCCCGCTTCGGGCAGTGAAGGACGGCCTAGTGCTCGTCGCTCCCGGGAGTTCGCTTCTTTCTCTCGGCGTAGAGATCGCCGGAGAAGCTGTCAGTTCGGCTCCTTGGCCTGCTCGCCGGAGATATGGGAACTCACCGCGTACCACTTTCCGTCAACGGGGACGAGGACGTCGGTAGTTCACATACACTCCTTCGCATGTAGAAATAGCGCAGTCGTGGGCTCCCCTCGGGGACTTGTGTTGCCTACTCTTTGTGGTAATCCGGATAAGCCGGCGGAGAGGGAATCACCACCGGGTTTTTCTTGAGCGCCTCCAGCGTGACCTCGACCGCCTTTTCGAGCTGGCGGTCGTGTCCTGCGGCGACGGAGGCGGGATCGTTTTCGACCTCGATGTCCGGCGCGATGCCGTGGTTTTCGACCTCCCAGGCGCCGTGGAGGCCGTAGATGGCGGCTAGCGGCGAGCAGAACGGCGCGGAATTGCGCACTTCGTACCCGATCACTCCTTGTGATAGTTCGGATACCCGCGCCGAGCGGCCTCGATCGCGGCGACGTCGATTTTGCCCATCGTCATCATGGCCGCGAACGCCCGTTGTGCCTCTTCCCCGCCCGCTGCCAGCGCTTCGGTGAGTACACGCGGGGTGATCTGCCACGAGAGGCCCCAGCGGTCCTTGCACCATCCGCACTCGCTTTCTTGCCCGCCGTTGCCGACGATCGCGTTCCAGTAGCGATCTGTTTCTTCCTGGTCGTCCGTAGCGATTTGGAAGGAGAACGCCTCGGTGTGTTTAAACGCCGGACCGCCGTTCAAGCCGAGACACGGGATGCCCAAGACACTGAAGTTTACCGTCAGCACGTCCCCTTCCTGGCCGCTCGGAAAATCGCCCGGCGCTTTGTGAACCGCGGTCACTTCACTGTCCGGAAAGGTGGCGGCGTAAAAGCGGGCGGCCTCTTCGGCGTCCTTGTCGAACCAGAGGCAGAGGGTGTTTTTCGGCGTCGGCATGGCTGGGCTCCTCAAGGGGAAAATTGGTGGACTATCAATTCGGGCGCCTGAAGTGAGGGATGAGACTCGGCTCCACAGGTAGGGGCGGAGCTTGCCTCCGCCCTCGGAGGACTCGGACGCCCGGGCGGTGGCAAGCTCCGCCCCTACATAGGCACTTCTCACAGCTACGGTGCGGTTGTCTCGGTACGGCGACTTTGACGGGGCTCCTGCCCTCTTGGATCGTAGCCCGGCGGCGCTCGTAGAGGCAACGGCGTCCCGACGGGCGCAATCCACAACTCAATACGGCCAGCCCGCAGGAATCACCGACGTCGCGGGTTCCACTACCGAACCGTTGTGCTGATGCGGGTCCAAGGCCTCATGCCTGGACTCTGTCCCGCCGGCCGTGCGCCGGAGGAGGAGAGACTCATGTCGAATCTTTTGAAGCTATTGGGTTGTGCCACCCTTGCCTTTGCGGCGCTCACCGCCCCACCTCTCGCCTGGGGCTCCAAATGCAAAGGCACGTCGATAGGGCTCACACCCATCAACGATCTCGGGACGGGAAGGTATCTGGGGCAGTTTGAAGGCGGCCTCTATCCCAACGGCAACGCGGCGCCCAGGGCGCACAACCAGGAGGGCCTGGCCCGTGCCGCAGCGATCGTGCCCCTGAACACCTCGGGCCATCCCAACCTGGGCGGCAAGATCGTCCTCTTATCGATCGGGTTGTCGAACACCACCCAGGAGTTCTGCTCGCCGGGCGGCAAAGAGCCTTGCAACCCGTGGACCTTCATGGGGCGGGCGGCGGCCGACCCCAACGTCGACACAACGAACCTGGTGATCGTAAACGGCGCCCTGGGCGCGCAGGCCACTTCGACCTGGGACGCGCCCACCGATGCCAACTACGACCGCATCCGCGACACCGTGCTGGCGCCGAAGGCGCTCTCCGAACTCCAAGTCCAGGCGGTCTGGGTAAAGCTCGCCAACCCAGGGCCGACGGTCAGCCTGCCCAACGCAGGGGCCGACGCTTACAGCTTGGTGAGCGGCCAGGGCAACGTAGTGCGCGCACTCAAAGTACGCTACCCCAACCTCCAGATGGCGTTTTTCTCCAGCCGAATCTACGCCGGCTACGCCTCGACCGGCCTCAATCCGGAGCCCTATGCCTACGAGTCCGGATTCGCGGTGAAATGGCTGATCCAGGCCCAGATCCAGCAGATGGCAGGGCAGGGAACCGATCCTCTGGCCGGCGACCTGAGCTATGCCGGCACGGCGCCGTGGCTGGCCTGGTCTTACTATCCTTGGGCCGATGGGCTTACGCCGCGCAACGACGGGCTCACCTGGGCGTGTGACGAATTCGAGACGGACGGCACCCATCCGGCCCAGGGAGCCGAAGCCGAAATAGGGCAGAAGCTGCTCCAGTTTTTCCTCAAATCCCCCTATGCCGCTCCCTGGTTCCACAAGTAGCCGCGGCCTCGATCCCCTGGGCTTTGGTCCTCTACCGTAGGCCAGTCGAATCCCCATTCTTGATCTCTGCGCGGGCCTGGAAGAAAGGAGTTGGGAATGGAGACGAAGTGCGTGTGGAGCGGGGCTGGCCGTACTCGGCGGTGCTGGACCACCACCCGCAGGTGGTCGAAAACGCCCGCGAAGCGATCCGGCGCGCGGGTATCGAACCGCACACCCAGCCGATCCGCGGCGGCACCGACGGCTCGAAGCTCAGCTTTATGGGACTGCCCACGCCAAATCTCTTCGCCGGGGAGCAGAGCTTCCACTCCCGCTTCGAATGAGTCTCAGCCCAGGACATGGAAAAGGCGGTCGAAGTGATCATCGAGATCGCCAAGGTGTGGGAAGAGCGGGCGTAGGGGTCTGGGAGGGGCCTCACCGCTTCCCGGCTCGGCAGTCCGGTTGCACCGAAAGTTGGCCCAGATCCTCAGGGGAAGATGCCGAATCGCCACCGTAAAGCCGCTATCGGCCGCGGATGGCGAATTTACGGCCGCCGATAGCCGCTTCCTGGCTCGGATAGCCGCTTCCTGGCTCGGATAGCCGCTTTACGCTCTGGCAAGCCGATATCCCGCCGTGGATAGCGGCTATCGCCCGTGGGAAGCCGCTTCCTGACTCGGATAGCGATTATTCGGCCGCAGGAAGCGGCTATCGCTCGCGTAGAGCCGCTTCCTGCGAACGAATTCGCACTCCCCATGCCGCAACTCACTTCCCGCGTCGGCTGTCCATTTCCCGGCGTGTAGAGTGTCGCCGGCCGCCCAAGTACCTGCCAACACTCGAGTAAAGCCACGGGCAGGCGCCGCTCCCGCCGACGCCGAAGAAGACGGCGTGACGGCGGTCTGTTCGGGAGATCGAGTCCAATCGGTTTAGAATTCTTCGCGGGCTTTTTCGATCCGGCAATTTTCCTGAGGAGGAGGCATGCTCCGCGCGCAGGCTCTCCAGAGATCGACGGTATCCCCACCGGTCGCCTCGGTGGCGCCCTCCGCGCCTAAAACTCCGGAGCCTCTCACCAAGGCTCTCTCGAAAGGAGACCCGGGGAGCTTCGCCGAACGCGATCGAGCAGGAAGACGGGGCCATCGATTCGAGCAGATTCCGATTCACACCGCTGCGAAGGCGATCCCGGCACCGGGCTCCCCTCCCCCCGCCGAACCGCTGCCCGCGCGGGTCCGCGGCCGGTTCGAGCGGCTGTTCGGCGCCGATTTCTCCGACGTGCGGATGCACCGCGAGAGCACTCTGTCGCCCGGTCCCTTGCGGGCCTTCACGCGCGGCGCGCACGTACATTTCGCACCGACGCGGTTCCAGCCGGACACCGACACCGGCGATGCCCTGATCGGCCACGAGCTGGCCCACGTCACCCAACAGCGCGAGCGGCGGGTGACCCCGGACGGCGGCGAGCACGGCGACTTCAACACCGAGACCCACCTCGAACGGGAAGCGCACCGGATGGGCGAGCGCGCGGCGCGGGGCGAGGCGACCCCGGTCGGCGCTGCGGCGGCCAGACCGCAAGCCGCTCCGGGACCGGCACCCGTGCAGGCCGGCCTCTTCGATCTGCTCGGCCCGGCGAACCCGCGCCTGTATGCCCCCACCTGGCTCGGCGGCCATAGCCGGCAGCACCTCGCGGAGCGGCAGTGGCAGGGCCGCTCCGGGCCGATGGACCTGCTCGGTCCGTTAAACCCGCGGCTGCATCTCCCCACCTCTCTCGGCGGCCACAGCCACCAACACCTCGCGGAGCGCGAGCTGCAAGGACGCTCCGGACCGCTCGACCTGCTGGGTCCGCTGAACCCACGGCGGCACCTACCCACCGCGCTCGGCGGTCACAGCGAAGACGAGCTGCGGCGCAAGGACCACTCGCCGGAGGAGCTGCTGAAGCGCCACCCTTCGACGTTCCTCCGCTCGTACGGCATCAACTCCGACGCCGAGTGGTCGGGCGCGGCCGACGACGAACGCCCCTCTCGAACCGACCAGCCATACTTCCTGTCCCGCTACCCGGCCTGGAATCGCCATCGGCCGGGCTACACCCTGCACCGGGCGGACGACCCGCGCAACGATCAGATCCGCAATCCGACCGGCCCGGCCTTCCGTGCCGGATTCCTGCCGATGCGCCAGGTGGCCGATGACGCCGACGCTCCGGACGCGGTCGCCCCCCATGGCGAAGTCCGGGACACCGATCTCGACAACGCCCACGAGAACGTCACCTTGACCACCCAGCTAAGCGGCTGCTCGGTCACCCACCAGGGAGGGTGTCTACGCCACCTGCGCCCCGCCGAGTCCGGCGTTGACCTGCACAACAATTTAGAGCGGCAGAATGCCGGCCACACCTACGGCCGGAACGATTATCCGCTCACCTCATTCGTCATGATGAAAAAGAAAGCGAATGGGCGCACCCGGATCTATCACCAGCTGAACAACAACCCGGCGAACTCGGGCAAGCGCTATCTGGGATAAACAAGCTCCCCCTGATAGCTCGGCTTCGACTCCGTTTCCCCTTACCGTACAATACGCTGGCGAGCCGAATCACCGGGGCGTACAACCCGAGGAGGGCGTATGGGGAACCGGCAGGGACAGCAATACGCGGCCGTTGCCGGCCCGGTCTCTTCGGTTGCGAAGTCTCCCCACCCGACGCCTGCGCCTTTCGCTCCCGGGCGTCAGCAGCCCAGCCCCCGGAGTTTCGCCGATCTCGAACGCACCGCCGGCCTCGGCCATCGCTTCGATCAGCTTCCGTCCCCTTCGACACCGCCGCCCGGCCAACCGCTGCCCGCGCG
>JBBRUC010000188.1:0-11875 GCA_038248205.1 Thermoanaerobaculia bacterium
AAGGCCCGGAGTTTTGTTCCGAACCCATCGTGTTTTCCTGTTTCTCGTCGAGACATGGGTAAATCCTCCTGACGGACGCTGTGCAATGTGGGTGCCGCCCTTTTGCACGGGACTCTCTTCGGGACGGCAAAAAAAAGGAGCCGAAGACCAGCAGGAGATGCTTCCGGAACCTCGGGTTCGATGTTCGATCGGAAAAAATTTCTTTCCAGTCGAGGCTCGAGGCTTCGCGAACTTTGCCAGCGAGTTACTTCGCCGGACGCCCAACCTCGCGCGCCCGGACGATGTAGCGCTGCGGCGCGGAGCCGATGTAGTGGAAGGGATAGCAAGTAACGAGCGTGAGAGTGGGGTAGGGGCCGGGGGCGAGCACTTGGGTTTCGGTCGGCTCGACCACGCGAAGGTCTTCGACGACGTAGTCGTAGGTTCCAACTGGGGTGATCAGCTGAATCGGATCTTCGAGCTTGAGTTTGGCCAGGCCGCGGAAGAACGTGTCGCGGTGGCCCGCGAGCGAAACATTGCCCGGCTGGCCGGGAAGAGCGGTCTGCGGAATGTGGCCGACGGCGTGGCGCAGGGTTTTATCGTCGACTCCTTCGGAGACGATCACGTCGACCTTCGCCGCCGGGATCGTCAGCCGGCCGATCACGCCGTCCGGGCCGATCAGGAGTTCAGGGACCGCGATCGACGGTTGTAAGTTGGTGTTGGTGTTTGCGGCGGGAGCGGTCGGCTCCGAAGGGACGAACCGCGCGAGCCGGGCGCTTTCGATACGTTGATAGAAAAAGCGATCGATCGCGTTCCATCCGACATAGCCCAATGCGAGAATGGCGACCAGGAACAGCGCGCGTTCAAACCATCGAGCGCTGCTCCGGGTCGCCTTTTGAGATCGGCCGAACATCAAAGAGTGCCTTTCGGCGAGTGTCCCTTTAGATGGTGATACGACGACGATTGAAGTAGATCGCGCCGGCCAGAGCGAAGAGGCCGATCAGCAGGATCGCCGGTTCCGGGCTTGCCGTCCGCGGCAGGGTGTTGCCGTACTCCGCCTTCGCGTTCCGGTTGTTCGAGGCCATCTGATCGTGATTCATCGTGTCGTCGGACATCGAATGGTTCATGGTGTTGGGATCGGGAGTCATGTGCTGCATCGGCTGATCCTTGGCCATCGTGTCGTTGGAGTCCATCGGCTCGTTCCGCGTCGGCTGGGCCGGGTTGGCCGGAGCCTGGAAACTACCGGTGGTGCCGATGACGGTCGTCCGCGACTCACCGGTCTGGCCGTTGCTGCCCGGCGCTCCGACGTTGGTCAAAGTCCGGGTCGAGCCGGCCGCGGTGGGAGCCTCCTGCTTGGCGGTGCCTTCGGTGACCATGATCGCTTCGAAACCGCCCGTATCCAGGGGACGGTAGGTGACGGTGATGGGATCGCCTTGCTTCAAGATCGCCGGCTTCTGGGTTGTCGAATTGACCACCAGGTCCATCCGAACATTGGCATCGGACTGAATGACCAGGTTGTAGGCGGAGGAAGAGACGACGTGACCCGTGACGCTCTTGTTCATCGCGTCCTGCGCCAGAGCGGTGGCGCCAACGGTGAGCATGAGACAGAGCAAGAGATTCGATATGCGTTTCAAGGTGTGCCCCCTTTGTAGAGAAGTGGGCAGAAAGTCGCCGCCGCGGGATGTACACGAGATAAGGAGGGCGGCGGCTAACCGCCCGACATAACCCTAAAGATGTGCAAGGGGGATGCCGAGCGGTTTTTCCTACTCTAGGTCGAGCCGCAACAAGCCCGCGCCCTCGGTCCCCGCCCAGAGGATTCGGCGGCCGGCATCGAGAGCAAAAGCGCCGCGATATCGATCGACGGGGAGGCCTTCTCCCATGGGCAGCCAGGCGGCGACCCCAGCGTCCCACCGATAGATTCCTTTCCGCACGACGCCGGCGTAGACGCCGTCCGCGCGCTCCGGATCGGGCACCAGCGTTGCCACTCTGCCGCCCAAGGGGGAGCCGAGTGGCCGGAAGATTTTGCCGCCATCCGTGCTCCACGTGACGGTTCCGTCCGGCTGGCCGACCCACAGCGCATCAGCGCGTTTCGGATCGAGAGCGAGCGCCGAAGGACGCCGCGCGTCGCCCGCTCGCCGCCAAGTGGTACCGGCGTCGAGGCTCTTTAGCAGAGTCGCCCGAGTTGTGGCGAAAAGAGTGTTGCCGTGATGGGGATCGACTGCGAGGGCTTGCGCTTCGAGCGGATAGCGGCGGGCCTTCCAGCTGCGGCCGCCGTTTCGCGAGTAGGCGAACGTCACCGATCGCCCGGACTCAAAACGGATTTTCGAGCCGGAGGAAAGATAAAGCCTCTTCGGGTTCTGGGGATCGATCGCGACGGAGGAATGGTAGGAGGAAAGGAAATAGGGATAGTCGCTATAGCCGGGGAGCAGAAGCTGCCAGGTGAACCCGCCGTCGCGGCTCAAGTAGAGGCCGGCCGCACCGTCGGCGTAGGCCCGTTTGCCGTCGTTCGGGTCGAACGCGAGATGGTCCATGCGGAAACGGGAGACCCGCCCGAGGCCGTTCTCGGTGCGTTTCCAGGTCGCGCCGGAATCCGCGCTCGCGAAGGCCTCCGGCGTGAGCGTCAAGACGCGCGGCACCGCGCCGCTCGAAGCGGCGACGGCGCCGATGGAATGGGCGAGGATCCCCTGGCTCGAAGCGCGCCAGCCAGCGCCGATCGAGCCCGAGCGCCAGATGCCGCGAGCGGAGCCGGATAGAATCGCGCCGTCGGCACCTCGTGCACCGGCAAGTGGCGCGAGGGCCGAGACCGTCTCGTCCGGCCCGCCCCGGCGGACGCCTTGGCCATCCGCTTCCGGCAGCCAGGTCTCGCCGCCGTCTCGGGAACGGAGCACGCCCGTAGGGGTGGAGACGAGCAGAACGCCCGTCGGAGTCAAGGCGAAATCCTTGATCGGCGTCGAAAGCTTGCGGCTCACCTCGATCCAGGTTGCGCCGTCATCGTCCGATCGGAAAAGGCCTGAATCCGAAATCAGGTACGCCTGGCCATCGGGGGCGAAGGCGAAACGCGGCTGCCAGGCGATGCCCGAAAAACTCGCGCACTCCTGCCACGAGGCGCCGCCGTCGCGGCTGCGCAGGAGTACCGATTCGGTTGCCGCGTCGAGGCCAATCGCGAACAGGAGGTTCGGTTTGCCCGGATGGACCCCCACGGCTTGGGCGTGAAGGTCGGACAGGGCGAACGGCGCCCAATGATCTCCGGCGTCGGCGCTCTGATAAACGCCGTGATCGGTCGCGGCAAAAAGCGCCCGCGGCCGGTGTGGATCGAGCGTCAACGCGGTTCCGGAGCCGAGGAAGATCTCATCGCCCACCTGCAATAGCTCCCAGCTGACGCCGCTGTCGCGGCTGCGGCCGAAGAATTTCGCGGTCGAGCCGAATTCGGCAAACAAGAGGCGCGGTTCGTCCGCCGAGATCTCCAGGCGATAGGCGGTCATCGCCGCCGCCTCCGGCCCGGGCGAGGCCCACGTCCGGCCGCCGTCGGTGCTCTTCTCGATGCCAAAAGGCGCCACCCCGGCGTAGACCGTCTCGGGTTGGGAAGGCACCGAGGCGAGCGAAAGAATCTGTCCGCCGTAGAGGGGAACCGGCTGCCAGGTGGCGCCGGCTACAGGAGGGCCTCCCAGGATGGCGCACAGCGAGAGGCCGGCAAGGCCCCGGGCGAAACGCGAAGCTTGTTTCATGGCATGGGCTTTCTCCGAGGAGACCTCGGATTACGGAGCGCCGCTCTCGCCCCTGGGCCGGAAAGATTAAGCCTTTTCTAGCCCGCCGTGGGGCTCAATACCAATACTTCGCTACTTTGGCCCACTCGCTCTGCGGGTAGCTCTTCTTGAGCAGATCGAACGTCGCCTTCGACAGATTCGGTTTTTCCTGGCGGCAGTTTGCGTAGCGGGCTCGTTGGGAAGCGAGGTAGAGGGCCTCCGGTACCTTCGGGTCGGCCGGGCGTTCCTTCGCCCAGGCGAGGACTCGGCGGGCGATGACGTCGTACCCTTCGCCCAACGCTTCGAGCGCTTTTCCTTCACGCTCGGCGGCGGCTCGATCCGCGGCGGAGAGGAACGGCGGCGCGGCCGGCAGGCCGGGCAGGTCATCGTTGCGCTCGTCGGAGGCGACTTCGGAGGGCATTTCCGCGCACCACCAGTTGCGGCGGTACGAGTCGATCTCCTCGACCTCCGCCCCGCGCGGAAAGCCGCTTTCGACCATCGGCGCAAGGCCCGGATTGTTGATCAGCGCCCAGGCCGCGGCGCTCGGCCGGTCGGCGGGAGCCGCCGCGGCCCAGGCGGCGATCTCAGGGACCGCCGTGCCGATCGTTCGTGCCGCGCGCTCGGCCTCGGCGGTGTCGTCGAGTAGCAGGGCGCGGGTCCAGGCCGCCTCGGCCACCCGCTCTTTGACCTCCGGGCTTTTAACCCGTTCGACGGTTGCGCCGAAGCTGTCGAGCGGCAGGCGGGTGTTCCACCAAAACGCCGCCTCTCCCGTCAGATAGCGGGTGGCCTTGGCTTCGTTCGCCGATTCCTCCTCGTCCCCGGGGTAGGTCAGGCGCTGTTGGAGCCCGTCCGCCACCAGGTCGTCGAGGCTTCCGGCAACGCGTAGTCGCAGGCTTTTGGCAAGGTTTTCCGAGCCGAGCGAGAGGTCGCCGGCAAGCAGGCGGTCGAGCTCACCGCGCGCCTCGGCAGATTGGCCCCCAGCGATCAGCAACCGCGCGCGGTGGAAGCTCGCGGTCGCCTTGGCGGGCGAATCGCTTGTGAGATCGGTCGCCGCCTGGAGCAGATCGGCGGGCGCTTTGCCGTCGGCGGGTGCGAGGGTCAAAGCCGCCACCAGCCAAGGGAGCGAACGCTCCGCCCGCCAGCGGCCGACCGCTTGGGCGGCACCCTCCGGGCTGGGCGCGCCGAAGACTTCGATCCACTCGGTGAGCGGGTCGGTCGTTTCGGTGCGGCCGTGGTGCTCCAACAGGTAGGCGTAATCTTGGAGCGCGTCGCCGACCGTCGCGGCGTCGAGATCGCGGCCACTCAAGGTTTTTCCCAGCTCGGCGCGCCGCTCGGCCGGTCGGCTGCGGATCGCGACCCAAGAGCGCAGCCGGCGGGCGGCCTCGTGCCAGGCGGCGCGGTCGGGGTCCGCCAGCAACGCGGCCAGCTCCTCGTCGGCCGGCTTGAAGCGGCCGGGATCGGCCCGGCTGGGGCTCAAAGAAATCTGGCGCACCAGCGCGCGGGTCGCAAGATACGGGGCGATGCCGCTCCAGGGAGACGACCCGTCCTTGGCGATCGCGAGGAACCGCCCTCGCGCCTCGTCGAAGCGGCCGGCGTAAAAGCTCGCCGCGGCGAGCTGATAGCGGCGGTCGGCCGCCAGCGGCGCCGCCAGATCGGCCTCCGGCTCGGCCACGGCGGGAGCTTCGTCGTCGCCGCAGGCCGCGAAGACGGCGTCCTGCGCCACAACCCAGCGGGCGACCTGGGCCGGGAAGCGCTGCTTCCGGTCGGCCAGCGTCGCCTTGGCGGTCGCGAACGCATCGGCCGGACAGTTCAGGTAGGGGATGGTGTCGGTATACGGCTCGCCCTCGTCGTCTAGCAGCGTGGTCTCCACGTATCGATCGGTCGAGATCGGCGGTCCGCCTGCGGCCGGCAGAATCTCTTGGCGCGCTTCCTTCCAGGCGTTGACCGCGGTCCAAGGATCGCGGTCCTCAACGTTTTCCGGCCGTGCCAGATAAGCCTCGAAAGCGCCCGCGGGAAGGCCGGCCAGGCGCCGCCAGGCGGCGACCTGCCAAGCGGTCTTGAGGCGGGGGGAGATCACATCCAGATGCCCGGCGAGGAACCGCGCCGGATCGTCCGGCTCGCGGCGACGAACGAATTCGGGCGGGCTGAAATCCGGACCGCATGCGGGGAGGGGCAGACAGGTCAAGACGGCGGTGACAAATACGGCGCGGAGGGGGCGGTTCATCGATCGATCTCCCGGAGAAACGACGAGAGAGCATGTCGTGTCCAGGGGTGCGGAGGGAAGAGGTAGACCGTGCGATCGAGAAAGTTTCTCGGCACCGGCTCGTCGGTCGCGAAACCAACGCTCTCGCGGCACATCGGCAGCGAGAAATCGCGTCCCTGCGCCAAAGAGCGGCGGATCGCCGCCGCCTCCGAGCCCATGCGAAAAAGCATCGGCACCGCCTCGTCCACGGGCAGGTCCGCGATCCACGGATCGCCGAGACACCAGGAGGCGAGCGCCGTGATCGACAGCGACTGGCCGGCCGGCAACAGGCGTCGAAGCTCGTGGAGCAACGCGCGATACAACGGTCGCTGGGCGAGCGTCGCGTCGAAGTCGATCTGCAAGCCGGTCGCCTTCCACCGAAGGGAGAGCGGGGCGATTCGCGCCGCGAGTTCCCCGATCGCCGCCGCGTCGAGCCGAGGATCGCCCGGCGCCGCTTCGATCCGAACCACGGCCAGGCGCGGAACCGCGTCGGGAAGAGTGATCGGCTGGCGACGCGGCTGAAGTCGAGCCGCCCCGTTCTCGATCCGGACCGAACCGGCGAACAACGCCACGGCGGTCGTTTTGCCGTCGAGGAAGGAGAGCCGCTCGGGGCGCTCCCAGGCCCAAAGGACGATCCCCCGGTGAGTGACGCCGGGGAAATCGTCGGGACACCGAGGGCAGGCGCAGAGCAGGGCGATCGCAAAAGCCGCGAACGAGGCGCGCTGGCGGATCATGGATCGAACCTCCCGGATGTCAGCTTGGCTTCCTACCGAACGGATTCTATCCGAGCGCTTCGCGACAACCTGTTCAAAACCCGAGTGGCCCCGGCCGGTCGCTCACCGCGATCGGGATCAAGAGTGGGATGAACCGTGAAGGCCGTGCGGGTCTCTTGGCACACTGGGTGTCGGCCTGAGGGGGGCAATTCTTGCCGCCGGAGCCACCCACCCCGCATCTCGTAGAATCCACCAGATGTCGTCCTCCGTCTCGCCCTCGAGAGTCGCTCTGGTGAACATGCCGTTCGCGGCGACCAACCGGCCTTCGCTCGGGCTCGGGTTGCTCCAGGCGGAGCTGGCGCGCCGTGGGATCGGGTGCGATGTCTATTTTCCGAACGTCTGGTTCGCCGAGCTCGTCGAGTCGCCGGTTCTGGTCGGTCTCGTGTCCGGGTATCCGGACAATCGGTATCTGCTCGGCGAGTGGCTGTTCAGCCGCGCCCTGTGGGGCGAATCGGCGGACCGCGATCGCGCCTACCTCGATCTGCTGCGCGGGTTCGGCCACGAGGTGGAGGAGGACCGCCTGCTTGGCCGGCTGGTCGAGTGTCGCCGGCTGATTGAGCCGTTTCTCGAACGGTGCCTGGCCGAAATCCCCTGGTCTCGCTATCGGCTGGTGGGCTTCACCTCGATGTTCCAGCAGCAGCTCGCGTCGTTGGCGCTGGCCCGGCGGCTCGCGGCGCGCTGGCCCGACCTGGTGATTGCGATCGGCGGCGCCAACTGCGAAGGAGGGATGGGGCGGGCGCTGTTCGAGGAGTTCGATTTTCTGGACGTCGTCTGCTCGGGCGAAGGGGACGAGGTCTTCCCGGAGCTGGCGGAGGCGATCCTGGAGGGGCGACCGGCTCCCCATCGGTTGGGGATCCTGCATCGATCGAAATCGAAATCGCCGGATTCGAACCTCCAACCACCGGCCGCGGAGATCGCGCCGTTGGTGCGCGACCTGGACGCTCTGCCCTTTCCCGACTTCGACGACTACTTCGCCGCGCTCGACGCGGCACGCCTGCCGGCCGACCATGACCCGCCGCGCCTACTTTTCGAAACCTCGCGCGGCTGCTGGTGGGGGGAGAAATCGCACTGCACGTTCTGCGGCTTGAACGGCCTCGGCATGAGCTTCCGGCGCAAATCCCCCGAGAGAGTGCTGGCCGAGCTGGAGGCGTTGGTCGGGCGCTACGGCGAGCGGACGAGGGCCGCGAGCGCCACCGACAACATTTTGCCGCCGGAGTATTTCATGAGCCTGTTTCCGCGCCTCGCGGAGCGCCGGCTCGGGCTCGAGCTGTTTTTCGAGACGAAGACCCACCTCAACGAAGAGCAGGTCCTGCTGCTGCGCCGTGCCGGGGTGCGAATCCTCCAGCCCGGGATCGAAAGCCTGAGCACCGCGGCCCTCGGTCGAATGGCCAAAGGGAATCACCGGCTCCAGAACGTCCAGATCCTCAAGTGGTGCCTCCAGTACGGGATCGAGGTCTACTGGAGCTATCTGACCGGTTTCCCCGGCGAATCGGAGGGCGAGCTGGCGGAGGTGCCCAGCCTGGCCGGTCTGCTCTCGCACCTGCCCCCGCCTTCGGGGCTCCGGGCGATCCATTTCGACCGCTTCAGCCCGTACGCGGAGGAACCGGAGCGCTACGGTCTGCTCGATCTCCAACCGGTCGCCGCTTATCGCCTGGTCTATCCGGGGCTGTCGGACGCTTCGCTCCACCGTCTCGCCTACTTCTTCGCCGCTACGGACCCCGCGGACTCGGTGCCGCCCGAGGTCCGGGCGGAAGCGGATCGGGCGATCGAGCAGTGGCGCGCCGCCGCCAAGGGCCGCGCCCTGTTTTCCATGCCGTTCCGCGACGGCACGCTGGTGTGCGATTTCCGTTCCCCGGCAGCGCCACGGCTCATTGCTCTTTCCGGGGAGTATGCGAGGTGGGTCGAGGAGTGCCGGCAGATCCGCCCGATCTCCCGGCTGTTTGGCGAAACCGGCCGGGACCGGGCCGAGGAGAAGCTGCAAAGACTGCTCGACCTCGGCCTGATCCTGCGCGAAGGCAACTACGTCCTTTCGCTGGCCGTCCCGCTGGGCGAATTCTATTCGCCCCCCGCCGCGGTGGTCGCCCGAATGAAGGAGTTCCAAGAGCGGCTGCGGAGCGGCGCGGTCGATCCGGAACCGGCCGACGGCGAACGCCTGTGGATTCGCTTGGACGACTGAGCTTGCCCGGGCAGTGTCCTAGTTTGAATCTGCTCGGCTCCTTCGTGTGCGCGCTTAAAGGCGCTGCCAGTCGCCCGCGCGATTCAAGCTCGGACACTGCCCGAGCCATGCCCGAGCCCGCTTTCAGTTGCCCGCCGTCCCGCCGGGATGGTAGCCTTCCGCGGTTTCAGTGGGCGGTCCCCTGAAGGATTACGACAGGCAATCGGCGCTTTTGTTCCGGCGGTTTGCCGTTTTTTGATCGAATTCGATCGTGGAAGAGGTTCTATACCCATGAGCAGCAGCTCGCATCTGACTCGCAAAGAAATGAAGCGCGATGAGGTGGCGGAGGCCGTCGGCCGTTCCGTCGACTATGCCCAGTCCCATGGGCGGCCGATTCTTCTGGCCATCGGCGGCGCCGTGCTGCTGGTTCTGGTGCTCCTCGGCTACTGGGGTTTCCGCGCCTCGCAGCGGGGCAAGGCGAGCGACGCGATCGGTGAGGCCTTGACGATCGCCGCGGCGCCGATCCAGGCCGAAGGCGCCAAGCCGGACGATCCCGACCAGCCGACCTTCGCGACCATGGAGGCGCGCCGCGCCCGGGCGAAGAAGGCGTTCGAGAACGTTCGCGAGTCGTACCGGTTTTCGTCCGCGGCCGACGTCGCCACCGTCTACCTCGGCCAGATCGCCGCGGAAGAGGGCAAGCTCGACGAGGCGCGCAAGCTCTGGCAGGACTACGTCGAGGATCACCCCGACGAGATGGTCGCGGGCAACGTGAAGCTCAACCTGATCGAACTCGACCGGCGCCAGGGAAAGACCGACGAAGTGATCAAGAACCTCGAAAAGATGCTCGACGCCTCCGACGGCCCGCTGCCGAAAGACGCGATCCTCTACGAGCTGGCGAGCGCCTACGACGCCGCCAATCGCGACAGCGAGGCTAAGAAGACCTACCAGCGAATCCTCGACGAGTATCCCCAGTCGGGCTATCGCTCGCTCGCCCAGCAGAAGGTGGCGAGCGGAGCCGGCGCGCCTCTCGGCGTTTCGCCGGGCTGATCCTTCACCCAACCGTCCCCCCGTTTCCTCCGGCTCCAGGCCATGACCCTCCCGTACGCTCTGCTCGAACGCAAGCGCGCGGGAGGGGAGCTGTCTCCCGAGGAAATCGGCGAGGTGGTCCTCGGGGCTGTCGACGGCTCGTGGAGCGAAGGCCAGCTCGGCGCGTTTTTGATGGCCGTGGCGATCCGCGGTCTCTCCGAGCGGGAGACCTCCGCCCTCACCCGGGCGATGCTCGATTCCGGCGAGCGATGGCGGCTGGCTGATGACGTAGCCACCGTGTGCGACAAGCATTCGACCGGCGGGGTCGGCGACAAGGTTTCCCTCACGCTCGGGCCGCTGCTCGCCGCCTGCGGCCAACCGATCGCGATGCTGGTCGGCCGCGGTCTGGGGCACACCGGCGGCACGGCGGATAAGCTCGAAAGCATCCCCGGGTTTTCGCTCGATCTCGACCGCCGCCGCTGTTTGAACCTGCTCTCCCGCTGCGGTCTCGCGATGGGCGTCGCGACCGCCGCCGTAGCCCCCGCCGATCGCCGGCTCTATGCCCTGCGCGACGCGACCGCGACGATCGATTCGATCCCGCTGATCGTCGCCTCCATCCTGTCGAAAAAGCTCGCCGCCGGCCCGGCCGCCGTGGTGTTCGACGTCAAGGTGGGGGAGGGCGCCTTCCTGCCCGATCTCGACCGGGCGCGCGAGCTAGCGAACCGGCTGGCGGGAACGCTCGCTCACCTGGGCATCCCCACGACCGCGTTCGTGACCGACATGAACCAGCCGCTGGGGGTCTGGGCGGGTAACGCCGCGGAGGTGCTGGAAGCGATCGAGTGCCTCGAAGGGGGCGGGCCGCCTGACCTTCGGGAAGAGACCCTCGTCTTCGCCGAAGAGGCCTGTTCGCTGATGGGTCGGCCGGTCGAACGCCCGGCGCTCGAACGGGCGCTCGACGACGGCTCGGCGCGCGAGCGGTTCTTGGAATGGGCGGAGCTGCAAGGGGCCGACCCGAAATGGCTCGCGAAGCCAACGCTCGACCTCGCGCCGGCCGAGCACCCGCTGATCGCCGCGGAGTCCGGGTGGCTTACCCGCGTTCGCACCCGCGAGATCGGCCTGCTGCTGGTCGAGGCCGGAGGAGGCCGGGCGCGCCCGGCCGATCCGATCGATCACGGTGTCGCCCTAGCCGTCCGCCGCCGCCTCGGCGACCGTATAGAAGAAGGGGACGAGCTGGGGCGCCTCTACCTGCGTCGGCCCGACCCGGCGCTCGCCGGGCGCTTCGCCGCCTGTTTCGAGATCGGCCCCGCCCCAGTGGCCTCACCCGCCCTGGTGGTCGAGCGAATCGGATACCCCGGGTAGAGGCGGCCCCTACCGCCTGTCTCCCCTTCGGCAGGTCGCGGCACTTAGGGAGAGGGGTGCCTGCGCCCTCGGGCCGTTCTTTGCCTGCATTGTCCGACACCCCGATCTCGACTGCCCTTGGAGGAATCTGCATTGAATAGCGAGAAGTACTACCTGAAGCCGAACGTTTTGGCCGAGCCGCTGGTCGGCAGTTGGTATGCCTGGCCGCACCTTTTGCCGCCGGCCACCCACGGGCTGAACGTCCTCGAACGCCACCTGTCGATCATGAAGTCGTACGTCCAGGCGCCGATGGTCCACTGGGCGGCGGTGAAAAATCCGGCCATGCTCGGCGGGCCGTTCGTCAACTATCCGCCGAACCGGGCCGCCGACGTCAAGGCGCTGGTCGACTGGACGCAGACCGAGCAGGCCGATTTGATCGTGCTCGCCAAGGCGATCAAAGAGCTCGACGAGATGCTCCGCAACGAGGCCAAAGGCTACTCGCTCGAACCGCTCTATCCGCGGGTGCCGGAGCCCCTGCGCGGCTACGTCGAGCTGCTCTACGACCTGAACAACAACCCGTCGTTCCGGCTGATCGAGCGGCTGCTCTATTCGAGCAAGTATT
>JBBRUC010000189.1:0-11785 GCA_038248205.1 Thermoanaerobaculia bacterium
ACGGGCGCTACGTGTGAGCGAGAAAGCTCTCGCGGCCTTTCAGGCCGCCATTCTGTGGGATCTTTCCACCCAGGGCATCGGCCTTCGGCCTCAGCCCTGGGCTGGGTTCTCCCGGCCCTTTAGGCCGGACGGGTGCGCCGAGGGCGCCCCTCTCCAGGGCAGTGGAAGGGAGGGGACGGGGGGACGGGCGCTGAGGCGGCAAGCCGCTTCCGGCTTTGACGAGATTCTGGAAGGCGCCCCCTCCCTGCCCTCCCCCTTCCTATAGACTTCCGGGCCGATTCCCATGCCTTCCTTCTCGATCCAGACCCCAGTCCTGGGCTCGCCAGGCTCCAGCCTGGCGCTTTTGGGTTCGGTTCACCGATAGTCTGCCTTGCTGCGAAAAGCGCCAGGCTGGAGCCTGGCGAGCCCAGGAAACTCCCTTTGAGCACCGAGAAGCGGTTTCTCTCCTCGACGCTGGCGGCGTATGGGAGCCAGATCGGCCGGGCGGTGTTGCGGGCCGGGTCGGATGTTCTGTTGGCTCGGTTGATCGTGCCGCGGGATCACGGGCTGTTCGAGGTGGCGCTCGGGATCGCGGTGATCGCCGGGATCTTTCGCGATCTGGGGCTGGGGTATCAGCTGATCCGCGACGAGCGGAAGCCGTACGGGACGGTGTTTGCCTGGACGGCAAGCACGGGGGCGATCCTCGCGGCCGGGGTCGCCCTTTCGGCGCCTTTGCTTTCGGGTTACTTCGGGGGACGGCTGACCGCGATTCTGCCTTGGTTCGCGGTCTATATCTTCTTGGATGGCCTGGCCGTCGTGCCGAAACTCTGGTTCGAGCGGCGGCTGGAGGTGGGGCGCCTGGTCGGGCCGGAGCTGCTGCGGGGCTTGGCGATCGCGATCGTCGGCATCACCCTGGCGTTCCATGGCGCGGGGGTGTGGGCGCTGGTGTGCGGCGAGCTTTCCGGGGCGGCGCTGTTCGCGGTGTTGCTCTGGGGACGGGCGTGGAAAAAGATTCCTCTGGATGTCGACCTTCGGCTGCTGCCGAAGCTGATCCGCGAAAGCAGCACCCTGTTCTTGATCGCGCTCGCCGCCCTGCCGATGCCCTATGTCGCCCGGTTCGCCCTCGCCTCGAAGGGCGCGGCGGAGATCGGCTATTTTGGCAAAGCACGCGGCTGGGGGTTTCGGCTGCAAGAGCTGGTGTTGCCGGCGGTCGCTCGGGTCTTGTATCCGGCGCTGGTTGAATACCGTAACGACCGACCGCGTTTTCTCGTGGCGTTCCGGCTGGGCACCGTGTCGATTTTGGCGCTGGAGACGCTCGCGGCGTATTTCTTGTTCTTCAATGCCCACCTGGTGCTGGTGGGGATTCTGTTCGGCCCGGCGTGGGAGCGGGCGGTGCCGATTCTTCAGGTGCTCTGCTTCGTGCCGCTCACCGATCCGATGTCCCGCCTGGGGGGCGAGCTGCTCAAGGTCGAGCGCGAAGACCGGATCTGGCTCGCGATCGTCCTGCTCAACTTTGTCTCGCTCCTCGGTTTCGGCATTCCGTTCGCCCACCGCTGGGGGGGAGTCGGGGTCGCTTGGGCGCATTTTCTGCTGCTCGGCAACCTTCTGATGACCTGGCGGGTGGCGCGGATCGCGGGGGCCGAATTCTGGCGCCTCGTGCGCGACCTGGCATTCGTCTATCTGCTGCCGCTGCCGTTGTTCCTGTTCGCCGCGTGGCAGCTGCCCGCCGGATCGTGGGGACGGCTCGCCGCCTCACTCGCCGCCTGCGCGATCGCGGGCCTGGGATATCTCGGGCGGTTTCGCCGGCCGTTTCGCGAGTTTTTCTTTTCCGGGGCGAAGTCCGCGTGAACCGGCCGCCCAAGATCGCGTTCGTCATGCCGGGAATCGGCATCGAGAACCGGGGGGCCGAGGCGTTCGTGGTCGAGCTGGCGGGCGCTTTGGCGGCGCGCGGTTTGTCGCCCGTGATTTTCTCACGCGGCGTACCGCCCGCCACCCCAGGGGTCGCGCACGAACCGATCCGCGCCCTCGCCCGCGATACCCGCTGGCTCGATTGGGCTTATCGCGCAACCCGGCTGGGCAAAAAGGTGCTCGACACGTTGTTTCTCGATCCGCTATCGATCGAATGGGGCACCGCCGCGCTCTCCGCCCGGGGACGGATCGCCAAGGGCAGCTTCGACCTGCTGGTGATGGAAGGGGGCCTCGTCGGCGCCCGGGTTGCCCGGTGGCTGAAAAAGACCGGCGGCCTGCCGTGGATCGATCTGGCGCATGGCAACGACCCGAAGTGGGAGGGGGCGTTTGCCCGGCAGAATCCGGACCGCGTGGTCTGCTTTACCGAAGCGGCGGCGCGGATGATCCGCGAGCGGGCGCCGCGGGCGAAGATTCAGGTGATCCCCCACGGGGTCGATCTGGAGCGCTTCCAGCCGGGACTGGAGCCGGTGGCACTCGACCTCGAACGGCCGATCGTAATGACCGCCGGGGCGATCGACGGTCACAAGCGAATGGGCTTGGCGATCGAGGCGCTCGCCCGGCTGGGGCGCGGCAGCTTGGTCGTCCTCGGCCGCGGACCGGAGGAGAAGGCGCTCGACGCCCTCGCCCGCGAGAGGCTCGGCGCAAAGAGGTATCTGCGCACCGCCGTGCCGCGCGGCGAGATGCCGCGGTGGTACGCGGCGGCCGATTGCTTTACCCTACCTTCGAAGACGGAGTCTTTCGGCTTGACCTATTTAGAAGCGATGGCGTGTGGAAAGCCCGTGGTGGCCACCGACGACGCCGTTCGACGCGAGGTGATCGGCGAAGCGGGCAGATTCTGCGATCCGGAAGATCCCGGCGCCTACGCGGCGGCCCTCGGCGAGGTGCTCGCCCTCCCTTGGGGCGAAGGAGCCGACAACCTTCCCCGCCGACGCGCCGAGCGCTTTCCGGTCGCGCAAACGATCGACGCCTACGCCGCGCTCTGTGCCGAGCTGGCCGGATAACGCTCTCGAACCCAACCGATGCCCCTCTTCCCTCCCGTCCTGATGCTCCACCACGTCGAGCCGATGCCGCTCGTGCCGGCGCCGCTCCATGCGAATTCGTATCTGCCGCGCTCGGAGTTTGCGGCGTTTCTCGATCAGTTGGTGGCGGGAGGGTACCGGACCGTGACGCTCGCCGAGGCCTGCCTGGGCGGGTCGCTTCCTCGCCGAGCGGTCGTGCTCACATTCGACGACGGCTGCACCTGTTTTGCCGAGCATGCCTGGCCGGAGCTTGCAAAGCGCGGGATGACGGCGACGCTGTTCGCCTTGAGCGGCGCCGTGGATGGAGCTTTAGGCGGAACCAACTGCTGGGACCGCCAAGATCCCAAACGACCCGAGCGCGAGGAGCGGCTGCTCGACGGACCGGAGCTTGCCGCTCTGGCTCGGGCCGGGGTGGAGATCGGCTGCCACGGTAGGCTCCATCGCGATTTGACCACCTGCACAGAGGCGGAACTGGAAGAAGAGGTCGTCGTCGCGCGTGGCGCGCTGGCCACGGCGACAGGCTCTTCCGTCACGACCTTTTGCTATCCCTATGGCCGGCTCGACCCGCGGGCGCGCGCGGCGGTCGCGCGCGCCGGGTACCTCGCCGCCGTGTCGATTCACGGCGCGGCGCATGCGAAACGGGCGGACCGCCTGGCGTTGCCGCGCATGATCGTCAACCCGGGCGAGAGCCCGTTCGAGCGCCGGCTCAAAGTGTCGGGGCTCTATCCGCTCTGGAGCCGGTTGCCGCGGGTGGGGGTTCTGCGGGCGCTCCGGGCGATTCGCTCCGGCGTACGGAGGTTCGCATGACCGAGAACGGATTCTGGGCTCGTCTGGGGCGCGATTTCTCGCGGCTGCGCGAGGTCAAAGGCCGGGGTCTCGCCGCCTCACTGATCGACGCCTTCCTGTTCGATTCCGGATTCCAGGCGCTGGCCGCCCATCGCATCGCCCACGCGTTGGCGGGCCTGGGCATTCCGATCCTCCCCGCGATCTGCCGCCGTTGGGCGATCGGCGCCTGCGCGATCGACATTTTGCCGCGCGCCGAGATCGGCGGCGGCTTGATCGTCGCCCATGGCATCGGCCTGGTGATCGGCGGCCGGACGGTGATCGGCAGAGACTGCACCCTGCTGCACGGAGTGACGCTCGGAGAGGCACGCTTTACCGAACTCGACTGCCCGCGCCTGGGCGATCGGGTCACCGTCGGCGCCGGGGCGATCGTGCTCGGCAAGATCGCGATCGGCGACGGCGCGATGATCGGCGCGGGGTCCGTGGTGCTCGCGGACGTCCCCGCGGGGGCGACCGTAGCCGGAGTGCCGGCACGGGTCTTGGAGGAGAAAACCGCATGAAACGATCCGTCACCGCCCTGCTCGGTCTCCTCGCCCTCCTCCCCAATTCCGCCGCGGCGGCCGGCGCTTCGCGCTCGATCTGCGATGCCTCGGCCGTGCTCACGGTGATCGGCGTCGATACCGCCGCCGGGCAGGCGCTGTTCGCCCTACGCCCGACCCAGGAGGGCAAGCCTGGCTGGGTGATCGAGCTGGACACGGTGGGCGATCGCGCCCGGGCCTTTCCCGATCCGGCGACGCGGCGCTTCGGCGGCTCGGTCGGTCCCGGGCCGGTGCTCGCGGCGGTCCCTTGCGCCGGCGGCGGCTGCCTGCAACCGGTGCGCTGGCGCGAGGGTTTGTTTCAACCCTTGGGTGAGCCGCTCACCGCGCCGGGAGGGGCGACGATCGCCGCCACCTACGACGCGGCCGGCTCACCGTGGGTGGTGCTGCTCGCCGATCCGCCGACCGGTGCGCCCGCGGCTTCGAGCGGCGACTTGAGAGCCTGGGCGTTTCGCTTTGACGGCGAGTGGCGGGATCGCGGCAGCCAAACCGTCTCCGCGGTGGGCGATCTGCCCGCCGCTCCGGCGCCCGGCCAGAGCGCGGGGATCGTGGTGGGCACCGGTCTCTTTCGAACCGACGCGCCGCCCGCGCCGTGGGTGACCGGGGTGCCGACCCTGCCGGCGGATCGCCGTGGTCAGCTGCTGGCGCTGTCCGAACGCGACGCCGCGTACCTGGCGGCCGACGGCGCGATCTACGGTTCGACCGATGCCGGAGCGAGTTGGAAGCGTTCGATCTGGACCCCGTGGGGACAGGGCACGGCGGGGATTTGGCGGCAGGGCACCGACTATTGGGTGGATCTGCCGCTCGGCGAGCGGCGCGGCGCGCTGCAGCTGGCCTGGTTCGACCGGCGGGTGGCGAGCAAGGAGAGGCTGATCCTGACACGGCGCGACGGCACGCGCGCCTGGGCTTCGCTGATCGAAGTCCCGAGCGAAATCCGCACCAAGGACGGCGACCGCCTGGCGGTGAGCCACGTGCTGTTGCCGCGCGAGGGGCGCTGGCTCCTGCTGTCGGGGTGTGTGGCGACGAAGGAAGGTTCCGGCCTGGTGCTGCGCACGTTCGACGGCCGGACGCTTTCCGAGCCGCGGTTTGTGGCGATCGAGGTCGTGGAAGGCGCAGCGCGGTAGGGGCGGCCACGGGGGGCCGCCCCTACAAACGCATTCGGGGTTTTAGGCGGGAGCCCGTCTTATTTCGCGAGCGGCGGAATGCGCAGCTTCTGACCCGGGTAGATCTCGTCCGCGTCCTTGAGCATCGGCCGGTTGGCCTCGAAGATCACCGGATACTTCGAGCCGTTGCCGTAGTGGTGCGCGGCGATCTTCCACAGGGTGTCGCCCTTGACCACTTCGTAATAGGTGGCTTCCGGCTCGGGGTTGGCGACCTGCAGCTGGTCGTCCACCTGGGCGATGCCGTCGACGTTGCCGACCATCAGCACCGTCTTTTCGCGCGTCTCCTGGGTGTCGGCCGATCCGGAGAGGGTGACCTTGTCGCCGGTGACCTTGACGCCCAGGTTGTCGATCTTGAAGCCCATATCCGCGATCAGCTTGACCAGGGCGACTTCATGCTTGCGATCGGCCAGCTCTTGCACCTGCTGCGGCGTCGGCCCACCTTGCGGCGCGGCGGGAGCGGCCGGCTCATCGTGGGTAAGGTGGAGCTTCTTGCCTGCACTCTTGAGGAAATCGATCAGACCCATAGGTTCTCTCCTTTAACCATCACAAAAACGTGTGCTACTCGAAGCCCTCGCAGAGCCGTTCGAAACCGCACCGAGGGACACCCCAGCCTATGCAAAACATCTGCCGCGGCGACTCCCTGGGTGCGCGGGCGTCTCGCCCGCACAGTTGGGCCGGAGGCCCGCGTACTCAGGACTGTGCTAGCGCACGTCGCCCTGGGAGGCGCCGAGTTCCTTGCGCAGCGCTTCGAGCCGGCCGAGATGCTCCTTCTGGGCGTCGACGACCCGGGTGAGTACCTCTTTGGCTTCCCCTTCGAGGTCGCCCAACATTTTGGGGTAGAGCACGTCGTTTTCGTAGCGCTCCTCGGAGATTGCGCCGACGACATCGGCATCGCCGCCCCGTACCTGCTCCGAAGCTTCGAGCAAGCGGATCGCCAGCAGGTCTTTCTCCGCGGCCAGATCGCGCCAGCGACGGGCCAAATTATTCAAGCCGTCCCCCTCCGCGCGAGCCGCGTAGGCGCGAAATCGTGCGGCGCTTGCCGCTTCGGCGGTAAAGCCGGTCTTCAGGTACTCCTGGGAACGCGGGATCCTCGACACGATGAGCTCTCCTCCGCTTCGAGCTAAGATGAAGGGGCCGGACCCCAAGTGCGAGCCCGGCCAAGGAATCTCATTCTACGGGAGTCGCGACGCCCCGGCCAATCCGGAGCCCGACGGACGGACCGGGCGGCGCCGGGACCGACGCGCTTCGGGACCGCTGCAACCCGCCCCGCTCCGAAAACCCGTCCACTCCCTGAAATCCATGAAAAAAGCCCGTGCCACCCTAGCGATCGGCCTGACGTTCTTCGGGCTCCTCGCGCTCGCGCAGACGGAGATCCCCTATGCCGCGGGGGCGGCCAAGGCGATCTTGGCGGCTCTCGCCGTCTTGTGCCTGGGCTGGCTCGCGATCCGCGCCTATCGGGCGTTCCTCTGGAAGGTCGGCCGGCGGCTGGCGTTTTCCTATTTTCTGGTCGGCGTTCTGCCAATCCCGATGGTCCTGCTGGCGCTGGCGATCGCGCTCTACATCCTCTCCGGCTTTTTTCTCGGCCATCTGTTCCGCGACGGGGCGAGGAAGATCGTCTACGAGCTCAAGCAGAGCGCGGTGATCGCCCTGCACGAGATGGAGCGCAAGGAAGGCTATGCCTCCTCGGCCGGGCCGGAGATCGTCTTCGGTTATTACCGCAAGGGTCACCGGGTGGGCGGCGACCCCCGTACCCCGGAGCGCTGGCCCGATTGGCTCGTGCCCTCGACCACCGCCAAAGACCTTGCGGCCGATCGAAGCCGCGAGGAAACGCACACCTTCGTGGCGCGCAAGAACGGCTCGGCGACGCTCGCGGCCTTGGCGGGGGGCACGGATCGCGGGGTGGTCGCCCTCTACGTCGGCGACCTCGAACGGGCTCTGTCCGAACGTAGCGATCTATGGATCGAGCTGTATCGGCCCGACGACGTCATCGACGACCGCAACCTGACGATCCAGGCGGGCGGCCGGACGTTCACCATCCAACGGCTCGGTCAAGACCCGGCGCAGGGCGAAGCGGCTAAATTTTTCAAAGTTCGATCCCAAGGCGTCACCTTTTGGGATGCCCCCATTCTGGTGTGGGGCGAAACCGCCGGAACGCTGCTCGACATCGAGACCGGTACGCGGTCGGCGGAATACGTCGCCGCCACCTTGAGGACTACGCCGCGATTGCTCCGCCGCCACTTCTTCTCGCCCTCGGCGGAGCTGGACGCCGCGGTCTGGGGTGGCCTGGTGGTCGTCGTCTTCCTCTTGTTCGACGTCTATGTAGTTGCCGCCTTGATGGCCTCGCTCCTGATCTTCGGCATCTCGCGCGCGGTCAACCGGCTGTCGCAGGCGACCGCCGCGGTCCAGCTGGGCAACTTCGCGGTGCGCATACCGGTCAAGCGGCGCGATCAGATCGGCGCCATGCAGCGCTCGTTCAACGCGATGACCGCGAACCTCGAACGACTGGTCGACAGCGCGACGCAGAAGGAGCTGCTGGACAAGGAGCTGGCGATCGCCCGCGATCTGCAAAAGAGCCTGTTGCCGACCCAACTGCCGACCGGTCGGGGGGTCGAATTCGCCACCCTGTTCGAGCCGAGCGCGGCGATCGGCGGCGACTACTTCGATGTCCTGCCGTTTGGGCAGGACGATCTCGCGGTGATGATTGCCGACGTTTCCGGGCACGGCCTGCCGACCGGCCTGCGCATGGCGATGGTCAAGGCGGCGCTCCAGATCCTGGTCGAAGAGGTCGACGAACCGGAAGAGATCATGCGCCGGCTCGACCGGGTCGTCCGCGGCGAGACCGGCACCCGGTTCTTCGTCACCGCGACGCTCGCGCGGATCGATCTCGACCGGGAGGAGATCGACCTGACCAACGCCGGCCACCCCCCCACCTACCATCTGCGCGACGGCGAGGTGCGAGAGATCGTCCTGCCCGGCTCGCCGCTCGGCGTCATGCGCCAGCGCTATGGCTCCGCGCGGATCTCGCTCCGGCCGGGAGACGTCGTGGTCTGGCTCTCGGACGGCTTGATCGAGGCGTCGAACGCCGAGGACGAGCCGTTCGGCTACGACTGTGTAGTCCAAGCCCTCGCCGGACCGGCCTCGTCGGCGATCGAAGTCCGCGACCGGTTGCTCACGGCGATCGAGGCGCACACCGCGGGGCATCCGTCCGACGACGATCGAACGTTGGTGGTTTTCCGCTATTGCCCCGAGGATCGTTCGGGCACCGGGTGACCGAAACCCCACCGCCGATCGGCGAGATCCGCCACTTCGCGCGCACAGCCCCAAGAGAGGGTTAGCCCCGATCCGCCATGGCCGTAGTTGTGGATGACGGCCCTTTCGGGGCTCAGCTCCTCCACCTCCAGCCGGATCGCCGGCCGCCCCGGGCGCAGGCCTACGCTCGCCGCCACCACCCGCCCCTCGGCGAGCGCCGGAGCGAACCGGACGCACCGGGCGAGAATCTTCGCGGTTTCCGCCGGGTTAGGGGTCAGATCCTCGTTGCCCACCTCGACCGTTCCGCCGAGAACGCAATCGTGCGAACGGGGGATGATGTAGGTGACCCCGCCCGCATTCTTCTCGTCGAGGAACCAACCGGAAAGGGCCACCCCTTCGACCCGGACGAGTTGGCCGCGCACGGGATAGAGCGCGGCGTCGCCGAACAGCTCGCGAGCGCCGAGCCCCGTGCAGTTGATCACCCGGCCGGTTTCGGCGAAGACCTCGCCCGGCGCGGCGAGGGCGCGCGGGCGCAGCACCCCCCCGAGGGCGAGGAAGCGGCGATAGAGGTAACTGAGATAGATCGGCATCTCGGCGATCGGCGCGACGAAGACCTCGCCCTTTCGGCCGGCCGGTAGATCGCCGGGGACGCTCGGGCGCGACGAACCTACGGCGGGGCGCCAGGTCGGGCCGTCCGACAGCTCCGGATCGCACAGAACCCCCTCCCGCATCGAGACCCCGCTCGACCGGTCCGCGGCGAGTTGGGCCAATCGATCGTAGGTCTCTTTCGCCCATTTCGCGACCCGGTCGGCCGGCGCGGCATGAAACGGAAACCAGACCGCGCCGGCCACCGCCGACGTGGTGGCGGACGGCAGTTCGCGCGCCCAGATCTCCACCAGATAGCCCCGTTCGAGCAGCTCGACGGCGGAGGTCAAGCCAGAGACGCCGGCACCAAGGACGACGACGGGAGGGACGGAGGGGTTGACGATCATGGCGAGGATTATCGCCGACCTATACGATTCGGGAACGACGGACGACGATTCAGCGGGAGATCTCTCGTGACCCAAGGCAAAATCGGCCGCAACGATCCCTGCCCATGCGGCAGCGGCAAGAAATTCAAGCACTGCTGCCTCCGGCGCGAAGTGCCGGAGGCGGACGTCTTGGACTTGATGATCGGAGCCGTGAGCCTCGCGATCGACTGGCTTTACGCGCGTCACCGCTATGCCATCGGGGCCGCTCTTCAACAAGGGTTCTTCGCCAGTCTCGACGATTCTGAGATCCATCGGCTCTCCGGCCTCGACACCCACGCCGACATGGAGCTTCAGGAGTTGATGCGCGACTGGCTGGTCGCCGAAGGCGTGCTGCAGGTTAAAGGGCGCGACGTTCGCTCTACCGCGCTCGTCCTCGGCTTTGGAGGCCCGTCGCTGCAACCGCGGGAAAGAGAGTGGCTCAACGCGCTCATGGCGTCGCCGCTCGGTCTCTACGAGGTCGTCGAGCCTAGGGTGGAGAAAGGCGTGCTGCTCGTCCGCGACCTGCTCGTCCCCGGGGCGTCGGCGATTCGGGTCGCGGACTCCGTCCCCGACGTGTTGTTCGAGCGCTGGGAGTTGCTCGTGGTGCGGCTGGTGCCGTTCGAAGGAGCATATCGATTCGGCGCACCGCCGTTGACGTTCGCTCGCCTGGACGCTCCCCTCCTCCGCTCACTCGCCGAGGAGGATCGATCGCGCTTCTCGGCCGAGCTGATCGCGTTCTACTTGGAAGTTCTTCTCGTCGAGTTAGATAACGAGGACTTCGAGGACGACGAAGACCTGGAGGACGAAGACGGCCCGCCGCTGGTCGCGGACCTCTACCAGGTGACGGATTGGCCGAAGCTCACCGCCGCCCTCGCCGAGGATCCCGGCGTCGATGGAGATCTCGAGGTCGGTTGGTTTCGCTACATCGCCGATTCGGAAGGCGAGATCATCACCAGCGTCTCCATGAGCTTTGAAGGCAGCCTTCTCCGTATTTTCACCGACCGAGCGACAGCCGACGAAACCGAGGTCTGGCTCGGCCGAATCGTGGGTTCTTCGATCTCCCGCCTCACACCCATCCCCTCGGATGCCGTCGACGCGAGTGCCGAGCCGCAACCGAAACTGGAACTCGCCGAGATCCAGGCGGACTGCGAGGCGTATTTTCGCGTCTGGATCGATGCACCGCTAGAGCGCCTCAACGGGAGAAGCCCGCGCGCCGCGCGCGCCGACTCGACCGCGCGAACCCGGCTGCTCGACCTGGTCAAAGAAGCGGAGAACGACGAGCAGCATTCCGCGCGGGATGTGGATCGCGATCCGGTCGACCTCGGTTTCCTCTGGCGCGAGCTGGGGCTCGACCCTGCGGCGGATTGAAAGCGAAGCATGAATCGGGCTTTCAGCCCTTGGTTTCTCGGGGGCGAACGGGTACCTAGGGCGTTGCCCTAGGCTATTTTGGAGCGGGCCTTCGGCCCTCCGTTTCCCTCCATTCAGGTGGCGACCAGGTAACGTTGGATATATTGACAACACAGACCCGCGGATGCCACACTGTGCCCTTGAAGGCGACGCTCCTTACCCGCAACCGAATCGCCTACGCCGACGAAGCCTTTGCTGAGGTCGTCGTGTGGAAAGTTCCGCAACCACTGCCGGGCTCGTCGCAACTTGTACAAGTATCGCTTGGCTTTTGTCGTTCAGGGAGTCTGTGTCGTTCGGTACGACAACGAAGCCGGCAAAGGTGATCACTCGCATATCGGCGATGTTGAAACGCGCTATCAGTTCTCTTCCCTGGACGAACTTTTCGCCGACTTTGATCGTGCCATCAGGAGGTACCCCCATGAAGACCGTAACTCTTGATGTTCGATCGCCATCGCAAGCGATGGCTGAAGCTCTGGCGGCTGCCAAGTCGGGTGTGCCGCAGCGAACGGCGCGTATTTCATTTGCAACGCCGGAGCTGCTGTGGAGAGTTCTCACCGCCAAGAGATGGGAACTTCTGAAGGCTCTCTGTGGAGCGGGACCGGTTTCCATTC
>JBBRUC010000190.1:0-11762 GCA_038248205.1 Thermoanaerobaculia bacterium
CTCTCGGCCTCCGCAGTGGGCACGGGGACGGCGAAGTTCGAGCTGTCCTGCGCATTGGTCGAGACCGCGAAGGGCCTTGCCGGAACGTTCGAGTACAACCGGGATCTCTTCGATCGCGCGACGATCGAACGGCTGGCGGAGAACTTTGTTCGCCTTCTGTCGGGCGCAGCGGCCAGCCCGGGACGGCGCCTGTCGGAATTTGCGCTGCTGTCGGCCGGCGATCGCCACCAGCTTCTCGTCGAATGGAACGATACGCGTGCCCTTTTCCCCGCGGCAGCTCTTCTCCATCAGTCGTTCGAAGCGGCTGCGGAGCGGTCGCCACGGGCGGTCGCTGCGGTCTGCGCGGGGATTGAGCTGACGTACGCGGAGTTGGAGGCGCGGAGCCATCGTCTGGCGGGGCTGTTGCGCAGCGTGGGCGTCAAGCGTGGCACACCGGTAGGTGTCTGGGTAGAGCGCTCGCTCGACCTGCTCACCGCGGTGCTCGGCGTCTTGCGGGCGGGTGGCCATTATGTCGCCCTGGACGAGGCCTGGCCGGCCGACCGGGTCGAGTCGATCCTCGCCGCCACGGATGCTCCGGCGCTCGTTGCGGGAGTCGGTCTTCTCGGCGCTGCCGAGGAGATGCGCTGGCGGTTACCGATGCTCTCGGACGTTGTCTGCCTAGGGGTGGCCGAGGCGGAGCCGCCGATTGAGGAGATCGACTCGGAGGGCGTTCGCGAGCTATGGGATTTCGTGGCGGAGCGGGCGGTTGACCGGGAGACTGCGGGAGGCTTCGTCAGCGCTTTCACCGACGAGCCAATGCGCGCGGTCGAGGTCGACGAGTACCGCGACCACGTCCTTTCCTTGGCCGGTCCATGGCTTCACAGGGAGGCCCGCGTGCTCGAGATCGGCAACGGTTCGGGCTTGCTGCTCTGGGAGCTGGCCTCTCGCGTTTCCGGGGTCACCGGTATCGATCCGTCGCCGCTAACCCAGGAGCGCAACCGCGAATACGCAGCGGAGGAGGGGGTGACGAACGTCCGATTGTTGACCGGTTTTGCCCACGAGGTCGACGCGTTTCTGGATTCGAGCGAGCGCTTCGACCTTGTCCTGCTCGCCAGCACTGCGCAGTTCTTCCCCGGGCCACGCTACTTGGAGCGGGTGGTGCGCCAAGCGCGGAGCAAACTTGCGCCGGGCGGCGCGCTGCTCATCGCCGACGTGCTCGACGCGCGGCGGCGCGAGGAACTGCGGCAGGCTGTCGAGGAGCACCGGATCGAGCGCGGCCTGGAGGCCACGGCCAGCGGTGCTCTGCGCCCGGAACTTCACGTTGACGAAGACCTATTCCGCGATCTTGGTGCGACCGTCCATCACCGGATCGAGGGCTTTCCAAATGAGTTGCGCTTCCGCTACGACGTGATTCTCCCGCGAGAGGATGGAGGTCGGCGCAACAAGCGGTTGTGGACCGGCTGGCATGCCGGCCGCCAGCCGGAGCTCTCCTTGCCGCAAGAGGTGACGCCGGACGACATCGCCTATGTCATCCACACCTCAGGCTCGACGGGGGAGCCCAAGGGGATCGTCGTGCAGCATCGGCCGGCCGCCCACCTGGTCGATTGGATCAACCGGACCTTCGTGGTGGGGCCGAAGGACCGTGGCCTGTTCGTCACCTCGCTCTGCTTCGACTTGTCGGTCTACGACATCTTCGGGTTGCTCGCCGCGGGCGGCACAGTTCACGTCGCCACCCGGGAAGAGCTGGGCGATCCCGGTGGCTTGGTGCGCCTGCTGTGTAGCGGCGGCATCACCCTTTGGGATTCGGCGCCGGCGGCGCTGCTCCAACTCGCTCCCCTCTTCCCGGTGGAACCAGACCCTGCGAGCCGGCTGCGACGGGTCCTTCTCTCGGGCGACTGGATTCCGGTGGCTCTGCCGGATCGGGTGCGGCAAAGTTTTCCCGGCGCTGCGGTGATGGCGCTGGGCGGAGCGACCGAAGCCACTGTGTGGTCGAACTGGTTCCCGGTGCGCGAGGTCGACCCCGAGTGGCCGAGCATCCCCTACGGCCGGCCGATCTCAAACGCCCGCTACCACGTGCTGGACGCCGGTCTCTCTCCCTGCCCAATTGGGGTTCCGGGCGATTTATACATTGGCGGTGACTGCTTGTGTACCGGCTATGCGCGGCGGCCGGAGCTGACGGCCGCGGCCTTCGTACCGGACCCCTTCGGTGCCCTATTCGAAGTCACGGGAGCGCGCCTTTACCGCACCGGCGACCGGGCGCGCGTCCACGCAAGCGGCAACCTGGAGTTTCTGGGCCGGGTGGACCAGCAGGTGAAGGTGCGGGGCTACCGCATCGAGCTGGGGGAGATCGAGGTCGCTCTTGCGCGTCATCCCGGAGTGCTGGAGGCGGTGGTTCTGGTACGTGAGGACGAGCCGGGCGACAAACGCCTTGTGGCGTACTTCGTCGCGCCGAGCAAGGGGGCGCCGACCCCAGAGGAGCTACGCGATGCCTTACGCCGGACGCTGCCGGAGTACATGGTCCCGGTAGCTTTCGTAAGCCTGCCGGAGCTGCCGCTGACTCCCAACGGCAAACTCGACCGCCGCGCCCTGCCGGCTCCCCGGTGGAGCACAGGGCGTGAATTCGTCGCGCCTCGGACAGCGACGGAAGAGCTGGTGGCGGGGATCTTCGCCGAGGTCTTGCATCTCGAAAGGGTCGGCCTAGAGGACAACTTTTTCGAGTTGGGAGGGCATTCGCTTCTGGCGACCCAAATGCTCGCTCGGCTGCGCGATGCGAGCGGGGTCGCTTTGCCGTTACGCCTGCTGTTTGAACGGCCAAAGCTCGGCGAACTGGCGAAATCCTTGGCCGATGCCATCGGCGCAGGTCGCGCCGAGCCTGGCGGCGGCGGTGTCGCAAGCGGTCTCCGAATCCTGCCGACGGCGCGAAGGGTGGCGGGCCTGCCGCTCTCATTCGCGCAGGAACGTCTCTGGTTCCTCCAACACCTCGAGCCCGATTCGGCGACCTATAACCTGCCGATCGCGGTCGAGCTTTCGGGGACGATCGATCGTCAGGCCCTGGAGGCGGCCCTCGCGGCGGTCGTCGAGCGGCATGAGGTGCTGCGTACGAACTTTCCGGCGATCGGCGGCACACCTCTTCAGCACATCTCTCCGGCCGTCCGGATGACCTTGCCGCTCGCCGACCTCGCAGCGCTGCCGGCCCCGATCAGCACGGTCGAGACGGCTCGTTTGGGGCGAAACCAAGCCGCCATCGGTTTCGATCTGGAACGCGGTCCTCTGGTGGACGCGATGCTCCTGCGCCTGGCTTCGAGGCGGCACCAATTCCTGTTGAATCTCCATCACATCATCACGGATGGCTGGTCGATCAGCGTTTTGATCCGAGAGTTGGGGGCGCTGTATACCTCGTTCGTCGCGGGGCTGCCGTCGCCCTTGCCGCCCCTGCCGATCCAATATGTCGACTTCGCGGTTTGGCAACGCGAGGACTTGGCCGAAACTCGGGGCCCGCAGCTCGACTACTGGGAAGCCCGCCTGGGTGGCGAGATCGCCTCCGTCACGCTGTCTGCCGATCGGCCGCGCCCGGCGATCCAGACGTTTCGTGGTGGCCAAAGCCAACTCAACCTCGCTGCCGATCAAGTTGCGCGGCTCAAGAGTTTCTGCCAGCGCGAAGGTGCGACGCTGTTCATGCTCCTTCTGGCGGCGACCCAGGCCCTCCTCTCCCGGCACAGCGGCGAACGAGACGTTGCGGTAGGAGCTCCGATCGCCGGTCGCCAACGGGCCGAAACAGAGGGCCTGATCGGCTGTTTCCTGAACACCCTCGTGCTGCGGACCGACCTGTCCGGATCGCCGAGCTTCCGGGCGCTTGTCGCCCAGGTGCGCGAAGTGACTCTCGGGGCTTATTCCCACCAGGACGTTCCGTTCGAGGCAGTCCTTAACCGGTTGCGCCTCGACCGCGATCTGTCTCGGTCTCCTATGTTTCAAGTGCTTTTCAATATGTTGAACATGCCGAGCACCGAGATCGCTCTGCCGGAGCTGGATCTGCGGATCTTGACGCCGATCGATGCCCATTCGAAATTCGATTTGACGTTCTATGTCGCCGAAAGGGACGCGGGGGTACTGATCAACCTCGTGTACAACGCCGATCTTTTCGATTCTGCGCGGATCGAGGACGTTCTCGCCCAGCTTGAAACGCTTCTGACGCAGGCCCTCGAACGGCCGGATGAACCGATGGATCGGCTTTCTCTCGTGACCGCGGCGGCGCGTGCCGTGCTTCCCGATCCGGTGGCGCGTCTGGACCCGAGTTGGATCGGAGGAGTCCATGAACTATTCGCCGCCCAAGCCGAGTTCGCTCCGGAGCGCCCTGCGATCATTGCCGAGGAGCGGGTTTGGAGCTACGGCGACCTGCTCTTGGGGAGCCGCGGAGTGGCGGGCTGGCTCGCGGCCCAAGGAATCCTCTCCGGCGAACGGGTTGCGATCCTGGCCCATCGCAGCGCGCCGCTCGTCCAGGCGATCCTCGGGGTCCTCGGAGCTAACGCGGCGTTTACGATCTTGGATCCAGCCTATCCGGCCGCACGGTTGATAGAGATGCTCGACCTCGCGGCGCCCCGCGCCTGGATCGCGCTGGCGGCTGCGGGTTCCGTTCCCGGATCGGTTCGAGATTGGTTCGAAGAAGCGGGTTCTCCGGGGTTGGAACTGCCGGCCGGTGGCGCCGCGGCGATCGAGCGGGTATCTCCGTTTGCCGATCTTGCGCCGCGCTCGGCGGTCGGGCCGCGGGATGTCGCCTGTATCGGATTCACATCTGGTTCGACCGGTGGTCCGAAGGGCATCCTTGCACTTCACGGATCTCTCTCGCATTTCCTGCCGTTCCACTGCCGGGAGTTCGAACTCGGTCCCGACGATCGCTTCACCCTCCTTTCGGGCTTGGCCCACGACCC
Source organism: Thermoanaerobaculia bacterium (assembly GCA_038248205.1). GTDB lineage: Bacteria > Acidobacteriota > Thermoanaerobaculia > Multivoradales > UBA5704 > DASYKS01. Next base: position 4,905 of record JBBRUC010000190.1, read on the forward strand.
GCTCCAGCGCGACATTTTCACGCCGCTCTTCCTGGGAGCGCCGATCGTGATCCCGAATCCCGCCGATTTCGGGATCGCCGGACGGTGGGCGGAATGGATGAATCGTGAACGGGTAACGGTAGCGAACTTGACGCCTGCTCTCAGCCAACTGCTGACCGATCGGCCGTCGGGAGGCGAAGTCATACCGGTTCCCAGCCTGCGCCGGGTGTTCCTGGTCGGCGAGGCGCTGACCCGTCGGGACGTCGCGCGGCTGGTCGCCATGGCTCCCGCCGTGACTTGCATCAACCTGTACGGTTCAACCGAGACCCAACGCGCGGTGGCGTTCCACCGCGCGATGCGCGCCGAGGCCGATGCCGCATCGGGGCGGGCCACGCAGGTGCTGCCTCTCGGGCGCGGCATGAACGACGCGCAACTCCTGGTGATCAATCCGGCGGGAGGGCAGGCGGGGATCGGCGAGATCGGCGAGATCGCGATACGCAGCCCGCACCTCGCGGGCGGCTACCTCGGTAACGAAGAACTGTCCGCCGAGCGGTTCCGGACCAACCCGTTTACCGGAGTTGAAGGAGACCGGATGTACCTCACGGGCGACCTGGGGCGCTATCTCCCCGATGGCGAGGTGGCGTTCGCCGGCCGATCGGATTTTCAGATCAAGCTGCGCGGCTTCCGGATCGAGCTGGGGGAGATCGAAGCTGCGTTGGCGGGTCATGCCGCGGTACGGGAAACGGTGGTTCTGCTGCGCGAGGATCTCCCCGGTGGCCGCGGGTTGGTGGCCTATGTCTCTCTCTACCCGCTGGGCACAGCCGATGAGGCCGCGCTGCATGACTACCTATGGCAGCGCCTGCCGGCCTACATGGTGCCGTCTGCGTTCCTGATTCTAGATTCACTACCGCTCTCACCCAATGGCAAGATCGATCGCCAGGCGCTCGCTCGGCGTGCCTTGGACATCGGGACCGTGGGTGGTGAGCCGCGAGCCCTGCGTACACCCGTAGAAGAGATCGTCGCCAGGCTCTGGTCGGAAGTCCTAGGAATTTCTAAGGTCGGACCGGACGATAATTTCTTTCAGCTCGGCGGGCACTCCTTGAATGGCGCCCAAGTCGTCTCGCGCTTGCGCGAGGCGTTTCAGGTCGAACTGCCGTTGCGGGTTCTCTTTGCCGCGCCGACCGTGTCCGCAATGGCTGTCGAAATCGTGCGTCGGCGCGGGAGTGGCGATGTTGCGGAGCGCCCACGTATCGCTGCCTTCCACCAGGATCGGAGTTCGGCGCCGCCGCTTTCTTTCGCGCAGGAACGATTCTGGACAGGCCGGCTCGCCGAAGCTCGTACCGTGGCGCCAAACACTTTGCCTTCGATGGTGCTGTTCGAGGGCGAGTTGGACGTTGCCTGCCTGCGACGAACGCTGGGTGAGATCGTCGATCGCCATGAGGTCCTGCGGACGAGTTTCAGGGAAGAAGCGTCCGGCCCGGTCCAAGTTGTACATAGGGGAATTTCCGTCCGCTTTCCGATCGTCGACCTCAGGGAGATCGATCCGGAAGGCCGCCAGTCAGAGATTCTGCGCTCCAGTCGAGGCGCTCGGCGTTGGCATTTTGACTACGAAAGCGCGCCGTTGTTTCGGGTGGCTCTCTTCACTTGTTCCACGCGGGAGAGCGCTCTGCTCTTTGTCATCCACCACATCGCGTTCGATGGATGGTCGCGGCCTATCTTGTTCTCTGAAATGTCGGCGCTCTATAACGCTTTCCACTCAGGTCGACCCTCCCCTTTGTCCCCGTTGGTGGCCCAGTATCAGGACTTCGCACGATGGCAGCGGCGGACCCTCGTCGGGGAGGCGTTGGAAGCCGAGGTGGCCTACTGGCGCGGTCATCTTCAGGGGGCAAGAGCTCTCGCTTTTCCTAGTGATCGGCAACGACCGACGAAGAAAACTTTTGCCGCCGGTATCGAAATGTTTGGGGTGGGGGCAGACCTAGAGAGCAAGCTCGAGGCGTTCTCCGCGGAACACGGCGTAACTCTGTTCATGACCCTTCTCGCGGTTTTCAATGTACTGCTTAGCGGTGAAACGGGAGCGGACGATATTGTCATCGTCTGCCTTTTCGCCAACCGCAACCAGGTAGAAGTCGAGAGCTTGATCGGAAATTTCTATGCCGGGCTGCCCCTTCGGACACGGTTATCGGGTGCCCATTCCTTTTCAAGCCTTCTGGATCAGGTTCGTGACGTCACGCTCGCTGCGCATGAACATCCGGAAATCCTTTATGAGCCCGTGTTCAAAGGCATGAGTTTCGAGGACAAGGCGGATCGGGGCGGCCTGGAAACGTTCCGCATCCTGTTCCAACTTTCCAAGCAACCGATCGATCAGCAAGAACTTTCCGACCTCAAAATCAGTCGGTTGCCGGTCGACAACGACAAGATGCGGCGTGATCTGAGCCTCTTCTTCTTCCAATCGGACCATCTCATCGGTCGCTTTCGGTACAACCGCGACGTGTTGGATCAGGAGCGGGTGGTCGCTATGCGCGAGCGCTACCTCCGGATCCTTGAGGCCATCGTCGCCAACCCGAACTGCCCTTTGGCGGAGCTGCTGCGCCAAGACGTGGAGGTCGCATCGTGAAACGAGTCGCATTGGTTACCGGAGCGAATCGCGGCATCGGTTTCGAAATTTGCCGCCAGCTCGGTGCCGCCGGCTACAAGGTCGTGCTCACCGCCCGTGACGCGGAGCGGGGCGCGCGGGCCGAGGCAATCCTGCGCGACGAGGGGTTGGACGTTCTCTTCCGACAGTTAGATGTCGAGGATCGCCTGAGCGGGGAAGACGCTGCGGCTTTCGTCGGGGAGAAAATCGGCCGGCTCGACGCGTTGATCAACAACGCCGCCGTCGCGATCGATTCCGAGGACTCCCTTGCCACCGTCGATCTCGACGTACTGCGAAAAACGTTGGAGATCAACCTGGTCGGTGCGCTCAATTGTAGCCAGGTCTTCCTGCCGATCATGAAAGCGCAGGGGTACGGCCGGATCGTCAACGTTTCGAGCGGCAGGGGGTCGTTTTCCAAACTGGCGGCGGGTGGACCGTGCTACCGGATCTCGAAAACTGCATTGAACGCGCTCACCGTGATCCTCGCCGATGAGGTAAAGGACACCAACATCCTGGTCAACGTCATGACGCCGGGCTGGGTGCGTACCCGCCTCGGCGGTCTCCAGGCTCCGCGCTCGACCGTCGAAGGGGCGGAGACCGCGGTCTGGCTCGCCATGCTGCCGGATGACGGCCCGCGCGGCAGGTTCTTTCGCGATCGGGAGGAATTTCCTTGGTAGATACAGAGTCCCTAGAGTGCCTGACGGTCGTCAAGGTCGGCGGCAGCCTCCTGGCGAGCGGGCAGGACATCGAACGGGTCGCCGCCGCTCTCGTCTCGAGGCGTCGCGAGAATGGACCGCTTTTGGTCGTCGCGTCGGCCTTAAAAGGGGTGACCGATCTTCTGGATCTCGCCGCGCACCAAGCGCTTGATCGCCAGCGGCAGAACGGCCGGCGGACCGAGGCGTTGGATCAGGTGCGCGAACGCCATCTGGATGCCTTGAGAGACTCCTCGGGGGGTGGACCTTCGCTGGATCGGATTCGAGGAACGCTAGACGAAGCGGCGGTTCTCGTCGGGTCGATTCGCGATCGCGGCGAACTCTCGGACGACGCCTATGCGCGGCTTCTCTCGTACGGCGAGCGGTTGAGCGTGATCCTCCTGGCGGATGCCATACGTGCCGCCGGTTTTCCGGCGGTGCCGATCGCCGCCGAAGAGGCGGGGGTGCGGGCGGCCGGCCCAGCCCGATTTGGATCGTGCGACGTTACCGCGAGTACCGCTGGCCTGGAGCGGATTCGGCCGCAGTTGAGCGACCGGATGCTGGTCCTCACCGGCTTCTATGGCATCGACCTCGAGGGCGACGTCGTTTTGTTCGGCCGCGGCGGCACCGACGACACGGCGTGCGCCGTGGCGGCAGGGCTCGCCGCCGATCGGCTGGAGCTGTGGAAAGACGTTCCGGGTTTGATGTCCGCTGACCCGCTGGAGGTTCGCGCGGCGCGAGTTATCCCAGAGATCTCGTTCGACGAGGTGGCCCAGTTGGGGGCCTACGGCTCGCGGGTCGTTCATTTCGGTTGCCTCGATCATCTACGCGGGCGATCGATCGAGGTCTGCATCTCTTCGATCCCCGGTTCCGATGACCGGCCGGGGACGCGCCTGGTGGAGCGGCGGCGCCCTGGCGCCACCGAGGTCGTAGCCCTTGCCTCGCGCAGATTTCCGGCCTTGGTCGGAGCGGTCGGGGACGGTGTCGCCCTCGATCCGAGAATCCGTTCGCGCATGCTGTCCTGCCTGGCTGGAGCGGGAATCCGTGGAGAGCTGGTTGCGGAGCCGTCCGGGCACTCCGGCTTGAGTTGTGCCATTCACCCGGAGGATCTGCTGCCGGCCTTGAGCGGTTTGCACGAGATTTTTTTTACTCCAGAAAGCTCGGAGGTCTAACGATGCGTACCGTCCGGAGACTGCGATGATTACGGCCGCACGACCGAGCACCACCGGCAAGAACCTGGTCGCCTATTGGGACGAGGTGGGTCTGCGTGCTGATCAGGCGAAATCCACCTCGGTGCGACCGGCTCCGGGGATCGTGCCGTGGCGCGCGGCGCTCGAAGACGTCTTGAAGGTCGGCTATGGCGTACAGAGCCACTCCCGCTTCGTGGCGGGAGCTTGGGAGCGGGTGCGCTGGCGGACCACCCCTTCAGCCGGTGCGCTCTACCCATTCGAGGTGATCGCGAGCATCCCCGGCGAGGGAACCTACTTTTGGGATGTTGAGAACGGCCGGCTCGTGCCTTGCGCTCTGCCGTCCCTCTCCGTCGAGCATCTAGGAGCCGCCGGATTCGTCCCGCCGGCCGGGTTTCGGTTGGAGGCCCTGTTCATCCTCCTTGCCCGCCCTTGGCTGAGCATGAAGAAGTACAGCCGTCGAGGGTATGCCTACTGTCACCTGGACGTCGGCCACTTGGCAACGAACCTGGGGATCTACACCGCCGCTCTCGGTTTCACCACCAACCTGCATCTGCATTTTTGCCGCGGTTCGATCGCCGATCACTTCGGTCTCGAAGAGCTATGCCGAGAGCCGTTGGCGGCCTTATCGTTCGCGAGCGTCGAGCCGGTCGCCGGCCCGCAGGCGTGCGCCGAACTGGAGGCCGCCGCCGCTCCACATCGTTTGGAGTCGCCCGGCAAGCAGGAGGTCGCATCCTGGGGATCGCTTCGCGGCCTCTTGTCGCTCGATGCCGCGATGGAACCGGCCTGCAAGCCGGCGGGCACCGCGCTCCTCCGCGAGCCGGCGGTCGTTGCCGAGCGCGTGATCGTGGCCCTCTCGGAGGGGGCGCCGCCGCCGTCGTCGGCCGGCGAGTGGCGTTCGGTGATCCTCGGACGGCGTTCGGCCAAAGGATTTCGCGACCGGCCAATGAACCTGGCCCAGCTTGGCACACTGCTCGGTTCATTGCGAGATGCGGGTCTTCCCACCGACTGCCCGCAGGCCGGCTCCACCCGGTTGGGGATGCGCCTTTTGGCCCGGAACGTCGAGGATTTGACGGGTGTCTTCGCCTACTCTCCGGGGAGCCATTGTCTGCATCGGATCAAGCCCAGGGCGGACGATCCCCGATCGGCCTGCATGAAGCAGCAGGTCGCGGGCGACGCGGCGGCCCTGGTGATCCTTCACGCTCCGATCCGCCGGTTGGTCGGCGAACAGGGGTACTCGGCCTTCACCGAGCTGCATTTTCACGCCGCCCAGCTCGGACAGCGTCTCTATCTCGCGACCTCGCAGCTCGGCGACGTGGGGATGACCTGCATCGGCGGCTTCGACGGAGAACGCTGCTCCGAGCTCGCCGGTCTCGACCCGGGAGACGAGGCTCTCTACGTCATTCTGCTCGGTTATCCCGATGAGCACGCTTGGAAGCAGGACCGGCTGAGCGTGGCGTTCAGTCATGGCTTCTCAACTCAGGAACGTTGATGGATCGCACTCTTCTCGATCATCCCGCCTTCTCGCGGCATTTCACTCCGGAGCACCGGAGCCTGCGCGAGGGCGCCCGGAAGTTCTTTGCCGAGATACCGCTTGAAAGTTGGGTCGCGACCCCCGGCGGCCATCTGGCGAAACCGCGCTGGGAAGTGCTGGGCGGGCTCGGGTACTTGGGCGTCTCTTTGCCGCGCGAAGTGGGAGGCCAGGGTCTCGGCTTGCTCGGGGCTTTGATCTTGAGCGAGGCGACTTCGCAGTTGGGTGATTTGGGTCTCTCTCTCGGAATGCATTGCCAGAGCGAGATCACCGGCCAATGGCTGGCGACGGCGCATGAAGCCGAAGTGCGCGAGCGCCATCTCGCCGACATGATCGCCGGCCGGAAAGTCGGCTGCGCCTGCGACACCGAGCCCGATGGGGGGATGGCGGCCGTCGCGCGGCGGGATGGCGACGAGCTGGTAGTCGATGCCGAGAAGCTCTATGTCATCAACGGCGCGAACGCAGACCTGTGCTTCGTCACTCTGAAGCTCGACGGCGAATCGGCAACCGTTCTGGTGGAGAAGAACAGACCCGGTGTTCGGCTCGTCCAGGTCTTCGATAAGCTAGGCACCCGGTCGATCGATTCCGCGCGCCTCGAATTCGCCGCGGTCCGGGTGCCGGCGGCGAATCTGGCGCAAAAGCGCGGTGTGCGTCAGCTGATGCACTGGAACAAGGTGATGACCGTCGCCCGCTTTCTGATGTGTGCGGATGCCTGTTTTCTCCACGGCATCCTGCTCCAGCGAATTCTCGCCTATGGCAGAGGGCGGAAAGTCGATGGCCGCCCGTTGGCCGACTGGCCCATCAACCGCCAGGCCCTCGCCCAGGCTGCCGCCGACC
>JBBRUC010000191.1:0-11754 GCA_038248205.1 Thermoanaerobaculia bacterium
GATTCCGAAGCGACCGCCGCCGACCTGCGGTTTCATTTTCCCGACTGCGCCGACCGCGTCGAGGTGATCTACCCCGGCGTCGATGCCGAGTTTCGTCCCGGCCGGCCCGACGAGATCGCGGCAACCCGCGCCGAGATCGGCGCGCCGGACGGCTATCTGCTCTATGCCGGGACGCTCGAACCGCGGAAGAACGTCGGCGCGCTGCTCGATGCCTGGGAGTTTCTTCTCGAGCAAGAGGGCACGGCGGTCGTGCCGCCGCTGGTCCTGGTCGGGCCGTACGGCTGGGGCGGCCAACGGCTGCTCGCGCGGATCGCGGCGCTTACGCCCAAAGGGCTGATCCACCTGGGGCCGGTGCCGCGGGTGCGTCTGGTGCGGCTGTTTCAAGCCGCGTCGACGTTCGTCTACCCGTCGCTCTACGAGGGGTTCGGCCTGCCGGCAGCCGAGGCGCTCGCCTGCGGCGTACCGACCGTCGTGTCGAACCGGGCGAGCCTGCCGGAGGTGGTGGGTAGCGCCGGGCTTCAAGTGGACGTCGCCGAGCCCGCCGCCCTCGCCGATACTCTCGGCCGCCTGCTCGCCGATCCGGGGCGGGCCAAAGACCTCGCGCTTCGCGGCCCCGCACAGGCCGGCCGGTTCACCTGGAAAGCCGCGGCCGACCGGCTGGATGAGATCTTCGCCGACGCGGTATGCTCCTAGTCCCGACCTGAACCCTCCGGGAGCCCCTGCCGCGTGCCCTATACGATCGCCCTAGACGCCCGAAAGATCCGCGATTTCGGAATCGGCACCTACGTCCGAAATCTGATCACCGGGCTCGCCGCCATCGACCAAGAGAATCGCTACCTCCTGCTCACCCACGAGGAGGACCGGGAGCTGCTGACCGGCCTGCCGGACAACTTCCAGGCGATCACCGAGAGCGCGGGCGTCTACTCGATGCGCGAGCTGGCAACGCTCGCCTGGCAGCTGTTCCGGCTCCGGCCGGATCTCTACCACGCGACCCACTACGTCCTGCCGCTCTACGTGCCGTCCCGGGTGGTGGTGACGATCCACGACATCATCCACGTGCTGTACCCCGAGTTTCTGCCCAACGGGCTCGCCTTCATCTACGCCACCCGGATGATCCGCCGGAGCCTTTTGCGCGGCGACCGGATCATCGCCGTGTCGAACAACACGAAGCAGGATCTGATCGATTATTTCGACGTCGACGGCACAAAGATCGAGGTCGTCTACAACGGGGTGGAAGAGCGCTTTCGCCACCGGCTCGCGCCGGAAGAGATCGGCCGCCGCCTCGCGGCGTTCGGCCTCGAACGCCCCTACCTGCTGTTCGTCGGCAACCCGAAACCGCACAAGAATCTCGACAACGTGGTGAAGGCCTACGCCCGAGCGCGCCGCCTGGCGGGTTTCGATGCACCCCTGGTCTGCGTCGGCGACCGGACGCCGGGCGAATCGCGCATTCGCCAGCGCGCCGAGCAGTTGGGCCTCGGCGATCGGGTGAAGCTGCTCGGCCACGTCGAATTCGAAGACCTCGCCGCGCTCTATCAAGGCGCCGCGGTGTTTCTCTACCCGACGCTCTACGAGGGGTTCGGTCTGCCGGTGGTCGAGGCGATGGCCTCGGGAGTACCGGTGATCACCTCGAACACCTCGGCGCTGCGCGAGGTGGCCAACGGCTACGCCCACCTGGTCGATCCGCTCGATCTCGACGCGATCGCCCAAGCGATCGCGCGCTGCATGACCGATCCCGACCATCGCGTCCGCCTGATTGAGCGGGGCCGGGCGCGGGCCGAGGCGTTCCGCTGGGAGCGCGCGGCGGAGCAGACGCGCGCCATCTACCTCCAGGCGATCGAGGGGAAATCCCGCCCCGCGGCGCCCACCCCGAAAGGCCCGTCGAACCCGGAGCCCGCGCGTTGATTGCGACCGGTCCGACGGCACCGACGCTCCCCCCGGGCGCGGCGCCAGGGCGGCCGCCACGGGTGGCCCTGGTCCACGACTGGCTGACCGGCATGCGCGGAGGCGAGAAGGTGCTGGAGGCGATCGGAGAGCTGTTCCCCGGCGCGCCGATCTACACCCTGTTCCACTTTCCCGGCAGCGTCTCGCGCGCCCTGGAGAGCCACCCGATCGTGCCGAGCTTGCTCGATCGGGCGCCCGGCCTTCGTCGCTTCTACCGCCACTACCTGCCGCTGTTTCCCGCCGCGATCGAGGACTTCGACCTCTCCGGCTACGACCTGATCGTCTCGTCGAGCCATTGCGTGGCCAAGGGGGTGATCCCGCCGCCCGGCGCGTTCCACCTCTGCTACTGCCACACCCCGATGCGCTACGCCTGGGATCAGGAGCACGCCTACTTTCCGCGTCGCCGGGGGCTCACCGCGCGGCTTCGCGGCCTCGCGCTCTCGCGGCTTCGCACCTGGGACGCGGCCTCGGCGCCGCGGGTCGATTCGTTCGTCGCCAACTCCTCCTTCGTCGCCGAGCGGATCCGGCGCTACTACGGCCGCGAGGCGCAGGTTCTGGCACCACCGGTCGACGTCGAATTCTTCACCCCCGGCCCGGCGGACGGCACAGAACCCAAGCCGGCGCAACCGTACGCCCTGGCGGTTTCGGCGCTCGCTCCGTATAAGAGGTTGGACATCGCCATCGCCGCCTGCCGCCGCTCGAACCTCGCGCTCCGAATCGTCGGCGAGGGACCGGAGCGCAAGCGCTTGGAATCCCTCGCCGGGTCTTCGTCCGGACCTTCCGGGGTCACGTTCCTGGGCCGGGTAGGCGGCGAAGCGCTACGCGACCTCTACCGAGGAGCCACTCTGTTCGTGCAACCTGGCATCGAAGATTTCGGCATCGCCGCCGTCGAGGCGCTCTCCTGCGGCACCCCGGTCGTCGCGGCGGGCCGAGGGGGTATTCTGGACATCGTCGAGCCCGGCGTGGAGGGCCTGCTCTACGAGCCGACGGGTTCGACCGCCGAACAGGTGGACCGATTGAGCGAGGCGATTGACAAAGCGCGTCAGTTTCGATCCAATCCGTTGGAGATCCGACAGCGAGCCAAGCGTTTTTCGAAGCAACACTTTACCGAACGTTTGCGCGCGTTCTGTCGCCCGGTCGATGCTCCATTACGATCCCTCACGGGATCCGGCGAGAGAGAAACCGCCCAGTGATTCGCCAACGTCACCGCATGACCGCGGGGCTTTACCTGGCCGCCGACCTGGCGGCCACGGTCGTCGCGTTCTTTGCCGCCTGGGTGCTCCGCTTCGAGATGGAGATCATCCCGGTCACCAAGAGTGTGCCGGATTTCTCGCCCTACCTGCAGCTGCTGCCGTTCGTCCTGTTGCTCTGGCCGGTGGTGTTCTATTTCCACGGCCTGTACCAGAGCCGGCGCGGACGCAGCCGGGTGGACGAGATCGTCACCCTGGTGGTCGCCGTCTTCTTGGCGACGGTGCTGCTCTCGGTGGTGATCGCCTGGTACCGGCCCCCCGCGGCACCGGGCAGCCCCGAGTACTTCACCTACAGCCGCGCCTTCCTCGGTCTGTTCGCCGCGCTCGATCTCGGGCTGGTGGCGGGGGTCCGCATGGGGGTGCGCGTCCTGCTGCGCCGCGTCCGGCTGTCGGGCCACAACCTACAGCGCATCTTGGTGATCGGTGCCGGCGTGCTCGGCCGTGAGATCTCGCAGAAGCTCTCCGCCCACCGCGACTTAGGGTTCGAGATCGCCGGCTTCTTGGACGACGATCCGGGCAAGGCCGGCACCGAGATCGACGGCATCCCCGTGCTCGGTACGCTGCGCCAGGCCGAAGAGATCATCGCGCTGCGGTCGATCGATCACGTCTACGTCGCCCTGCCGATCGAGGCGTACCGCAAGACCCTCCAGATCCTGCAGCGGATGGGCAACGAGATCGTCGACATCAAGCTCGTTCCCGACATCCTCCAGTACGCGACGCTCAACGCCTCGCTCGAAGACGTCGACGGCACCCCGGTCATCAACCTCTCCCAGGTGCCGCTCCAGGGCTGGAACAGCATGGTGAAGCGGGCGATGGACGTGGGGATCGCCTGTGTCGTGCTCGCCGCTTTGCTCCCCTTCCTGCCGCTCGTGGCGCTGGCGATCTGGATCGAGGATCGCGGTCCGATCTTCTACCGCCAGGAGCGCATGGGGTTGGATGGAAAGTCGTTCATGATTTTGAAGTTCCGTTCGATGCGCGCCAACGCCGAAGCGTCGACCGGTCCGGTCTGGGCGATCAAGGACGATCCGCGCCGCACCCGCATCGGCAGCTTCATCCGCCACTGGTCAATCGACGAGCTGCCGCAGATCTGGAACGTGCTGGTGGGCGACATGTCGATCATCGGTCCGCGTCCGGAGCGGCCGACTTTCGTCCGCGAGTTCAAGCACAAAATTCCGCAGTACATGCTCCGCCATCGCGTCAAGGCCGGCATCACCGGCTGGGCGCAGGTCCACGGTTGGCGCGGCAACACCTCGATCAAAAAGCGCATCCAGTACGACCTCTACTACATCGAGAACTGGTCGCTCTCGCTCGACTTCAAGATCCTCTGGATGACCCTGCGGCACGGCTTCAAGCACCACAACGCCTACTAGATTCGGCGCTCTCCGCGCTTTCGCCCACCGCTTCGGCGAAAATATTTTCGCCTTGCGCGACGGACTCCGCGACGAATGCGCGGCCTGCCGCGCGCCTTTCGCCGCGCGATCCCTCCCCTTCCTCAGTCGCTAAAAACCGAGGAAATATAGGCGTTTTGGCGCCTTGCCCCTGTTCATACCCGACTTGGATTTCCGGAGTCCGGCGCCCGTCTTGCACTACACCGAGTCACTAAGGATTGAGGTGAGATCCTCTTGACACGCAAGATGTTGTGGCGTACCTTTTTTCCATGATCTTCCGCCCGTATCCGGGCAACCACACCTGAAAGGAGAGTATCGATGGCGACCGCGAAGAAGGCTGCTAAGGCTCCGGCCAAAAAAGCTGCTCCAGCCAAGAAGGCTGCGGCTCCGAAAAAGGCCGCTGTGAAAAAGACTGCCGCTCCCAAGGCAGCGGCTCCGAAGAAGGCTGCCGCTCCCAAAAAGGCTGCTGCTCCGAAGAAAGCTGCCGCCCCGAAGAAGGCTGCGGCTCCCAAGAAAGCTGCTGCCCCGAAGAAAGCTGCGGCTCCGAAAAAAGCTGCGGCTCCCAAGAAGGTCGCTCCTCCGAAGAAAGCTGCCGCTCCCAAGAAGGCCGCCGCTCCCAAAAAGGCTGTCGCTGCGAAGAAGGCCGCGGCTCCCAAAAAGGCTGCCGTCAAGAAGGTTGCTCCGGCTCCGAAGAAGACCGTCGTCAAAGCTCCGGCCGCCAAAGCCAAGAAGTAAGCGCCCCTCCTCGAGGGTAACCCGGAGGTCTCGGCGCGGTCCGATCGCGCTTCTAAACCTCCCGGAGATGCCGGCTCCCCAAACGCGGAGCATCGCTGCCGGCACTCCCCTTCGAACCTGGAAGTACCAACCTCCCCGCGAACCTATTTTTCTTTTCTAGTTCATCTTGCCCTGCGTGCAACCGCGCAGGCGTAGAAGCGGGCTTTCCGCCTACCCCAAGGCGACGACCTCAGCGCTCGAGCAGGCGGGCGGCTTCGCGATCGAGCCACCAGGTGAGTTCGCCGTTCGTCGGCCGGACCGCCGCGGCGGGTAGCTCGTCGGCCGGCAAGGTGGGAGCGTCTTCGCCGAGCACCGCCTGCACCTTCTCGGCTTTGTCCGCGCCCGCCACCAGAAACGCGACGCTGCGGGCGGCGAGAAAAACCGGCAACGACAGCGTGATGCGATGGGTGGAAAGGCGCTCGACCCAGAGCGCGAAGCAGAGCCGGTCGGCGACCGAAACCGCTCCGGTTCCTGGAAAGAGCGAGGCGGTATGGCCGTCGGTTCCGAGCCCGAGCAAGACGAGATCGAAGCGCGGCACGGCGGGTGCCGCCACCGCGAAAAACGCCCGTAGATCGGCCTCGTAGCGCGCGGCGGCCGTCGCCGCGTCGGGCAGCTCGGCGGCGATCCGGTGAATGTTGTCCGCCGGGATCGGCGGGCGGCTCGGCGCATCGAGCAAGGCCTCGCGCACCATGCGGAAGTTGCTGTCGGCATCGTCCGGCGGCACGTTGCGCTCGTCGCCCCAAAACAGATGAACGTGGTTCCAGGGGATCGTGCTTACGAACGGTTCCACCGCCAGCCGATAGTACAGATCACGCGGCGTCGAGCCTCCGGCGAGCGCCACGGTGAACCGGCCGCGAGCGGCGACCGCGCGGGCCGCGGCACGGGCCACCTGCTCGGCTGCCGAGGCGGCCAGCTCCCCCCGATCGTCGGCGATCAGAATCCGCGTGGCGCCCTGTGCATCGACGTTGGTCAACTCTTCCATAACCCACCCTCTCGCGTGCTTACGATCGCCACTTCCGGCCGTCGCGTTCGATCAGGTCGGCGGCGTCTTTCGGTCCCCAGGTACCCGCGTCGTAGTTCGGGAAGCTGCGCGGCGAGAGAGCGCCCCAGACGTCAAGAATCGGCTGCACCGCCTGCCAGCCCGCTTCGACCATGTCGCTGCGTAAGAACAACGTCGAGTCGCCGGTCATCGCGTCGTAGAGCAGGGTCTCGTACCCGGTGGTCGGCGAGGCGCCGAAATAGTCGGAATAGTTGAACGCCATGCGCACCGTGCCGAGCTTGAGCGATGGGCCGGGAACCTTCCCTTCGAAGCGCAGCGAGATCCCTTCGTCCGGCTGAATATGGAGCACGAGCAGGTTCGGGTTGAGTTTTTCGACCGGCGTCTCGCGGAACAGAATGAACGGCGCGCGCTTGAACTGGATCGCCACTTCGGTCACCCGCTTCGGCAGACGCTTGCCGGTGCGCAGGTAGAACGGCACGTCGGCGAAGCGCCAATTGTCGAGCGTGACTTTCATCGCGACGAACGTCTCGGTGCTCGAAACCGGCGACACCTTGGCCTCCGCGCGGTAGGCCGGAACCTTCTCGCCTTGGATCACGCCGTCGCGGTACTGGCCGCGCACGGCATCGCTCAACACCGACTCGGGAGTGAGCGGATGGATCGCCTGGAGCACCTTCACCCGCTCGTCGCGCACGGCGTTGGCGGCGAACGAGATCGGCGGCTCCATCGCGATCAGCGCGAGGATCTGGAACATGTGATTGGCCACCATGTCGCGCAGCGCCCCGGCCTCTTCGTAGTAGGTGCCGCGCGACTCGACGCCGACGCTCTCGGCCACCGTGATCTGGACGTGGTCGATGTAGCGTCGGTTCCAGATCGGCTCGAAGATGCCGTTGGCGAAACGAAACGCCATGATGTTTTGGACCGTCTCCTTGCCCAGGTAGTGATCGATCCGATAGATCTGATTTTCGCGCACCTGCTCGCCGACCATCTTGTTGAGCGCGCGCGCCGATTCGACGTCGCGGCCGAACGGCTTTTCGACCACCAGCCGCCGCCACTGCCCCTCGTCTTCCTTGAGTAATCCCGACGCGCCCAGGTTGCCCACGACGTCGTCGAAAAAGCTCGGCGGGATGGCGAGGTAGAACAGATAGTCGCCCTGATTGCCGTGCGCCTCGTCGACCTGCGTCAAGCGGACTTTGAGCCGCTGGTAAAGGTCCGGATCGGTGAAGTCGCCCACGACATAGTGCAGGCGCTCGAACAGCCAATCGGCCACCTCGGTCTCGATCGGCACGGTGGCGAACTCGTTGAGGTCGGCGCGCAGGCGCTCGCGGAAAGCATCGTCGGTGAGCGCCTCGCGGCCGATCCCCACGACCGCGAACTCTTCGGCGAGCAGCTTGCCGCTCGCGAGGTTGTAGAGCGCGGGGATCAGCTTTCTCTTGGTGAGATCGCCTTGCGCGCCGAAGATCACCATGCCGCACGGCGAGGCGACCGCCTCCGCCGGGGATTCGAGCAGCCCTTCTTGAGGAGCAGTCGGTTCTGAGCTGTTCGTCTTCAAGCCGGGCTCCCGGAGCCTTTCGGCGCCTTCTCGGCGTTCTCGACCTTCTCGACGTGGCCACCGAATTTCTTGCGCATCGCCGACAGGATCTTCTCGGCGAACGTGTGCTCCTGGCGCGAGCGGAACCGGGCGTAGAGCGCGGCGGAGAGAACGTCGGCGGGAACCGCCTCTTCGATCGCGGTGGCGACCGTCCAGCGCCCTTCGCCGGAGTCTTCGACCGAGCCCACGTATTCCGAAAGATCGGGGCTCTCGGCCAAGGCGATCGCCGACAGGTCGAGCAGCCAAGAGGTGACGACGCTACCGCGGCGCCAGAGCTCGGCGACGTCGGCCAAATCGATGTCGTAGCGCTGATCGACGGGCACCCGATCGAGCGCCGCGCTCTTCATGATGTCGAACCCTTCGGCGTAGGCCTGCATCAGGCCGTACTCGATGCCGTTGTGGATCATCTTGACGAAATGGCCGGCACCCGAGGGACCGCAATAGAGGTAGCCCTCTTCGGCCGTGCTTTTCTTCCCCTCGCGACCGGCCGATGGCTCGATCTCGCCGCGCCCGGGGGCGAGCGTACGGAAGATCGGCTCCAGCCGATCGTAGGATTCCCGGTGGCCGCCGATCATCAAACAATACCCGCGCTCCAGACCCCAGACGCCGCCGCTGGTTCCCGCGTCGAGGTACCGGATACCTTGGGCCTCGAGCGTGCGCGACCGGCGCACGTCGTCCTTGAAGAAAGAATTGCCGCCGTCGACGACCGCATCGCCCGCGGCGAGCCGGGTCGACAGTTCCTGGGCCATTTTTTCGGTCGGGTCGCCGGACGGCACCATCAACCAGATCGCGCGCGGCGCTTCGAGCTTTTCCACCATCTCGTCGAGCGACGCCGCGCCCTCGGCACCTTCTGCCACCAGGTCGGCGATCGCTGCCGGGTTCAGGTCGTACACCACTACCGAATGTCCACCACGCAAGAGCCGGCGGGTCATGTTGGCCCCCATCCGTCCCAAGCCGATCATGCCAATCTGCATTGCTTTTCCTCCTTCTGCCGCGACAGAGCGGCTCGACGGCCATCATAACCGGGCCGCCCTTTCGCCGCGTCCCGGTCAATTCGGCATTCGTGCGACGAAGCGGAAAGGGAGGAGGGTTGGCATGCATGATGCTTTCCTTCCTCAGAGTGCCCTGTTGGCGGGCACGGTTTGGATTCAAACCTCGATTTCAACCCAAAGGGAGAAAACCATCATGCGGAAGCTCACCTCTCTGTCGCTCGTGTTCGCCCTCGCCCTGGTCACCGCCCTCGTCGCCGCTCCGTCGTTCGCCGCGAGTTCCTGGACCGGCTGGATCACCGACAGCCACTGTGCCGCCAAAGGCGCCAACGCCAAGCACACCGAGGCCTGCGTCGAGAAGTGCGTGAAAGAGGGCGGCAAGGTCGTCTTCTTCAACGACGCCGACAAGAAGCTGTACGACATCGACAAGACCGATCTCGCGATGACCCACATCGGCCATGAGGTGACCGTCACCGGCACCCTCGAAAGTGGCGCGATCCAGGTCGATTCGATCGAGCCCGTCGCGAAAAAGATGTAGCCGGTAGACTTCGCGCAGGCATTCGCCTGGGGTGGCCCCAGCGGGCTACCCTCGGCGGTTACAATCGCCTTCATGCGATCGATCCGAACCGCCGCCCTCGCCCCCCTCGTCCTGCCGCTCCTCTTCGCCGCCTGCTCGCAACCTGCCCAGGAACCCCCTGCACCCTCCGGGAAGGAAGCCTCGATGGAAGTCGCCTCCCGTCCCATGGATGACATCGCGCGAGACTATGTCCGCCTGGTTCTCGCCGTGGGAATCCACGACGAGGGGTACGTGGACGCCTACTATGGCCCCCCCGCCTGGCGCACCGAGGTCGAGTCCGAAAAGCTGCCGCTCGCCGAGATCAAAACCCGCGCCGAGCAACTGCGAACGACTCTCGCGGCACCTCCCGAGGATCCGATTCCGGGAACGGCCGGCAAGGACGTCCAAGACGCCAAGACCGCTGAGCTGATCGAGCTGCGCCATCGCTATCTCGACCGTCAGCTCAGTTCGCTGATCGCCCACGTCGAACAGTTGGAAGGGAAGAAGCGAACGTTCGACGAGGAGTCCCAGGCGCTCTACGACGCGGTGGCGCCCCGAGAGGACGAAAAGGATTTCGATCCGATCCTGGCCGAGTTGGAAAAGACGGTGCCGGGCAAAGGCCCGCTGGGCGAACGGATCGAGACGTTCCGCAACCGGTTCGCGATTCCCGCCAGCCGTCTCGACGCGGTCTTCCAAGGCGCGATCAAAGAGTGCCGCGCCCGCACCCTCGCCCACATCGCGCTGCCCGAAAAAGAAAGCTTCGAGGTCGAATACGTCAAAGGCAAACCGTGGAGCGCCTACAACTGGTACAAGGGCGATCTTCACAGCCTGATTCAGGTGAACACCGAGCTGCCGATCCTGATCGATCGCGCGATCGACCTCGCCTGCCACGAAGGGTATCCGGGCCATCACGTCTACAACGCGCTGCTCGAAAAGAATTTGGTGAGCGACCGCGGCTGGTTGGAATTCACCGTCTACCCGCTCTTTTCGCCCCAGTCGCTGATCGCCGAAGGAACCGCCAACTACGGCATCGAGGTCGCGTTCCCCGGCGACGAACGCACCGCCTTCGAACGCGACGTGCTCTACCCGATCGCCGGGCTCGATCCGAAAGAAGCCGAGCACTACGCGGAAATCCTCCATCTGGTGGGCAAGCTCGACTACGCGGGAAACACCGCGGCCCGGCGCTATCTGGACGGCGAGATCAACGCCACGCAAGCGGCCGATTGGCTCACTCGCTACGCCCTCGCCTCCCCCGCCCGAGCCAAGCAGCGCGTCAAGTTCTTCGACACCTACCGGAGCTATGTCATCAACTACAACCTCGGCCGCGATCTCGTCCGAACCTACGTCGAAGGCAAAAGCAACGGCGACCCCGAGAAGCGCTGGCAGGTATTCACCGAGCTGATCTCCTCGCCGCGGCTGCCTTCGGGACTGCGGTAAGGTAGGGAGATGAATATGAAAATCTTAGGAATCGTTATTCTCGCGGTCATCGCCCTCGGTGCGGGTTTCTGGGGCGGACAATCTTTCACGAACCGACGGGCCACGGAGCAGTCGGCTCAGGTCGCGGAGCAGCATGCCGCGGAGCTTCTCGCCCTGCGGGGGCAGGCCACCTCCTGGGCGAATGCCCTCTCGGAGAGCCAGGGCGAGGCGGTCCTGCGCGCATTTGTTTCCGGGATCGCGCCCGCCCTCCGCAGCGAGCGTCGCGAGAGCCTGGAGCTTTCGGCGCTCAGTCTGCTGCGGGTACCGGGCGTCGCGGGAATCCACGTCCTGCGGCCGGACGGCGAGGTCGTCTACTCCAGCGATGCCAAGCTGACCACGACCGGAGAGGCGGGAGACGCCGGCGCCTGGGCTTTGGCGGCGCACGACCTCACGTCCCGGGCGGGAGCCAAGCCGGGTACCGAAGACCTCGCCCTGCCGCTGATCGACTCGGGCCAAGTTCTCGCGGTGGTCTGGATGGAGTTCGCCCAAGACAAAGTCCGCAAAGCCGCCCGCCCGGCGGCCTTGGGAAGCCGTGAAGCATCACCGGATGAAACGCCTGCCGAGACGCCCGCCGCCGAGGCGCAACCGAACGATCAGCCAGCGGGAGGGACCATGCCACCCGCTGCTACGGAACCCGGTACCTGAGCCGCTACAAACCCTTTCACGGGATCTCGCGCGCCGTAGCGCGAGCGGCCCGGAAAGCGAAGCGCGGGGGCCCCCGCGGCGGGGCGGGTGGTGGCGGGGGGTTTGGAGCAGATCCGCGTGGGGTTTTGGGGGGGGGGGGTAGCCCAC
>JBBRUC010000192.1:0-11726 GCA_038248205.1 Thermoanaerobaculia bacterium
TCCAGCTCCGGCCGGGCGTTGCCCGGCGCGGGAAGCGCCGCGCGATCGAGCTTGCCGTTGCCGGTGAGCGGCAGGGCGGGCAGGCGCAGGAACAGCGCTGGCACCAACGCCTCAGGGAGCGTCGCGGCGAGGTGGCGGCGCAACTCGTCGACGTTCGGCGCCGGTTCGCGGTCGCTCGTGTAGTAGGCCACCAGACGCTTTTCGCCCGGCCGATCCTCGCGCGCCAGCACCGCCGCCTCGCGAACGCCAGGCGCCGAAAGCAAGCCGGCCTCTACCTCACCCAACTCCAGCCGCACGCCGCGCACCTTCACCTGGTGGTCGTTACGGCCGAGGAATTCGAGATCGCCCGAAGGCATCAGGCGTGCGATGTCGCCGGTCTTGTAGAGCCGCGCGCCGCCCGCCGCATCCGCTACGCCTCCGGTGGATTCGGCCGAGAACGGATCGGGAACGAAGCGCTCGGCGGTCAGGTCCGGCCGCCCCAGATAACCGCGGGCGACCCCCGCGCCGCCGATGTAGATCTCACCCGGCACCCCTTCGGGCACCGGCCGCCCGCGCGGGTCGAGCAAATGGAGGCGGGTGTTGGTGATCGGCCGCCCGATCGGCACCGGACCGGGGGCGATGTCGCCCGCCCGGGCGATGAACACCGAGCAGCCGACCACCGTTTCGGTCGGACCGTACTCGTTGACGATCCGCACCTCGGGCGCCCGCTCTTTCCAAGCCGCCAGGGTTTCGCCCGCGAGCGCCTCGCCGCCGACGATCAGGGTCTTCGCCCAAACCGCCGGATCGCCCGACGCGGCGATCGGTCCGAGCAGAGCGAGGTGCGCTGGAGTGAGCTTTACCAGGCCATAGGCGACCTTTGCGCGCAGCGACTCGGCGAGCGCCTCCACCCCGCGCTCCTCCGGCAACAGATCGACCGTGCCGCCGGCACAGAGCGGCGCGAACAGGCTCGTGACGGTGAGGTCGAAGCCGATCGGCGAATGGACCGGCGCCGCACCCGATCCCGCGTCGTAGGCGCCGATCGCCCAATCGAGATAGTGGACCAGGCCGCGGTGCGGCACCATCACCCCTTTGGGCTTGCCCGTCGAGCCGGAGGTGTAGAGGACGTAGGCGAGATCGCCAGGGCCGGCCGGGTTGTTCGCCAGAGAAACCGCATCTGCCGCCGCCGGATCGGCCGGCGGCAGCGAATCGAGCGCGAGCGTCTTTTGCGCGACCGCGCGCTCCGGCGAGAGCAGAGAGAGGAGACTCTCTTGGGCGAGCACCCAATCGACCCCTGCGTCTTCGAGCAGGAAAGCGATTCGCTCGCGCGGCAGGCCGGAGTCTAGCGGCAGGTAGGCGCCTCCCGCCCGCAGCACACCCCAGAGCGCCACGACCTGTTCGATCGAGCGCTCGGCAAGGATTCCGACCAGGGTTCCCGGCGCCACGCCGCGGGCGCGAAGGGCAAGGGCGAGTTCAGCCGACTTATCGGCCAGCTGCGCGTACGTCAGCTCGACCTCGCCCGCGCGGAGTGCGGGGCGATCCGGGGTTTCTCGCACCTGGACGAGAAACATCTCATGCACCGTAGCGTGGACGGGCGGCGGCGCCGCCGTCGCGTTGAACGCCGCGAGCCGCACGCGCTCCCGGCCGGTGAGCAGGTCGGGATCGCCGAGCGGCGCGTCGGGGGTGGCGAGCAGCGCGGCTAAAAAGGTGGCGAACCGCTCGGCCTGGGTGGCCGCCGCCTCGGCGGAAAAAACCCGCGAGTCGTGGGCGAGCGCGACCGAAAGGCCGGCGGCGCCGCGCTCGATTTCCAGCGCGAGCTTCCAACGCTCGACGTTCGTGACCCGTCGCTCCGTCGTGAGGCGTACGCCTGTCGTATCTCTCGCCGTCTCCCCCGCCGCCGGTTGCCGTAGGACGTACGAGAAGCCCGCCGGGAAGCCGGTGCCGTAGCGCTCGTCCTCATCGGCGCTGAAACAGTCCTGCCAGTCCGCCGCCTCCGAGAGCGTGGCCGCGACTTCGCGGGCGAGATCGCGGAGCGATCCGGAATCCTCCACCCGGACGACCTGCGGCACGGTGCGCGCAAAGGCACCGAGCACGTCGGCGAGATCGGGATCGGTCCGGCCGTCGAGCTGGACCCCTACGCCCACCTCGTCGGCGCCGCTCGAACGGGCGAGCAGGGCGAACCACACAGCGAGGAGCAGAGCGCTTTCCTCGATCTGCCATTCGGCCGAAAGCGTCGCCACCCGCGCCGAGATCTCGGGCGCGAGATCGATCGCCGCCCGCTCCGGGGTGAAGCCGCCGGCCGCGCGCCCTTCGAGCGGCAGCGAAAGGCCGAACAGCGGCGCGAGATCGCGGGCGCGGAAATACTCGCGGCCGGCGCGGCTCTCGTCGCTCGCCATCAGCTCGTTGGCCCACTCGGAAACCTGGACGTACTGGACGGGCTCCTCGGCCTCCTCCGATCCGGCCGGCCCGGCCAGTTCGACCAGAAGCTCGGCGAGCAACCGGTCGAGCGCGCGAGAGTCGGCGGCGATCGCCGGCAGCCCGACGATCAGCGCGGCGCGCCCGGGAGCGAGCGCGACATAGGTCGCATGCACCAACGGCCCCCGTTCGAGGTCGAACGGCCGCGTGAGCGCCTTGGCGAACAGGGCGTCGAGGTCGGCGGCCGCGGCCGCCTCCCCCTCGATCGCCTGCCACTGCGGCGGCAGCTCGGGCACCACCACCTGGAGCGGAAAGCGAACCCCAAGCGAGCGCTTGTAGGTGGTGCGCAGGATGTCGGTCCGGGAGACCACCGCCCCGAGCGCCGCGCGCACCGCCTCGGCCGCCACCCGGTCCGCCGGCCCGTCCAATGTTACCCACGCCTGGACCCGAAACGCGCGGCTGTCGCGCGCCAATTGCCAGATCCGCCGCTGTTGCGGCGACAGGCGAAACCCTTCTACCGCTGCGCTCATCGCTCTCCTCGTCCCTCGTCTCGCCCATTCGCCTGGACGTCGTCGTAGCTGGTCATCTCACCCATCGCCACCAGGATCTTTCTCGGCGCGCGGAACGGGTTCCTGCCGTGGGCGACGAGCACGTTGTCGAGCAGCACCACGTCGCCTTTCTGCCAGGGGAACACCACCTCCAGGCGGTCGTAGACAGCCAAAATCGCGGCCATCCATTCATCCGGGATCGGCGTGCCGTCGCCAAAGAACAGGTGCCGCGGCAGCTCGTCGTCCGAGAACAGCTCCCTCATCGATTCCGAGGTCTCGGGGTCGAGACAGGCGACGTGCCAGTGCTGCCCCTGGTTGAACCAGGTCTTCTCGCCCGTCACCGGGTGCGGAATCACCGCCGGCCGGGCGCCGCGCGTGCGCAGCCGATCGCCCGAGCGCCATGACAGCTCGACCCGGGTCTCTTTCGCCTCGCGCTCGACTTCGGCGCGGTCCTCGGTTCGGAACACCGTCCGCCAGGGCAGACCGAGCCCTTCGGCGTAGGTGCGTTGGTAGAGCACCCCTTTTTCTTCGAACGCCGTGCGGATCTCTTCCGGGATCTCGTCGTAGACCCGCCGGCTGTCGACCAGCGGCGTCTCGCCCCCCTCGGCCGCCGGCTGGGCGCAGGCGAAGAAGATCTTTCGCGGCCAGCGCCAGTTGAACGAGTTCTCGTTGTGCCAGAGCAACCGCTGGTCCTGCGGATAAAAGACCGGCGTATAAACGTTGCCGGTCACCGACTCGCGCGGGTGCTCGCCGTTCTCGTTGAACAGCTCGTCGCAGATCTTGCTCGCGAACCCTTCGAGTGCTTCGGGGGAGTCGATCGAAAAACCGCGGAACAGGATCGCGCCGTGCGCGAGCAGGTCGGCCTCGATCTCCCGGACGTGATCGGCCGCCCATTCCGCCAGATCCGCGTCGGGTACGGCGGGCGACAGGACGAGCGGCAACTTCTGTTCGGGTTCGAGATAGCTCCGCCGGACCACTTCCTGCTCGTCGATCACGACCGCCTTCGGCTGCACCGACTTGAACGATTTGAAGCTCCGTTCCTTCAACCCTTTCTTATCCATCGCGACTTCCTCTCTTTCCATGTCGGCCAACGCTTCGATGAGCGTCGAGATCGGTGCGTCCGGCGCGCACCCCGCCCTGCCGGCGACCGTTCCGAGCTGGCGCATCCAGCGCTCGACGCGCGGCGCGTCGAACAGGTCGGTGCTGTAGTTGACCCACCCAACGAAGCCCTCGGCGCGTTCCCAAAACGCGAGCACCAGGTCGAGCTTGGCGACGCGGATCTCTACTTCCAACGGCTCGACCCGCAATCCCGGCATCGGCGGCGCCGGGCGCGAAGCATTTTCCAAGAACAGCTTGACCTGAAACAGCGGTGCGTGGGCAAGGCTACGGTCCAAGCTCAAAGTATCGACCAGGGCGTCGAACGGGACATCCTGGTGAGAATAGGCACCGAGCGCCACCTCGCGCACCCTGGATACCAGCTGCGCGAAGGTCGGATCGCCGGAGAGATCCACCCGCAGCGCGAGCTGGTTGATGAAGAAGCCGACGATCCCTTCGGTCTCCTCGCGGTTGCGGTTCGCCACGTCGGTGCCGACCACCAAATCGTCGCGGCCGGTCAGGCGTTTGAGCACCACGAGCCAGGCGGCGAACAGGACCATGAACGAGGTCGCCCCCTCGCGGCGGGCGACCGCGCGCAGGCCGTCGGCGACCGGCGCGGGCAGCAGGACCGAGCGGGTGGCGCCCCGATCGGTCGAGCGCACCGGCCGCGGCCGATCGGCGGGCAGGTCGAGCATCGGCGGGCTCCCGAGCAGGCGATCGTGCCACCAGGCCAGCTCGCGTTCGAGCCTCGCCCCCGACAGGAAACGGCGCTGCCAGGCGGCAAAGTCCGTGTATTGAAACGGCAGCGGCGGCAGTTGCGGCACGAGCTGAGGGTCTACGCCGCGCCGCTGCGCTGCCTGATAGAGGAACCCCAGCTCGCGCACGAACAACCCCGACGACCAGGCATCGCTCGCGATGTGGTGGATGGTAAACATCACCACATGGTCGTCCTCGGCCAGGCGCATCAGGCGCAGCCGCAGGAGAGGACCGACCGCGAGATCGATCGGCCGGGCGGCCTCCGCAGCGAGCAGGCGAAAACACTCGGGGGATTGAATGTCATCGGCCGGAATGCGATCGGCCTGCACTGCGTCGGCGGCCGACAGGACCGAGAGGTCGATCCGTGGCAGTGCCGGCCGGAAGGGCGGCAGAATCGTCGGCGCCGGCTCACCGCGCTCGGCCGGAAACACCGTGCGCAGCGACTCGTGGCGGAGAACGATGCCCGCGAGCGCGGATTCGAGCGCCGAGATGTCGAGCGGGCCGCGGAGGCGAACGGCATCGGGAATGTTGAACATTGCCGTACCGGGGCGCATCTGCTCCAGGAACCAGAGCCGCGCCTGGGCAAACGACAGCGCGAACCGTTCGCCAGGGGCGAGTTCGCGCGAGATGCGTTCAAACGGTGGCGCGGGGGCCGCGGGGGCCGACGCCCCGTCAGGATCGGCCAACGCCGTGGCGCGCGCGGCCTCGACCTCGCGGGCGAGCTTTTGAACCGTTGGCGCATCGAACAGCTGATGGACTTTCAGCTCGATGCCGAACACCCGACGGGCCCGCGAAACCACTTGGGTCGCCGAGAGCGAATGACCGCCGAGGCCAAAGAAATCCTCGTCGATCCCCACCCGCTCGCGTCCAAGAACTTCGGCGAACAAGCCGCCCAGGATCTCCTCGACGGGGGTCCGGGCAGCCTTGGGCGGCGCGGCGGTGAGTCCTTCACGGCGCCGCGGCGGCGGCAGCGCGGCCACGTCCACCTTGCCGCTGGCCGTGCGGGGAAACGCCGCGAGCGGCACGATCGCCGCAGGGACCAGCGCCGCGAACAGGCGTTCGGACAGGAACGCGCGCAGCGTTTCGGGCAAGGCTTCGCGCTCCTCCTCCGGGATCTCCGTCGCCGGCACGACGTAGCCCACCAAGGCGAGCCCGCCCCGCTCTTGGCGTGCCGCGACCACCGCCTGCGCGACCTTTTCGTGTTCGAGCAGCCGTGCCTCGATCTCGCCGAGTTCGACGCGCACACCGCGGATCTTCACCTGCCGATCGGCCCGCCCGAGATACTCCAACTCTCCTTCCGCGCTCCAGCGCGCGATGTCGCCGGTGCGGTACGCGCGATCGCCCGGGCGGCCGGCATCGGCCGCGAACGGGTTCGGCACGAAGCGCTCCGCGGTGAGGTCGGGCCGACCGACATAGCCGCGGGCGAGCCCTGTTCCCGCGAGCAGCAGCTCCCCCGGCGCGCCCGAGGGCACGGCCACCAGAGCCGGCGAGACGACGTAGGTTCTCAGGTTTGCGATCGGCCGGCCGAGCGGCACCGCGGCGCGGGAAAAGTCGGGCTCGCACCAGTAGGAGACGGCGTCGATCGCCGCTTCGGTCGGCCCGAACAGATTGACCATCTCGGCGCCCGGGAAAAGCTCTTGGAATCGGCGCACCAGGTCGGGCGCGAGCGCCTCGCCGCCGCACAGCATGCGGCGGAGGTTCCGGCAGTCGGCGAACTCCGGCTCGTCGAGCAACGGCCGCAGGATCGAGGGGACGACCTGGAGCACGGTGATCTCATCGCTCGCCACCCGCGCCGCCAAGGCGTCGGTCTCTTGCTGCTCGCCCGGCGCAGCGAGCACCAGGAGCGCGCCGGAAAGAAGCGGCGCAAAGACCTCCCAGATCGATGCATCGAAAGCCAGCGGCGTCTTTTGCAGCAGCCGATCCTCCGCCTCCAAAACGTGCCGTTCGAGCGTCCAGAGCACGCGGTTGACGATCGCTCCGTGCGAGACGGCAACCCCTTTCGGCCGGCCCGTGGAGCCTGAGGTGAACAGCACGTAGGCGATGTTGTCCGGATCGACCCCGGTCTCCGGGAGCGGCGCGGCCGGTTCGAGATCGTCGGCATCCTCGATCGCGATCGTCGGCAGGCCGCTGGCCGCCCCCACCTGCGCGAGCCGCTCGGTGGCAAGGATCAATCGCGCACCGCTCGCCTCCAGCAGATAGCGGGCGCGCTCGGCCGGCTGCTCGGGATCGATCGGTACGAAACAGCCGCCGGCCTCCAAGATGCCTAAGAGCCCCGCGATCATCTCGAACGATCGCTCGGCCACCAGCGCCACCGGCACCTCAGGGCCAACCCCGGCCGCGCGC
Source organism: Thermoanaerobaculia bacterium (assembly GCA_038248205.1). Lineage (GTDB taxonomy): Bacteria > Acidobacteriota > Thermoanaerobaculia > Multivoradales > UBA5704 > DASYKS01. The sequence goes on from JBBRUC010000192.1 coordinate 7,134, forward strand.
AGCCGCCGGGCCACCCGCCCCGAGGCCGTCACAAGGTCGGCGTAACTCCAGGTCGTACCGGCACAACGCACCGCTGGCTGGCCGGGACCGCGCGCCGCACGCGCCGCGACCAGCCGATGGAGGCAAAGCCCGGGACCGAGGTCGAATCCGAAGTCGAAATCGGTGAGGTTCCTGGCGCAGACGATCTCGTGCCGCTCGGCCGGCGAGATCATCGCCAGCTCGGCGAGCGGTGCCGTTGGCTGATCCGCCGCGCTTCGAACCAGAACCAACAGGCGTCCGGCCAACCGCTCCGCCTCGGCCGCTCCCAGGCGTGCCGGATCGAAGCGGAGCGCGAGGGTCCGCGCTGCCACCCCCTCCGGAAATGCCAGCTCGACCGCGAAGCGTTCCCCGGCGACCCGCAAGGCTTCGCGAGAGACGGCGATCGGTCCCGGCGCCGAAGCGAGCGGGCTCGTACGACCGGCCTCGAAGGTCCAGACCGGGCCGATCGACTCGCTCGGCAACCCCGGTTCGCTGGCCAGGATCGTGAGGCTCGCGGCATCCGCCGCCGCGGCGGCGGCGATCCGCTCCCAGGAGAACCCTTCGGCCCGCTCCCGCGCCCGGGACAGCTCGTGCGCGGTCCGTCGCGCCAGCTCCGCCAGGAGTTCGCCCTCTTCCGGCGCGAGCACTACCGGCAGATGGCGGGCGAAAGCACCGATCGTGGTTTCCAACTCGACGAAATCGCGGCCGGAAACGCCGACGCAGACGGCGATCTGCGCATGCCCGGCCAACCGCCAGAGCAGCGCCGACCAGGCCGCGAGCAGCGCGTCGTCCACCGCGACGCCGGCCGCCCGGGCAAGCCGTTGCACCGCGTCGAGATCGGCGGCCGAGCGCTCGACCCGTACCTCGTCGTGACGCGAGAATCCGGCGCGCGGCGCCGTCCCTCGTTCCCCCGGCAGGCTCCACGAGAGAAGGTGCGGCAGGTCGAGCGGCAGAAACGCCTCGGCATCGCGATCGGCCTCCGGAGAACGGACGATCTCGTTGTGCCAGGCGGCGAAGTCAGCGTACTGCATCAGCTCTTCGCCGGCCGGCACGGGGCGGCCTGACATCTCGCGGGCGATCTCCAACCCCAACAGATCGAGGCTCGCCTCGTCGGCCGCATACGCCGGCAGCGACAGCGCGAGCAGCGCCGTGCCCGGATCGAGCGCCACCCACGAAGCGGCGAGCGGCGCATCCCCCGCTCTCGCTTCGAGATCGGCGAGTAACACCTCCGGTTCGGCCACCGAGGCCGCCACGACAAACGGGATCTCTTCCTCCCCCGGCTCAGCGATCACCTGGAGCCAACCGGCCATGCCGGAGGGACGGACCAGGCGCGTGCGCAGGATCTCGTGGCGTACGGCGAGCGCCGAGAGAGCGCGCAAGGCGCCCTCCGAACCGATTCGTTCGACCGGACCGGCGAGCCGAAACGTCACGCTCGCCCGCGCATCGAGCGCGTCGATCGCGGCCAGGCGCCGCTGCAACGGTGAGGGGGGAAATCCGCGAACGACCGCTTCTGCCAACGTGGGGCTCATCGCACACCTCCGGGCAAGATCGGTTCGAGCTTCTCTACTTCCACCGCCTGGCGCCGGACGCTGGTCAAGCTCCGGCGCCGATCCTGATGTCGCGCTCCGAGCGCGCGGTCGCGCTCTTCGGCGTCCTTTGTAGCAAGCTCCGCCGCCAGCTCGGACAGCCTGGCCTCCGGGCGCGCCACGATCGCCTCGAGCAAGGTCTCGAACAGCACCAACATCCGGTCGGCGGTCGGCGGATCGAACAGGTCCGCGCTGTGTTCAAGCCCTGCTTGCAACCCTTCGGGCAGCGGCGTCAAGTTCAAAATCCAGTCGAACTGCGCGGTGACGCGGGGAACGCCCAGCGAGGCGATCGCGAGGCCGGGAAGCTCCAACTCCCGGGTCGGCATGTTGTGCAGGTTGATCTTCGCCTGGAAGATCGGCGCGAAGGCGCGGCTGCGCTCCGGATTCACCACCTCGACCAGCTTGTCGAACGGCAGGTCCTGGTGTGCGTAGGCGGCGAGCGTGGACTCGCGCACCCGCGCCACCAGGTCGCGAAACGACGGATCGCCCGTAAGGCGGCAGCGCAACGCAAGCTGGTTGATGAAGAATCCGACCACTCCTTCGGTCTCGCCGCGGGTGCGGCCGGCAACATCGGTGCCGATCACCAGATCTTCGATCCGCGCCAGCCAGCCGAGCAGCACCGCACCCGCGGCGAGCGTGACCATGAAGAGGGTGGCCGACTCCGCGCGGGCGAGCTGCTCGACCGCGGCTAAAAGCTCGGCCGGCACGAGGCGGACCCGTGCAGCGCCGCGCGTACTCGCGATCGCCGGGCGCGGACGGTCCCCCGGCAGGGTGAGGAGCGGCGGCGCGTCGACCAGCTCGCGGCGCCAGAAGTCTGCGAGCACGTCGAACGCCTCGCCGTCGAGCCAGGCGCGCTGCCACCGCGCGTAATCAGCGTACTGCAGCTCCGGCTCGGGCAGAGGCGAAGCGTGCCCCGCGACGAATGCGCCATAGAGCACCGCCAGCTCCTCGGTCACGATGCCGGTCGACCAGCCGTCCGAGATGATGTGATGGAGGGTAAAGATCGCTTGGTGCTCCTCTGGCCCGAGGCGCAAGAGGACGCTGCGCAGGAGCGGCCCCCGCGCGAGGTCGAACGGCGCGAGCGCCGTCGCCCGGGCGAGGCGGGCGGCCGCAACGGCGCGGGCAGTCTCCGCGAGCCCCGTAAGGTCGATCTCCTGGAGCACCGGCCGATCCGGCATCGGCCCGACCCGCTGCACCGGTTCCGAATCGATCTCCGCAAACGTCGTGCGCAGCGAATCGTGGCGGCGGATGATCTCGGCGATCGCGCGGGCGAACGGTCCGCGCGCCAACCGCCCGGAGAGCGAAAGGGCGATCGGAATGTTGTAAAACGGGCTGCCCGACTGCATCTGATCGAGAAACCAGAGGCGGCGCTGGGCAAACGACAGCGGCTCGCCGGTCTCCGGGCGCTCCGACTGCCGCTCGGCGCGCGGCGCCTTGCCCAGCGGCGGCGCTTCGAGCCGCAGATCGGCGCGCAGACCGGCATCGATCCGCGTCGCGAGCAGAGCGACCGTCGGCAGCTCAAACAGGCTGCGCAGCGGCACGTCGACCCCGAACGTGCGGCGCAGGCGCGCGCCGAGTTGGGTCGCGTGGAGCGAATGAAAGCCGAGATCGAACACGTTGTCGAAGATGCCCAGCTGGGAGACGCCGAGCAGCCCCGCGAGCCGCTCGGCGAGCAATTGCTCGGTGGGGGTGCGCGGCGCAACGTACTGCCCGCTTCGCCCTTCGCCCCCGGCGGGCGCGGGCAGGCCGCGGCGGTCGACTTTGCCGTTGGCGAGGCGCGGCAGGGCGGGAAGCACGACCCAATCGACCGGCACCATCGCCTCGGGCAGCGAAGAGGAAAGTCGCGCGGAAAGTCCCATCGGCCCGCCGGGATCGAGCGTCGAACCGGCCGCCGCGACGACGTAGCCCGCGAGGCGCGGATCGCCCGGGCGGTCCTCGCGCAGCGCCACGGCGCATTCGGCGATGCCGGAAAGGCGCGCAAGCGCCGCTTCGATTTCGCCCAGCTCTACCCGGATGCCACGAATCTTCACCTGGCCGTCGATCCGGCCGAAATAGTTGAGCCGGCCCTGTTCATCGCGCCGACCGAGATCGCCGGTGCGATAGAGACGGGCTCCCGGCGTTGCGCTCCAAGCGTCGGGCACGAAGCTCTCGGCGGTGAGATCGGGACGCCCGAGATAGCCACGCGCAAGCCCGGCGCCGCCGATCGCGATCTCGCCGCGCCCCCCTAACGGCGCGAGATTGCCGCGTGCGTCCAGCAAGAAGATTCGATCGTTAGCGATCGGCGCGCCGATCGGCAGGTGCGCGCCACGCTCCGCACCGGTCGCGGTGAAGAACGTCGCATCGATCGCCGCCTCGGTCGGTCCGTAGAGGTTCACCGGTGCGATCCCTAGCCGCTCGAGGGCGAGCGCGGAAAGGTCCGAGGAGAGCGCCTCGCCGCCGCAAAACAGGCGGCGCAGCGTGCCGCGGCAGGCAGCGGACTCCTCCGTTGCGAGGAACGGCCCGAGCAGCGACGGGACGAGCTGGAGCACCGTGATCCTCCGTTGCGCCACCAACCCCGCGAGGTAGGCGACGTCGCGGTGGGTCCCCGGCGGCGCGAGCACGAGCCGCGCACCGACCGCAAGCGGCAGGAAGATCTCCCAGAGCGAGGCGTCGAACGAGTACGGGGTCTTTTGCACCACCGCATCGCCGCTTGCGAGCGGAAACTCCTCCTGCATCCAGAGCAGGCGGTTGGTGATCGCGCCATGGCTCACCGCTACCCCTTTGGGCCGCCCCGTGGAGCCCGAAGTAAAGATCACGTACGCCAGATCGTCCGCGCCATGATCCAAGCGGGTTCGCCCGGGGCTTTCCGAGCGCCAAGCGTCCTCTCGCAGATCCAAAACCGCGCCGTCCCAGCCCAATTCGTCCGGCGCACCCTCGGCCAAAAGGAGCAGCTTGGGAGAAGCGTCTTCGAGCATCCACCGCCGCCGCTCAGGCGGCAGGCCCGGATCGA
>JBBRUC010000193.1:0-11648 GCA_038248205.1 Thermoanaerobaculia bacterium
GCTCGACTCGAGAATCCAGCCATCCTGCGAGCCGACGGAGGTGAAGGTGACGGTGGTGGGGGTGGGGGTGCCCGGTACCGTCGCCGCGACGCAGTTGCTCACCTGGAACGGGCAGGTGCGAATGCGATAGCCGTAGGTCGATCCGCCGGAAACGGTGGTATCGGTGAATCCGGCCGAGGCACTCGATGCGACCCCGGCGAAGGTACCGCCGCAGCCGCCGTCGGCGCGTTCGACCACGTAGTTGGACACCGGCGGCACGTCGGCCCAAGCGAGGGCCACCTGCCCGGTGCCGGGGGTGGCGGAGGAGAGGGTGGCGCCCGCCGCCGGGCAGGCGTAGAGCGGCTCGGCGGTGTGGGCGATCAAGGCGATCGCCGCCTTCTCGGTCGGCCAGGAATAGTCCTGATCGAACATCAAGTTGGTGCTTCCGACCGGATAGAACTGGGTGACCGTGTCGCGGCAAGTGGACGTTTGGAACTGATCGAAGCAGGGGCAGATGTCGTTGTTGGTCAGGTCCTCGTTCAAGTCGATCGCGGTCACGCCGACGTTCCAGAACGGGCAATGGTCGGTTTGGCACATCTTGGCCGTGTTGCGCACGATTTTTGCGGGATCGATGATCGTGCCGTAGTCCGAGTTCGCCTGCACGAAGGCATCGCCGAACGCCACGCACGAAGGGCAGCTCGCGGTGCTCCAGTTGTAAAGGTTCATCAGGCCGTTCTTGTTGCCGTCAAAAGCGGTCTGATCCATGTTGAGCACGCGCCACATCGGCGCCGTCGGATGCATGCGGGTGTAGGCGGTCGAGCCGCACAGGCCGACCTCTTCGCCGCTCACGAACAGAAACTTGACGGGATAGCGCCAGGCGTAGTCCTTGAACAGCCGCATCGCTTCGAGCAGCGCCGTGCCGCCCGAGATCGCGTCGTCCGCGCCCGGCGCGGCGTTGGCGTCCTTGGCCGCGCTCTCCGAGATGGTGTCGTAGTGAACCAGGAAGATGACCTGCTGGCTCTGGGCATAATCGACCTGGGCGGGGAGCGTGAACACCACGTTCTGCCAGGTCTGCGAGCCCTGCCGGGTGGTGCAGCCGGAATTCGCCGAGGTGTAGCTCTCACGCGTCGCATTCGGTCCGGTAAAGCCCCAGCCAGCCGCCTTGTCCTCCAGATACTCGGTTGCGAACGGATTGCCCAGCGGTGAGCCGGTGTTGTTCAGCGGGAACATGTAGTTCGAGGCGCGGGTGCGGATCCGGCAGTTGGTGCAGTAGCCGGGAATCGTCACATCGCTGTCGCCGGACAGGTCGCGGACGAATTGGAACCAGCTGGCCTGGCTGGTGGCATCGACGATCTGCTGCACCAGTCCGATAGGCGCGAGCGACGCCTGCAACCCTTCGGCGTCTGCGGGGTGGACGCGGATCGGTGCCAGCGCCACCCGTGGTACGCCATGAAATAACGCGTGAAACTTGACCCGCGGCAGATCCATCTTGAGCCCCGCGGGAAGGAGATACAGCATCGACTGATCGTTGATCCGGAAGCGGGCGACACCCTTGAAATCCGGCGGGGTGAAGGTGTGATCGTGGCTCAAGACGTGGATCGCCTCGCCCTGATCCGGAGCGCTCCAGAGGGGATCGAGGCCCTGGTTCTTGAGGATGTCGAGCTCGGAGGCGGCGAGCCCGACGATCACCACGCCTTCTTCGCGATCCCAAATCGCAACGGAAAAGTCGCGGAGGATCGTTTCCATCTCGGCCGGAAACAGCGCGATCCGCGAGTCGCGATCGAGATCCGGTTGGGCCGCCCCGGCGGGGGCTGCCAGACCCGTGGTGAGGCAGGTCCACGCAACTACACAAGCTATAGCGGTTTTGACCAGCAGTTTCATTTGCCACCTCTCGACTTCGTTAGGTTGTGAGAAACGCGCAGCCCCGATGGGGGATGGAAGGACTTCTAGATACCGCTCAGCTTACGACCGCGCCACCGACTTGAACATCCTCTCTAGGGTGGATCCCATCGGGTGTTTTGTCCTCCTCTCTAGAGAGGAGGACAGGCGTTTGGGTGTCCTCTACAGCCATGCGGTCCACGGGCGGTGCTGTAGAGACGCCCCAGTCCGCTACCACGACAGAACCGGGTGCCAGCCCGTCGGGGGGTGTCCGATCGCGGCACGACCATCCCGCACGGGTGCCCGTTGCCCGGGATCGCTAACCGCCCTGTCTGCCGGTTGCGCGGCACCATCATCCCGCGGCCTATTCGTTCCGCGGCATCGCCATTCCGCCCGGCCTGCCTATCGTCCGATTGGCATGACGTTGGTTTGGTTGGCGGGGGAATGGGTTGGCGCGACGCCGTCCGTTTGTCGATGTTGGGGCGTCGTTGCCGCCTCGGAGACGCCCCGACGGCGGTGGACCCGGTTCTTTCGTGGTGGCGGACTGGGGCGTCTCTACGGAAAATCGCGCGTTGGGAAGGGCCGTGGTCCGGCGCCTTGGTGTATTTTCTTGGGATATGACGCCACTATTGTTCAGATACCGTTTTCGGGTTCCTTCGGCACGCCTGCGCGGCTGGGACTATTCCTGGCCGGGCGTCTACGCGGTGACGGTCTGTGTCAAAGGGCGGGTGTGTTGCCTGGGCGAGGTCGCGCAGGCCGATGTGGCGCTTTCGCCGTTGGGCGTGATCGTCGCCGAAGAATGGTTGGCGATTCCCCGAACGCACCGCCAGGTGGTCCTGGATGAATGGATCGTCATGCCGGACCACCTGCACGGCATTCTGATCTTCGAACGCGGAGAGCGCATGATCTCGCAAGAAGGCCTGTCGGCAGGATCTCTCGGAGCGGCGGTGGGGCAATTCAAACAGCGGGCCACCAAACGCATCCGAGCGCGGCGGTCATGCGATTTCGCGTGGCAGGAGCGGTATTTCGATCAGATTCTGAGGGACGACGAGGCGCTGGAACGCTATCGCGCCTACATCCGCGAAAACCCCGGTCGCTGGCAACCGCCGTAATTCACGGGCCTTTGGGCCCGGTGTTTGTACCGTAGAGACGCCCCAGTCCGCTACCACGATCCTGCCGGGTGCCAGCCCGTCGGGGCGTCTCCGATCGCGGCACCGCCATCCAGCACGGGTGCCCGTTGCCCGGGATCGCTAACCGCCCTGTCTGCCCGTTGCGCGGCACCATCATCCCGCATGGCCTATTCGTTCCGCGGCATCGCCAGCCGCCCGGCCTGCCGGTTGTGCGGTTGGCATGACGTGGGTTTGGTTTGGGCGGGAATGGGGTGGCGTGACGTCGTCCATTTGTCGATGTTGGGGCGTCGTTGCCGCCTCGGAGACGCCCCGACGGCGGTGGACCCGGTTCTTTCGTGGTAGCGGACTGGGGCGTCTCTACATCTGGCATCCACCAACCCGGCAGGGTCTATCCATTCCGCGCATCACCAGACGCCCTGCCGGCGTGACGTCGACCGTTCGTGGATGTTGGGGTGGGGTGTTTGTACCGTAGAGACGTCCCAGTCCGCTACCACGATCCTGCCGGGTGCCAGCCCGTCGGGGCGTCTCCGATCGCGGCACCGCCATCCCGCAGGGGTGCCCGTTGCCCGGGATCGCCAACCTCCCTGCCTGCCCGTTTCGCTGCACCATCATCCCGCGGCCTGTTCGTTCCGCGGCATCGCCAGCCGCCCGGCCTGCCGGTTGTGCGGTTGGCATGACGTGGGTTTGGTTGGCGGGGGAATGGGTTGGCGCGACGTCGTCCGTTCGTCGATGCTGGGGCGTCGTTGCCGCCTCGGAGACGCCCCGACGGCGGTGGACCCGGTTCTTTCGTGGTGGCGGACTGGGGCGTCTCTACATCTGGCGCCACCAACCCGGCAGGGCTGCCGGGAAAGAGGGTGCGGCAAAAAGGGGGGAGGCCCGGTGTTCCGGGCCCCCCCGTTCGTCCTGCCGACTTACCGGCCGCAGCTCGAATGCGCGGCGGCGTTGATGATCTGGACCTTCTGCTGGGTGGTGATCAAATTCTCCAGCCGGAAGGCGACCGCCGTTACGGTCACGCAGGCCACGTACTGGCCGTGGTTACGCCAGTCGCGGTTGGTGCCGAAGGGACCGTCGCACGGGCAGAGCTGGGCGATCGAGCACCCGGTGAGCCGGCCGACCACCGTGCCCGGGGGGGTGAAGGGGCACAGATCGTGGTTGTTGGCCCGTCCGTCGTTGTCGATGTCCGCGTCGCAGGCGTCGCCGAAGGCGTCGTTGTCGAAGTTCGCCTGGGTCGGATTGGCGATCGCCGGGCAGTTGTCGGTTCCGTCCGGAATGCCGTCATGATCGGCGTCAGCCACCACAGTGACCACGGTCGAGCCCGTCGCCGTGCCGCCGTCGCCGTCGGAAACCTGAACGTTGACCGGGAAGCTACCGGCCGAAGCGAAGGTGCAGGAGGCGCTGTTGCCCGCCTGCGGGCCGACCTCGAAGGAGCCGTTGTTGTCACAATCGAACGAGTAGGCGAGCGGATCGGCGGCGCCCGCCACATCGGATGCCGCGACCGTAATGTTGGCCGAGCCGCCGACGAGGATGGGGCCGTTGTTGCTCACGCTGGTGATCGTCGGCGCCACGTTGTCGACGCTCAGGCTGAAGCTCGTCGTGCTCGTTCCGCCTTGGCCGTCGTCGCCGGTGATGGTGACGGTCTGGCTGTCGGTCGGGCCGTCGCCGGTCGTGAAGCTCCAGCTCCAAGTGCCGTCTCCGTTGTTGACCACCGCGCCGACCGAGGCGGAGAGGGTGACGGAGTCGCCGTTGCCGTCGCTCACGGTGCCGCTATTGGTCGCCGTCTGGGTTTCGTTGACCGCGACGCTCGCTTGATCGGAGGCGAGGGCCGGCGCCACGTTCGGTGCGCGTCCGATGATGATGCCCCAGGGCCTCGATCCGGCGGCGAAGGTCGAAGTGACGGTTTGCGTCGCCGTGTCGATCATCGAGATGCTGTCGCTGTTGGAGTTCGTCACGTAGGCCGAGGCCCCGTCCGGCGTGAACGCGAGGGCTCGCGGGAACGCTCCCACCGGGATGGTGGCCACCACGGTGTTGGTCGCCGTGTCAATCACCGAAACGCTGTTGGCCGTGAGATTCGCGACGTAAGCGAAAGCCCCGTCGGGCGTGACGTCAACGAAGGTTGGCAACGACCCTACCGGCACGGTGGCGACCGTGGCATGAGTTGCGGTGTCGATCACTGAAACCGAGTTGCTGGGAAAACCCGCCGCGTACGCGAACGAGCCGTCCGGCGTGAACGCGATCCGGGAAGGAGCATTCGCCAGGACTGCTCCGATGGCGAAGGAGGTCGTGATCGCGTTCGTGGCCGTGTCGATGACCACGATGGTGGGTAAAAAGCTGTTGGCGACATCGTTGGACGACACCCAGACGGAGGAGCCATCGGGAGTGATGGCAATCGTCTGGCAGGGCAGCGAAGGAAGGGTCGAGGCGACCGTGTAGGTCGCGGTGTCGATGATGGAGACCGTGCCGCTGGAGTTGTTGCAGGTATAGAGGAACCCATTCGGGGATTGGACGACGTTGGTCACGATGTTGCCGGTCGGTATGTTGGCGATCACCGCGTTGGTCGCCGTGTCGACCACTTGGACGGCGTTGAAGGTGACCGAGTAGAGCAAGGCGCCGTCGGGGCTGAGGCTGAGGTGGCGACTACCGGTTCCGGAGACCGTGGCGGTGGTCGTGTTGGTCGCGGTATCGAGCACCAGGACGGTGGAGTTGCCGGTGCTTGCCACGTAGGCGTTGAGTTGGGCGTTTGCGGTACCGAAACCGAAAGCCGCGATCAGTAGTCCGGCGACGAGGGGCAACGTCGCCCGGCGAAATGCCTCGCCGGTATTTTTCTTCAACGACTTGTACGCCAATAGATCTTTCACTGGACTTCTCCTCCGCTCGAGTTTTTTTAAGGCCGATTCCGCGTGAGCGGGTCCGAGCGCCTGGGGCGCATCGTTCGCGGTAAGGGCCCGCTTGTAAGTTCGGGAGAAGCCTATTAGGACAGGATCAAAAAGAACATCGTCGCCAGGGTGGAGATTTGCGCGCTTCGTCTCCACCCTAGAGAGGAAGACAAAGTGACGAGGGACGCGGAAGCTCGCCGGGTCACCACTCCCTGCCTCACCGTTCGGTGCAGCTCTAGGTGTGTTTAGATACGCAGAGTCGCCAAGGCGCCCCGGTTCGAAGTCCGCCCGCCCGTTCGGCGGCGACCGGGACGGATTTCCTGAACGTGGAGAGGTACGAGTGAAGAAGGAAGTTTCCCCGTCGATTCGCCCCACGGTCATTCTGGCGGATGACCATCCGATGGTGTTGGGAGGCCTGCACCGCCTGCTGGAGCCGGAGGTCGAAGTGATCGCCACCGCACGACGGTTTGGCGCTGGTCGAGATCGCCACCCGCCTGCGACCCGATCTGGTGATCACCGACCTCTCGATGCCCGGGATCGACGGACTGGAAGCCACGCGGCGCCTCTGCGCCGCCGTGCCCGGAACACGGGTTTTGATCCTCAGCATTCATGACGAGCCCTCCTGGGTGCGGGCGGCCTTCGATGCCGGCGCCTGCGGCTACCTGACCAAGGTCTCCGTCCCCGAAGAGATCGAGACCGCCGTTCGCGCGGTGCTCGACGGCCGCTTCTACTTAAGCCCGGCGGTTGCCCGGGACACGATCTTGCCGGCGGCGAAAGGCGAGGCGGCGGCTACCCAGGGCTACGAGCGGACGCCGTCCGAGGCGGGCAAGACGCTTACCCAGCGCGAACTCGAGGTCCTCCGCCTGGTTGGCGCCGGCCTGGGCAACAAGGAGATCGCCAGCCGGCTCGGCCTGTCGATGTCCACGGTGCGCACCCATCTCAACAACGCCTACGAGAAGCTGGGTCTGGAAAGCCGGGTGGAACTCGCCCTCTACGCCTCCCACCTATCGGACGCAGGCCCGGCCTGACCCTGGTCTTTTGTCGCCTGGAGAGTCCGCAGTTGCCGAACCTGAAGTCGAAGCCCGATGACGCGCTCCTCGCCCAGGCGTTTGCCCAAGGGCAGGAAGCGTTCGTCGGGGTCGACGCCCGCGGCAAGGTGGTCGAGTGGAACCCCGCCGCGGAGCGGTTGTTCGGTTATCCGGCCGCCGGAGCGCTGGGCCGGTCGATCGCGTTGCTCTGTTTCCCCGAAGAGAGCGCCTCGTTCGCCGTCGTCCTCGAAAGCGGCGTTGCAGCCGAGGATCGGATCCAACGCCTACGTCACCGGAGCGGGCGCGAGCTTCGGGTTCTGTTGCGCCAGCTTCCGCTCGCCGAATCCGCGGGGCCGGCCCGCCTGCTGCTCTCGGCCGTCGATGTCGGTGAGCGGCACCGGGCGGAAGAACACCTCCTCGGCAGCCGGGCGGCGTTGGCGGCGAGCCGCTCCGAGCTGCGCCGGCTCGCCGGGCGCCGGGTTGCTGCGGAAGAAGAGGCGCGGCGGCGGGTGGCGCGCGAGCTGCACGATGACCTCGGCCAGCGGGTGACCGCCGCGGCGATGAGTTTGAAGGTGGTGCGGCGGCAGATCCCCGAAGGCGAGGCACATCGGACCGATCTTGAGGCGGTCGGCGGCCAGCTGGCCGAGCTGGCCGAAGATCTACGCCACCTGAGCCACGAGCTGCATCCCGCGGCGCTCGATCGGCGCGGTCTGGTCGCGGCGCTCTCCGACCAGTGCGCGGAGGTCGAGCGGCGTATCGGCCTCGCCGTTCGGCTCAGCCTGCGCGACGCGGAAGGGCCGTTCGCCCCGGACTTGGCGCTCGGTCTCTATAGGATCGCCCAGGAGGCGCTCGCCAACATCGCGCGGCATGCCGAGGCGCGCACGGTTCACGTCACGCTCACCGTGAGCGAAGGCTCGGCGCAACTGGCGATCGCCGACGACGGTGTCGGCTTCGATCCCGCGGCGGTGCGGGATCCCCGCGGCTCGGGAGCCGTCGGCGGCTTGGGCCTCGCGAGCATCGAGGAGCGGGCGGACCTCCTGGGCGGCCAATGCCGGATCGCCTCGGCGCCGGGCGCCGGCACCGAGATCGAGGTGACCGTGCCGCTGGTGCCGGAGACGGGCGGGCTGGAGCCCGATGCGGCGGCTGGCGGTCTGCCGCGCCAGCTCGGTCCCTATCGGCTGCTCGAAGTGATCGGCCGCGGAGCGGCCACCACCGTCTATCTGGCGCAGGAGTCCGAGCCTCTCGGCCGGAAAGTGGCGGTCAAACTGCACGACAGCCCGCTGCCGGGGCGGCCCGAGACGCTACGTTTCAAGGCCGAGCAGCAGGCCTTGGCGCGCCTGCGCCATCCGGCGATCGCCGAAGTCTACGAGGCGCGCACCACACCAGAAGGCGATCCGTACATCGTTATGGAGTACGTGCCGGGTCTGGCGATCACGGAATATTGCGACCGTTATGCCCTCGACCTTCGAGGAAGGTTGGAGCTGTTCTCGGCGATCTGCGGCGGCGTCCAGCACGCGCACCAGAAAGGCGTCCTCCACCGCGCGCTCGAACCGTCGAACCTCCGGGTGATGGAGGATGGCGGCATCGCGCGGCCCAAGATCCTGCACTTCGGCACGGCCAAGGGGCTCGACCGGCCGCTCGCCGAAGGTTCCGTCTGGACCACGAAGGAGCTGGTGGGCGACCTCGCCTACCTGGCGCCGGAAGCGATCAACGGCGAGGGCGATATCCGGTCCGAGGTCTACAGCTTGGGCGCCGTGCTCTACGTGCTGCTGGTGGGGACGGCTCCGGTCGAGATCGGCGGGGGCGGTATCGCCGCCTGGGTCGACCGGGATACGGAAACCCCCTGGCCGCCGATGATCCCGCCGAGCCGGCGGTTGGCCGAGATGGCGCCCGCCGCGGCGGCCGAGGCGGCCCGGCATCGCGGCCTCCGGAGCGCCGCCCAGCTTCGCCGGCTGCTCGGCGGCGATCTCGATCGTCTGGTAATTCAAGCGCTGGCCGAGAATCCGGAGGAGCGCTATCCGACCGTCGAGGCGCTCGGCCGCGAGATCGCGCGCGTACTCTTGGGCGAGCCGGTCGAAGCGGGGGTCCATGGCGCCCTGCCGCGCCTCTACCGCTTCCTGAGGCGCCACCGGCGGATCGCGGTCGCAACGGCTGCCGTGCTGGTGATCCTCTCCGCCGGTCTGGTAGTGACCGCCCTCGAAGCTCGGCACGCCGCTGCGCAAGCGAGGCGGGCGGAGGCCGTGGCGCAGTTTCTCGAAGGGCTGTTCGAAGGCGCGAACCCGCGCCTCGCCAAGGGCTCGCCGCCCGACGTGCGCGATCTCCTGGAACGTGGCACCGAGCGGCTGGCCTGGGCGCTCGGCGAGCAGCCGCTCCTGCGGGCGCGACTCCTCGACAGTCTGGGCGGTATCCACACCGAACTCGGCCTCTACGATCGGGCGCGCCCGTTGCTCACCGAAGCGCTGGAGATCCGCGAACGGGAGCGCGGGCCGGAGCACCCGGAAGTCGCCGCGACGCTCGTCCGCCTCGGCTCCCTCGCCTTTCGCTCGGGCCAGGGAGACGCCATGGCACTGTTTCGCCGCGCCTTGGCGATCCGCGAGAAGGATTTAGGCGTCGATGCGCCGGAAGTGAGCGACGTGCTGAACAAGCTGGGCGTCGCCTATGCCGCCCAGGGCCAGCTCGGCGACGCGGAAAGGATTCTCCATCGTTCGCTCGATCTCAGCGAGAAACTTTGGGGAACCGACGATCCGCGGGTGGCGAAGATCCTTCACAACCTGTCGGGGATCGCCCTCTATCAAGGCGAGTCGGAAAAGGGCGAACGGCTGCTCGAACGCGCTCTGGCGATCCGGGAGAAAGCGCTGCCGCCGGATGATCTCGACCTGGCCGGCAGCCGCGAGGGGTTGGCGCTTTTACGTCGTCGGCAGGGGAGGCCGGCGGAAGCCGCGGCGCTGCTCACCCGGCTGGTCGCAACCACCGAGCGGGTCTACGGGCCGGAGCACCCCGAGTTCGCTCGTGTCCTCCTAAATCTCGGGTTGGTCCGAAGCGACCTCGGCGAAGACGCCGCCGCGACCCGCCTCTTCGAGCGCGCCCTGGAGATAACCGACCGCACGTTGGCGCCCGATCAACCGGTCGCGCTACGGGCTTTGGCGTCGCTCGCCGACCACCATTTCGCCCAAAAGCGCTACGCCGAGGCCGAGCCGCTTTATCGTCGGTTGGTGGCGCTGCATAAAACCGGCGACGCCGATACGTGGGATGAACCGCTCGAACGCTTTACGCGGTTGCTGCGCTTGACGGGGCGGGAGGGGGAGGCGGCCGCACTGCTCGAAGGCAAGCCGGTGGCGGCGCCTGGACTGTCCCAGGCCACATTGCCGTAGTCGCCGTCGGGCAGCAGGGCATAGCCACCGGCCGAGACCGTCACGTCGAGCCCGCCGCCGGGCGTGGCGTGATGAAACGGCGGCAGGGATGAAAAGACGGGCAGGGCGAGCGGCGGACCCTTGGGGTCGAGCAAGGGGGCGATGTCGCGATGGGCGAGTAAATGAAAAAAGGCCGGCAGCTTCTCGCCGCCGGCCTTCATCCTATGTTTGTTGAGTCGGTCGTTCCGCTTACGGCTGGAAGCCTTCGCGGTCGACCAGGCCGTTCAGGACGTCGCTGTTTTGGGAGACGCCGGAGAGGTTGTAGTAGTTGATCGGTCCACCGGCGACTTTCTGCACCCAGAGTTCCACCTGCGAGGTGGTGAAACGAATGACCTCGGGCCAGAGGAAACCGTTGGGCCGCGGTCCGATGATGCGAATGAAGACCTCGGTTCGGTCCGGTAGGGCGCCCGCGAGGCAGATCGTTTCCGGTACGCAATCGTTCACCTTGGTCGCGATCCGAGTGCCGTCGATCCGGGATTTGAACTGGAATCCGGGGAGGGACGCGGTGGTGAGCCAGGGGCCGTCCGGCGGGAACGGATCGGGCGTGTCATCGATCGTGATGAATTCGCCGCGCAACATCAGGGCATGGTTGTTAGTAAAGAAGTCGGTGACGGGTAGCCAGGTGGTGCCGCCGGTGGTCGAACGGTAGGCGGAGGACACCGGCGTGGTCGGACTTTCGTCGGCGCAGAGATAGATATCTTCGTTGTTCAGGCCGTCCCACTGGACGCCGACGTAGGGGCCGCCCGCGCTGAATTGCAGGCCGAGATTGGCGCACGATTGTCCGATGAAGACGCTGGCAAACGGCGAGCCGATGGTAACCGTGGAAGGAATCGTGCCGAGCAGCGTTCCCGGAATCCCTTCCGGCCCGTCATCGCCGTAGATCACGAAGTTGAACGCCATCGCGGCGGGGTCGGTTCCCGTGAGCCAGCAGGCGCAAACGCGCGAGAGGGTAGAAGGGTAGTTCGCAGGCAAGAGGCGCTGCACCATGCGGACATCCGGCGCGGCGGTGCGATAGCCCTGATCGATCGAGCCGTCGTCAACCGACGTCCCGCCGGAACAGGTCGGACCCACCCGGGGCTCGACGGTCGGGCCACCGATCAAATCGGTGAAGAGAAAATCGCTTTGGGCATGGACGACGGGCGCGCCGAACAGCCCCGTCAGAGCAAAGAGGGATGGGACGGCCAAGAGCGCGGGCCGAGTGGCGTATTGGGCCGGAGGATGCGAGCCCGCCCTTCGACTACCGCGTCGATCCGGCCCGGGCGAAGGCATTCCATGCCGAAGTGACCCGGTTCTGGCCGGGCCTGGCAATCGAGCGCCTCAGCCCCGATTATGCCGGCGTGCGCCCGAAAC
>JBBRUC010000194.1:0-11645 GCA_038248205.1 Thermoanaerobaculia bacterium
CTGGAGCACCTGCCCGCGGTGCTCGACCGGGCGCAGCTGCTCGACCTTCAGGCGGCGGTCGATCGGGTGAAAGTGACCGAGAAGCTCGCCGACTATCTGATCGCGCTCGCCGAAGCGACCCGGGCGGATTCCGAACTGCTGCTCGGAGTTTCCACCCGCGGCCTGCAAGGGCTCTACCGCGGCGCCCAGGCGCTCGCGCTCTGCGAGGGGCGCGCGTTCGTGCTGCCGGACGACGTCCAGCGTCTCGCCCCGTCGGTCCTCGGTCACCGGGTGATCCTGAAGCGTGGCGGCGGCGACCTCGGCACCGCCCGCCGGGCGATCGAGCGGATCGTCGCCGCGACCCCGGTGCCGGTGTAGGAAAGTGAGGGCCGCGAGTCTCGCCGTTTCCCGCCGTCTCGCTCCGGTTTCCTAAACCCATGGCGCGCCGCGAAACCCCCGAGGGCATTCGGATCACCAAGGTCGGGGTCTGGTTCGTCCTGTTTACCCTGGTGGTGGCGGTCGCCGCGACGAATACCGGCAACAACGCGCTCTACATCACGCTCGCCGTGATGTTCGGGGCGCTCACCATCTCCGGAATCTTTTCGCGCCAGAACGTGAGCGGCCTGGCGGTGGCGCTCGATCTGCCGGGCGAGATCTTCGCCAACCAGATCTTTTCGTCCACATTTTCGCTCGCGAGCCGGCGCCGCTTCCTGCCGCGCTGGTTTCTGCTGTTTTCGCTCGACGGCGGCGGCGCGCCCTTGCTCGTGCCGTACCTGCCCCGCGGCGACAAGAGCCGCGGGCGGCTCGACCTGATGCTCAAAGAGCGCGGCCGGCATCGCTTTGCCTTCGCCCACGTGTCGAGCCTGTTTCCGTTCGGGTTCTTCTCCAAAGGGACGCGCTACCGGCTGGACACGGAGGTGCTGGTCTTCCCGGAGCTGTTCCCCACCGAAGGGATGGCCCTCGCCGAGGCCGAGCCGATGGGGGACGACCCGTCGCGGCGGATCGGCTGGGGGCACGATCTCCATTCGCTTCGAGCCTTCCGCCGGGGGGACGACCCGCGGAGCATCCATTGGAAGCAGACCGCGCGCACCGGCGCGATGGTCTACATGGAGCGCGAAAGTGAGCGCAACCGACGGTTGTCGATCCTGTTCGACAACGGCGTCGGGACGCTTGCCGACGGCTTGGAGCGGCAGCGCTTCGAGCGACTGGTGAGCGAGGCGGCGACCGCCGCGGTTGAACACTTGTCCCGCGGCTACGAGATCGAGTTGGTGGCCCGCGACGGCCGGTGGCCCTATGCCACCGGCTCGCGTCAGCGGCTGGCGATCCTCGAAGCGCTCGCCCTGATCCAGCCGGTGGCGCCCGAGGCGGAGCCGCTGCTCGCGAGCGACCCCCGCGCGCCGTTCTTGGCCTTGCGGCTCGACACGGAGCGCGCGGCATGAAGTTCGGCCGCGGCAAGCGTCTCGCGCTCGGCTGGCTCGCCCTGGTGACGCCGGTGCCGTTGCCGTTCAACGACGTTCTCGAATGGCCCGTTTTCATCGTCTACGCCGCCCTCGTCTTGCTCTTTCTGCGCCGCGCGCAGCGAGATCCGGACCGCTGGTTGCCGGCCTGGGCGATGAACGTGATCGGCCTGGCCTACCTGCCGTTTTTCTATATCGACCTGACGGTGCTCGGCCACGGCCGGCTGGTCGGGCCGGTGCTGCACCTGGGCCTGTTCGCGCTGGTGGTCAAGCTCTATTCGCTTTCTCGCGAGCGGGACAAGTGGCAGACCGTGATCGGCCTCTTTTTCCTCTTTCTCGCTTCGATGGGCACGAGCGTCCACCCCTCGATCATGCTCTACCTCGGTTGCTTCGTCGCGGTGGCGCTCGCCCTGCTGGCGCGCTTTGCCTGGTTCCACATCCTCGGGCAATACGGGCGCGACGAGACGGACCTGGGCAAGGTGCCGCTGCGCGGTTTTCTCGTCGTCGCAACGATCGGCGCGCTGCTGCTCGCGGTGCCGTTCTTCACGCTGCTGCCGCGTATCCGCTCGCCCTACATCGTCGGCCGGGGAACGAGCTTCGGCGCCGAGCTCGAAGCGGCGGGATTCACCGACGACGTGACGCTCGATTCGATCGGCGAGATCCGCAACAGCCGGGGGGTTGCCCTGCGTCTCCAATGGCAGGAAGGCTCGCTGCCGGAAGATCCGGAAAACATGCGGTTCAAGGCCGCGACCTACGACCTGTTCGGGGGCGCCACCTGGCGGCGGTCGCCGCCTCTGACGACGCTGCGCCGCGGCCGGGGTCTGCGCTACACGCTGCGCACCGATCCGCCCCCGGTGCGGTGGGCGACCATCTGGCTGCGGCCGCTTCGGAGCACGAGCCTGCCGCTGCCGGTCGAAACGACGATCGTCGAACCGGGAGTTCTCTCCCTCAAGGTCGACCAGGGGGGCGCGGTGACGCTACCGCAGCCGATCCTCGGCACGCTCGAATATCGCGTGGCGCTCGCCTCTCGGCCGATACTGCTGGGCGCGCCGCCCCCTTCGGAAGGGGGATCGACGCTCGACACGTCGGGAGTCACCCCCCGCATGCGTACGCTCGCGACCCGGGTGATGGGGCAGGGCACTGCGGCCGAGCGGGTGGCGCGGCTGGAAAATCATCTCGTCGAGCGGTTCGAGTACACGACCACGCTGCTTGGCGCGGGCCAGAGCGGCAACCCGCTCGACTCCTTTCTGTTCGAAACCCGTCGCGGCCACTGCGAGCTGTTCGCCTCGTCGATGGTTTTGCTGCTCCGGACGCAAGGGATTCCGGCTCGCTTGGTGACGGGATTTCTGGGTGGCGAGTACAACCCGTTTGAAGGGTACGTGATCGTCCGCGACAGCAACGCCCACGCCTGGGTGGAGGCATACGTCGGCCCGGGGCCGAACGAGGGGTGGCGGATCTATGATCCCACCCCGCCCTCCGGCCGCCCGAGCGCCGACACCGGAGGCGCCTGGCGCCTTGGCCAGCAGGCCTACGACTTCCTGCTCTTCCGCTGGGATCGCTACGTTCTCACGTTCGGTGTCGGCGATCAGGCGGAGATCCTACGCCGGCTCTATTCGGCCTGGACCAGCCTGCGCGGCCTGTTCTCGAGCGAAAAGAAGGAAGAATCGCCCGCCTCTCCAGAGGGACCGGTGGCGATTCCTACCCCGCACCAATCCCCGGTCGCCGGACTCTCGGCCTCGCCTCTCGCCATCGCGGGCGCCGTGCTCTTCCTGCTCGCGACGATCGCGGTGATCCTCTGGATCGTTCTGCGCCGTCGGCCGCTCACTAGCGCCACGGCCTACCAACGCCTTCGCCACCGGCTCTCCCGAGGGGGAACGCCGCTGCCGGGCTCGCTGCCGCCGCTCGCCGTGCGCCAGCTGGCCAACGACCGATTCCCCAACGCCGCCGCCCCGGCCGCCCGGGTCATCGACTTCTACGTCCGAGAAACCTACGCCGGAGAGCCGCTCGAAGAAACGGAGCAAGACGACCTGCGCACCGCTCTTAAAGAGGCCGAAGCGGGTCTCCGCAAAGTCGGGTGACGAATGAAACTCACCCTCTACGAAAGCCGTTTCGCCATCTGCCGCCTCGACCCGCAAGACCCCATTCCATCCTGGGTCGACGGAGCGCTAGTGTCGATCACCCGAACCCCTAGAGAACTCTCCATCCTGTGCGCCGAGAGCGCCGTCCCCGAAGGAGTCCGGGCCGAAACCGGCTTCCGGGCACTGGAAGTCCTCGGACCGCTGGAGTTCTCGGCGGTGGGAATCCTCGCGAGCCTGGCAACGCCCCTCGCCGAAGCAGGGATTCCGATCCTCGCGGTTTCGACCTTCGATACGGATGTGGTGTTGGTTCGGGAGGGGGACTTGGAGCCGGCGATCGCCGCGCTGGGGCGGGCGGGGGTTGACGTGGGGGCGAGGGGGTAATCCTTCGTACTCGATCTCGTTACCCCATTTCTGGACGGTTCGGACCGGGTTCTGCGGGGTTCGGACCTCGGTCCGGACCTCCGCGGCCTCGGTCTGGGGTACTCGGACAAGGGTCTGGGCCTTCGAGAACTAGGTCCGGATGACAGAATTGTGTGCCCCAACGACCTGGTTCCCTGGGGAAGAGGCGCGGATCGCTGCCTGAGGCGCCGCCAGGAGGTGGTGACCCTTGACCCAGGGCATCGGCCTTCGGCCTCAGCCCTGGGCTAGATTCTCCCGGCCCGTTGGGCCGGACTTGTGGATGCCGAGCGCCGCCTCCGCGCGGTCGTTGCCGGCGCGCACTTCCGAGTCCGGCGGGGTCCGAATTGACAGTCCATCGATTTTGACGAGGTTCTGGGGGTAGGTGCCGCTGGGTTCGACGATCGAAGCCGTTAGGTTTAGACTCACGAAATGACGAAGTCCGAACTGACCCAGCAAGCGCTTGCTCTACCCGTCGAAGAACAGCTCGACCTCGCGCAGGAGATCTGGGAGCGCGCATCGCCTCCCCCAGACATACGCTTGTCGAATGACCTGCGCGAACTCCTCGACGAGAGGCGGGCAGAGGTTCTCGCGCAGCCGGAAAGTCGGGTTCCCTGGGAGGAAGCCCGAGCCCGTCTCCTCGGCCGGTCGTGAACGTAGTTCTCGGCAAGCACGTCGAACCTGAGGTTCAACGAAGCGCAGATTGGTACGAAGAGCAACGGGTTGGCCTTCGAGCGGATTTCCTTTCGGAAGTGGACGGCACCGTTCAGAGAATCAGCCACAATCCGCGGCTGTATCCTGAGATTTACCTCGACATTCGTCGGGCGCCAATTCGGCGATTTCCGTTTGGCGTTTACTACATGATTCTTGCAGAGGAAGTGCTCATCCTTGCGGTAGTTCACGATGCCAGACACCCTTCGGTCTGGCGAAGGCGCCGCCGATGATCTACCTCCGGCGGCGAACGGTCCTGCTCAGGATGAGCGGTAGAGCGTGTCGGCGGTGACCATCGATTGGGCTCCGAAGCTGCACCTTTAGTCCGTCTCCCGCCAACTCAAGACCCCACCCTCAAAGTCGTACAACACCTCGATCTCATGCCGAGGGGCCTCTCGCCAAGCCGCGGTTCGGGGCTCGGCGAGCCAGTCTCGGATCAGCGCCAATCCGGTGGTTTCGAGGGCGGTGCGGACGGTGGATTTGAGGCCGGCGGGGACGGGGTAGACGGTGAGGCCCCAGCGTTCTCCGAATTCACCGCTTGATGGTTGGGCGTTGCCTGTGGAGGGGGCGGAGCGGCGGTGCGTGAACCAGGCCGAGAGGATCGGCTGCGGCGCTTTCTCCATCGGCTGGGGAGTTTCGGGGCGGGTCTCGTTCCAGAGGGTGGGTACGCCGGAGAACGAGACGCTGAGCGCGGCGAACGGGGGAACTTCCGCCAGTACCTCGCTGAGCTGCTGGGCTCCTACGGGGTGGGCGAGATCGCGGGAGATGGGCTGACGGTAGCGAATCGGGATCAGCGCCGGTGCGCGAGCCTCGGCATCGGCGGTGTTTCCGGGTCCGGCTTTTGGTTTTCGGGCCATGATCGGAAATCGAACCCCAGAGGAACTTCAGGCGCCGAGGATTCTACCAGTGCCTCGTTGGGCAGCGCCGCCTCGAAGATGGCTTGCCGCCCCCGCCCTTCGGTTTTGGCCCGATACATCGCCGTGTCGGCGTCGCGCAGCAACTCCTCCGGTTGGTCGTAGGCGGCCGAGGAGAAGGTGATGCCGATGCTCGCCGACAGGGTAACCTCGTGGCCCTGGATGAGGTGGGGCGGTTCCAGAACCTGATGAATCCGCAGCGCGAGCTGTGAGGCCTGGATCTCCTCGTCGAGGTAATCGAGGAGGACGGCGAACTCGTCGCCGCCCATCCTGGCCACCGTATCGACCGGCCGGAGGCAGTGGTTCAGGCGCTCGGAAATCGACTGGAGAAGCTCGTCCCCCACGAGATGGCCCAGGCTGTCGTTGACCTGCTTGAAGTGGTCAACGTCGAGGAACAGTACGGCGAACAGAGTGTCTGGCCGGCGTTGCGACCGCTTCATCGCCATGCCCAGCCGATCGAGGAAAAGCGTGCGATTGGGTAGGCCGGTCAAGGGATCGTGCAGAGTGCTGTGGACCAGGCGATCGCGCGCCGAGGCGGCCTCGATCGCGATCGAGGCGATGTGCGCCGCCGTTGTGATCAGCTCCAGCTCGGTTTCCGAGGGAGAGCGGGGCTCGCGGTAGTACATGGCGAGGGTACCCAGCACCTCGCCCGTCGAGGCGAGGAGGGGTTGCGACCAGCAGGCGCGAAGGCCGTGGGCGGCGGCCAGCTCCCGGTAGTCCGCCCAGAGGGGATCCTCCCGAATGTCGGAAACGATCACCGGCTCGCCACGGAACGCGGCGGTGCCGCAGGATCCCGTGTTCGGACCGATGCGGACGCCGTCGATCGCTTGGCTGAAGCTGTGCGGCAGGTGAGGCGCCGCGGCGGTGGATAGGCGAACGCCCTCTGGATCGAGCAAGAGGACCGAGACGATCATGCCGCTGCCCGGTTCTTCGATCGACAACGCAAGCTGGGTCAAGGTTCCCGCCAGAGGCGCCCCGCGGGCGATCTTGCGCAGCACTTCGTTTTGCCGCTCTAGTCGCTCCTTGCTGGATCGCACCGATTTGAGACTTTGGCGCAGCTCGTTTTCCGTGCGCAGGCGCTGCGTGATGTCAGAAGCGCTGCCCATCACTCCGACGATTTCGCCCGCGGCGTCGCGCAACATCCCGGCATTGAAGCTTAGGGTGACCCGGCGGCCGTCCTTGGTCTGGTAGACGGTTTCGTACCGGAACTTTTCGTCACCGGCGAGGACATGAGAAAACGCCTCCAAATCCCGTTCGATCTCTTCCTCGGCGAGAAAGTCGGTGAACGGCCTGCCGATCATCTCCTCCGGGCGGTAGCCCAGAATCCTTTCCGTGGCTCCCTGGTTGAGGAACGTCCAGTGTCCCGTCCGATCGGTGGTGAAGATCAGCTCGTCCGAAGTCTCCACCAGGTCGCGATATCGTCGCGCCTTCGCCTTGATTGGGGCTGGAAACTTCCGAGCGTTCATTGATGCCTCGGGTTGCGGTTCGATCGATCCTCGTTGATGGCTTGGCCACACGGCCAAAATCCAGGTCAATGGTACCGCTGGTCGAACTTTCTTCGGATACGCAAAATGCCCGGTGACTTGGGCGCCACCGGGGCAAACTGTCGTGCTGGCGTGAAGGTAGCGGAAGCGGCCTCGAACGGTTGCGTCAAGCGGCGTCAAGCCGCAACTCGGTTTGCCGGTCGAACACATGAAGGCCGGCGAGCCCAATTTCAAGCGACAGCTCCTCGCCCACCTGGGGCGCGCTGTGCGGCTCGGTTTTGGCGACCAGTAGCTCGTCGCCGATCCGGCCATGGAGGATCACTTCGTGTCCGAGCGGCTCGACGAACTCGATCGTGACTTGGATCGGTACCCGCGGCCCCGGATCGGCACGGCCGTAGTCTCCGGCCTTGCGGAGGTTCTCGGGTCGAATCCCGATCACCACCTGGGTTCCGTCCTTCCCCGCGGCGGCACCGCGCAGGACGTCCGGCACCGGCAGGGTGAAACCGGAAACCGCGAGGTTCGTCCCGCCATCGGCGATCGTGCCGGAAAGGAAGTTCATCGGCGGCGTACCGATGAAGCTCGCGACGAACAGGTTCTGCGGCTGCTCGTAGACCTCCAAAGGCGTACCCACCTGCTGGAGCTCCCCGTCCTTCATGATCGCGATCCGATGGCCCATGGTCATCGCCTCGATCTGGTCGTGGGTGACGTAGACCGTGGTCGTCTCCAAGTTCCGCTGAAGCTTCGAGATCTCGGCCCGCATCTGGACGCGCAGTTTGGCGTCCAGGTTCGACAGCGGCTCGTCGAACAGGAAGACCGAGGGCTTCCGGACGATCGCGCGCCCGAGCGCCACCCGCTGCCGCTGGCCGCCAGAGAGCTGCTTCGGCTTCCGGTCGAGCAGCTGGGTGATGCCGAGGATGTTCGCCGCTTCGCCGACCAGCCGCTCCATTTCGGCTTGCGGCGTCTTGCGGATCTTGAGCCCGAACTCCAAGTTCTGCCGCACGGTCATGTGCGGGTAGAGGGCATAGCTTTGGAAGACCATCGCGATGTCGCGATCCTTGGGCGGCAGCTCGTTGACCCTCCGGCCGCCGATCCGGATCTCGCCGCCGGTGACCTCTTCGAGCCCCGCGATCATCCGCAGCGCCGTTGACTTGCCGCACCCCGAAGGACCCACCAGGACCATGAACTCTCGGTCATGGATGTCGAGGTCGAAGCTCTCGATCACCGTCACCGGGCCGTACGCTTTCTTGACCTTGTCGAAAACGACCTCCGCCATGTTCCGCTAAGCCTCCGGTGGGTAAGGGAGTGAGTATCCACGATGGGCGCACTTCACTGTCCCGTCGCGTTTCGACCCGTCCCCCCAACTCTACTTCTTTGGTACAAGATCGGCGAAAGAGGCCAGCCGGCGCAGCCGCTTCAGGGAACGAGACTTCAAAGTCTGAGCCGACGCCGGTTTGACGCCCGCGCGTCGCGCCACCTCGCCGAGCGGATCACCGAAGAGGACGAGGCCCACGACGAGAATCCTCTGCGGGCGGGAGAGGGCGAAGAGCCAACGTGTGAGATCGATGCGGAGGTCGGCGGTAGAGGTTGCAGGCACGCTGGAAGAATGGAGACCCAAAGTCGTTGGTGCCGGCGTCTGAAAGAGACGTTCCCTGCGACCCTGATCGCGGATCTGGGTCCGGTGAAGGTTGCGCAGGGCGCCGAGCAGCCACGAGAACGGATCTTCGACGGAATCCCATTTCTGCAGGAGCAGCACCAAGCCGGTCTGGAGTAGATCTTCTCGATTCGTCGGCGGAACGCGCAGCGCGCTCAAGTAGCGCAAGATGCGCCCCCGCTCTTCCACCGCCAGCCGTTCTATCGCCCGGTTGCGCTCCGCCAGGTACATCAAATCTCGCGCGAGCAGCGTGCCCATTGCGAATCTCTCCCGATTTGCGCTGTCGAAAGTAGGTTAGGAATTGATGACAATTCAGCCATAATGTGGCTGATTCTGCCTAAGTTAGGACAAATGTCAAGCAAGCGATCGGAAAATTCTCCCGAATCAGTAGATAGTCTTCAAAACAGAAGAGTCGAGGCGGTCTGAGGACTTGTGGCTTGGCGCAGGCGGTTCTCTCCTTTTCAGGAAACCTTCCTCCACACTAGGCAAGTCTGCCCGCGGCCGGCCGAGGCCATGCAGGCGCTCGAACCGAGCTGTGGGCACGGAGGAAAGTCATGAAACGGAGAGGAAAAGTCTCTGGGGTCGCCTTGGTCCTGGCGCTTGTCAGCGCTGCTGGTCCTGCGGGCGCTGGGGTGGGGCGATGGGTTGCCAATGGCGCTACGGGCGAATCGGGTTTTTGGGTGGTGCTCTGGCAGCGGGCTGTCTGCCTTGTCAGCGGTAGCTGTCCCGATCCCACGAATCCGGCGGAGAAAGCGGCAGGACCTCGAGTGATCTTCGCCGAGGAAGGCCACTGTATTGATCCGAACGGGAGGACTGGGCCAGGGGCGTGCACGCAGTTCCAAGCTCCTGACTTTCGCTAGGCTGGCCTGAGCCCGTTGATCCGGGAACTTGTTCCGCGGGGTGTGAGGAAGTCCGGAGGCAGGGTGGCCGAGGTTCTTCGAGCGAAGAGATTCGAGCCACCCATTTGGCCCGTCGGCGGAAGGGTCGGCGCACGAAACTGCCGAATCCTTGCCCGTTAGGCCGCGCTATGTGCGAAAATCTTGGGGTCGCAAGGCGATCCGCGGGGGAATGCATGACGCACCACATCACCGATGAGCAGCTCGCGCAGTTGGATGCGCCGCGCCTTGATCCGCAGGCGCTTCGGCATATGGTGCGCCACCTGCTCACTGGCTGTGCGAATTGCCGTGCCCGTTACGGGGCCGAGCTGTGCTATCGGCTGGAGCGTCGTCCCGATGACGCGGTCCCTGAGCGGATCGTCCCGGTTGACTACGAGCCGGCGATCGATGCGGCCCTGGAAGGAGCGCTCTCCTTTCTTCATCGAAATTCGGAACCGTCGGTGGCGGTTTCTACCGAAAAGCCGGAAGAGAAAGCCGACCTCACCGGGGCGGCCCGGGTGGAGGATCTTCTCGCGCGCAGCTTTGCCGCCCGCTATTCCGACCCGAACGAGATGGTCTTCCTTGCAACACTCGCCCAAGTCGCGGCCAGCAATCTCGATCCTTCCGATTTGGGGCCCGTGGAGACGGCCGATCTACGGGCTCGCTCCTGGGCGGAGCTGGGCAACGCCTACCGAGTGAACGACGATTTTCGCCCCGCACTGGAGTCCTTCGGCCGGGCGGCGACGTTTCGGGAGGCAGGGTCCGGAGATCCGGGGCTCCGGGCGCGCCTGCTGGAACTCTACGCTTCGTACCTGAACGCTACGCGCTATTTCGATGAAGCTTGCGAGATCCTGGGCGCGGTCGAGCAAATCTATCGAAGCGCAGGGGACAAACATCTGGCGGGCCGCGCCTTGGTGGTCCGCGCGATCTATGAAGGGTATCGAGGAAACTTAGACCTCGCTCGTAGCCTGTTTGAACTGGGGCTTGGCGACCTGGACCCCACTCGCGATCCCGAGTTGCTCTTGACCTCCCGACAGAGCTACATCGCGACGCTCGTCGGCTGCGGAGAATATCGGCGCGCTCACCGCGAGCTGTTCACGAGTGGTCTGCGTCACGCCTTCGCCTCCCAGCCGCTGCACCTCCTGAAGGTGAATTGGGTCGAAGCGGAAATTCTCGCAGGCCTCGGCAAGCGGCAAAGAGCGGAAACCGTCTTCGGGAACACCAGGCAAGGATTTCTCGCGGCGGGCCAAACTTATAAGTCCGGCCTCGTCGGTCTCGATCTCGCCGCGCTTTATCTAGAAGAAGGCCGCGAACTCGAAGCCGCCGCCCTCGCGCAGGAGATCTTCGAATCGCTGCGCTCGCTCGGTATCGCCCGCGAGGCAGAACGCGCACTCGATCTGTTCGTCCGGGCCTGTGAACGGCGGGTGGCGAGCGGCCTGGTCGCCCGCCACGTCCGCCATTTCCTCGAACGGCTGGAGCGCGAGCCGCACCTGCGGTTCCGCCTGTCGGCGTAAACTCGATCGCCTGCCGCTCCCACGAAGGAGCAGCGCTCAGCCCGCTTTCTCGGAGCCGCCGAGCGCTTCGCGAAGAATCTTGCGCATCGACTGCAATACCAACTCTTCCAGCTCTTTGGAATCGCCCGATCCTGCCGCCTCTGCGTTCGATCCCGCGCCCGCTGGGGTGACCTTGTCCAGGATCTCGCCCTTGGAGCGGGCACCGGCCGTCGTGGCGGCGATCTGGAAGAAGCGCACTGGGGTCATGTCCAGCGCCTCGCAGAGCCAGAGAACGTGGCGAACTTTCAGATCGACCACACCGTTGAGAATCTTGCTCAAATAGCCGCCGGTCAACCCCAGCCGCTGCTCGATCGAACGGCGCGACTGGCCGCTTGCTCCAATCACCGTCTGGAGTACACGAAGCAGGTGATCCAACTCCTGATCGCGAGAGGCGTACATAGCCGGGGATACTAGTGTAGTGCGTCAAGCGGATGCGACCTTATCGAGGCTTCGGCGCGCTCGGGTAACCTTCTCGAGGATGTCGGATGCCTTCGCAGTCCAAATAAACGGTTTGGGGGCGATGTTGTGCTGTTCGATCGCACGCAGA
>JBBRUC010000195.1:0-11561 GCA_038248205.1 Thermoanaerobaculia bacterium
AAAATCCAGGAAGGGCCGAAGGCCCGCACCATGCTGTTCGCCGCCGACCGGCGGGCGATCGTGGCAAAGCGAGTTGGATCGGGCTTTCAGCCCTATAGGTGTCTACGTTCGTACCGGTCCTGGGGCGTTGCCCCAGGCTGTCATAGGATCGCGCCTTCGGCGCTGACGATCTCCTTCGAGGTGGCTCTGACGCTTAGCCCCAACTCCAGGTAGCATGAACCTCCTCGACCTCTTCGCCATCCCGCTCGCCGACGTTCCGGCCAAGTCCGCGCTTCGTTTTCGCGACCCTGACGGTTCCGAGGTGTCGCTCTCGTACGCCGAGCTGTTTCTCGCGGCGGAGCGGGTGGCGGCGGGGTTTGCGGCGCGAGGGTTACGGCGCGGCGATCGGATCGCGTTCTTCCTCGGCAATCGGCCGGAGTTCGTGATCACCTATTTGGCGGCGATTCGGTTGGGCGCGGTCGTCGTGCCGATCAATCTTGCGTATCGGAAGGTCGAGCTGGCGCACATTCTGGCGGATGCCGAGCCGCGGATTCTGTTCACCGAGCGGGAGCTGCTGCCGATCGTGGCGGAGGTCGACGCCGCGGCGCGGGGCAGCGTCGAGGCGACGGTCACAGCGGAAGACCTTGGCGATTGGCCGGACGGCGTAACCGCTCCGGCCTTGAACCCGCCGATCGAAGGCTGCGATCTCGCGTTCCTGCTCTACACCTCGGGCACCACGGGGCGGAGCAAGGGAGCCGAGATCCGCCACGACAACCTGCTCGCGACGATCACCGGCCTGCTTGCCGCCTGGGCCTGGGAGCGGAACGACGTTCTCCTGCTCGCCCTGCCGCTCTTTCACACCCACGGTCTGGTGGTCGGCCTCCACTGCGCGTTAGCCGCCGGGGCGACGGTCGAGTTGCGGCGGAAATTTCGCGCCGAGGAGGCGTTGGACGATCTTCTCGCCGGGCCAGGAGCCGGACCTCCCACTCTCTTCTTCGGAGTGCCCACCCTGTACGTGCGGCTGGTCGAGGCGTTGCGCGGCGGAGGTCGCGACCTCGCGCCGCTCGCCCGAATGCGCCTGTTCTGCTCGGGCAGCGCGCCGCTCGCTCCCGAGACGTTCGAGGCGTTTCGAGAACTCAGCGGCCACGCGATCCTCGAACGCTACGGCATGACCGAGGCGGGGATGATCCTGTCAAACCCCTATGTTGGCGAGCGCCGCGCCGGCACCGTAGGTACTCCTTTACCCGGGATCTCCGTTCGCCTCGCGCGCTGGGACGAGAACTCGTTTCACGACGTGGCGGAGGGGGACGAAGGGGAGTTGTTGGTGCGCGGCGGCAACGTTTTCACCGGCTATTGGTGCGCGCAGGAAAAGACCCAGGATAGCTTCGTGGCGGACGCCCAAGGGAACCGCTGGTTCAAAACCGGCGACCTTGCCCGCCGCGATCCCTCGACCGGGGCGATCTCTCTGCTCGGCCGGAGTAGCGAGCTGATCCTGGCCGGCGGCTTCAACGTCTACCCTCGGGAGGTGGAAGAGGTCCTGCTCGGCTATCCCGGCGTCCGCGAGGCGGCGGTGGTCGGCCGGCCGCACCCCGATTTCGGCGCCGTGCCGGTCGCGTTCCTGGTCGTCGATCCGGCCGACGCGCCGCTCGATCCTGCGGCGCTGATCGCCTTTGCCAAAGAGCGCATCGCGGCGTTCAAGGTGCCGCGCGAGATTCGGCGGCTCGATTCTCTGCCGAGAAACGCCCTCGGGAAGGTCCAGAAACACCTCCTTCCCCGGTAGTACAATCCCCTCCCGATGAAACCCGCACCCTTCGCCTACGACGCGCCGGAAACCTTAGCCGAGGCGCTCGACCTTCTCGCTCGCCATGGCGACGAGGCGAAAATCCTCGCGGGCGGCCAAAGCTTGATCCCGGTGCTCAACTTCCGCCTGGCGCAGCCGGCGCGGCTGATCGATCTCAACCGGATCGACGGACTCTCCACCCTCGGCCGCGGCGCGGACGGAGGTCTGGTGATCGGCGCCATGACCCGCCAACGCGAGCTGGAGCGGTCGGCGCTGGTGGCCGAAGTCACCCCGCTCTTGGCCGAGGCGGTGCCGTGGATCGCCCATCCGCAGATCCGCAACCGGGGAACGATCGGCGGCAGCCTCGCCCACGCCGATCCCGCGGCCGAGCTGCCGGCCCTCGCGGTCGCGCTCGACGCCCGCTTTCGGCTGGCCAAAAGCATTGGAGATCGTTGGGTCGCCGCGCGCGATTTCTACACCGGGCTCTTCGGTACCCTCCTGGAGCCCGACGAGCTGTTGGTCGAGATCGCCATTCCACCCGCGGCTCCGAGAACCGGCTTCGCCTTCCTGGAAGTCGCCCGCCGGCACGGCGACTACGCGCAGGTGGGCCTCGCGGCGAGCGTCACGCTCGACGCGGAGGGGTGCTGCCAGGCGGCCCGGCTGGTGTTCTTGAGCGTCGGCGATCGCCCGATCGAGGCCCGCGCGGCGGGAGCGCTGCTCGCCGGGCAGGCGATCACCTCGGAGGCGATCGCCGCCTCGGCCGCGGCGGTAGACGGCGAGATCAACCCTCGGAGCGACGTCCACGCAACGGCCGAGTTCAAGCGCCACCTCGCGCGGGTTCTCGCCCGGCGGGGGCTCCAAACGGCCGCTCAACGAGCGAGAGACGCCGCAGGAGCGACGCGATGAAAATCGAGGTGACCGTAAACGGGCAGAGAAGCGAGCGCGAAGTCGAGGCGCGCCTTCTCCTGTCTGATTTCTTGCGCCACGACCTCGGCCTAACCGGTACCCACGTCGGCTGTGAGCACGGCGTCTGCGGCGCCTGCACCGTTCTGTTGGACGGCGAACCGGTGCGCTCCTGCCTGCTGCTCGCGGTCCAAGCCGACGGGCACGAGGTGGCGACCGTCGAGAGCCTGTCGGGGCCAGGGCCGGATCGCCTGCATCCGCTCCAAGAGGCGTTCCGTGAGGCTCACGGCCTTCAGTGCGGCTTCTGCACACCGGGATTTCTGATGACCCTGCTGCCGTTCCTCGACGAAAACCCCGATCCGACCGAACCGGAGATTCGCGCCGCGATCTCGGGCAACCTCTGTCGCTGCACCGGCTACCAGCACATCGTCGACGCCGTCCTCCTCGCCGCGAAGCGCCGCCGGGCATGAGCCAGGTCGAATGAGCACTTTGGCCGAATTGGAAACGCTCTTCGCCGAGCGCGAGCCCGAGGTCCTGGCTTTTGTCGAAGAGGAGGGCCGTTTCGACCGCCTCCGCCGCGAAGCCGCCGAGCTCGAAGCCCGCTTCCCCGATCCGGGCAGCCGCCCGCCGCTCTATGGCGTGCCGGTGGGCATCAAAGAGATTTTTCACGCCCAAGGCTTCACGACACGGGCGGGCAGCCACCTGCCGCCGGAGGTTCTGCAAGGCGAAGAGGGGCCTGCGGTCGCCGCCCTTCGTGCCGCGGGCGCTTTGATCCTCGGCCAGACGGTCTCGACCGAATTCGCCTACTTCGCACCCGGGCCGACGCGCAACCCGCGAAACCACGAGCACACCCCCGGTGGTTCGAGCAGCGGTTCCGCCGCCGCGGTGGGAGCCGGCCTCTGCCCGCTCGCCCTCGGCACCCAAACGATCGGTTCGATCATCCGCCCCGCCGCCTATTGCGGCGTCGTCGGCTGGAAGCCGAGCTACGATCGGATTTCGCGACAGGGCGTGATCCCGTTAGCCCCGTCGTTCGATCACGTCGGAATCTTCGCCCCCGACGTCGCCACGGTCTCCCGGGCGGCGCGGGTGCTGTGCCGCGGCTGGCGCTCGGTGGCGCCGCGGTCGAAGGCGGCCGGAAAGCCTCGTCTCGGGCTACCCGAGGGGCCGTATCTGGATAGTGCCTGGACCGAAGGGCAATCCCACTTTCAACGGGTGGTGGACCGGCTCGCCGCGGCCCGCTACGAGATCGTACCGATTCGAATCTTTGCCGACTTCGACGAGATCGCCGCCCGCCACCGTCGCATCGTGGCGGCCGAGGCCGCCCGGGCGCACCAGGCGGCTGGTTGGTATCCGCGTTACGCCGATCTCTATCACCGCCGGACAATCGAGCTAATCGAGCGCGGCCTCGCGATCTCCGACGCCGACCTCGCCCGCGCCCTCGAAGACTCGGCCATGCTCCGCCCGGAAATCGAATCCGTCATGGACCGGGAGGGAATCGACCTCTGGATCTCGCCTCCCGCCCAAGGCGCCGCCCCGGAAGGCTTGGGGAGCACGGGAGACCCGATCCTCAACATCCCCTGGACCCAAGCCGGCCTGCCGGTGCTCTCCCTGCCGGCGGGGGAGAACGCACGAGGTCTGCCGATGGGCCTTCAAGTGACGGGCCGGTTCGAGGGAGACGAAGAGCTGATCGCGCTCGCCGGCGGATTGGAAGCGGAACTCCAGCGGACACGGCGGTAGGCTGCGTGAGCCGTCCCCCGAGCCCAAGCGATGGTTCGGGAGCTTGATCAGGAGTAGACCATGGCAATTCGGATTTCGGAGTTCGACCCCAGTGCGTACCTCGATAACGAGAATGTGATCGCGGAATATCTCGCCGCGGCTCTCGAGGACGAGAACCCAGACGTCTTTCTTGCCGCGATAGGCAATGTCGCCAAGGCTCGCGGGATGAGTGCGATCGCCAGGAGCGCCGGCCTAGGGCGCGAGAGCTTATACAAAGCGTTCACTCCCGGTGCGAAGCCGCGCTATGAGACCGTGCTGAAAGTCCTCCAAACCCTGGGGGTGCGGCTCACGGTGGAAGCGCACTCGGTTTCCGCTTTGTCGTAACTCAGGTTGCATTCCTGTGGGTACAGGCGATCGATGAGCACCTTCGAAACCCATAGGCGATGGTTCGCCCGATTGATCACCGCGAATGCCGGCATACCGGCGACCGAGCGGGCTCTGATCGAGGCGTTCGCGACGACCGCGCGCGAGAAACTTTCTCCGCGCGCTTCCTCTGCGGCGCGCTTTTCATCCCTTGCGTCGGAGCGCGCAACGAAGAGACCGAGAAGACTCGCCGCGGCGTTCCAACGCGGCGGCTTGGCGAATGTGCGCTCCTTGAGGCGCGGCACCGAGCCGGTTGAATAGGCGATAGGCGTCACTCCACGAAGCCGGTCAGCAGCGCCTGCTCCCAATCCAATCGATTTCGTTCCCGCGCGAGTGCGGCCATCGACCGGTGGTCGTAGGGAATCGTGAGGTGCTCAACCGTCCAGCCGCTCGGGCCGCTTTCGAGGATCGCGTAGCGCGCGTCGGGTGAGCCGTTTTGGATCGAATGCAGCGTCGGATCGTCGTGGAAGAACGCCGGGAGGCCGACGCTGCCGGGGTTGATGAGCAGCTGGCCTTTTTCGTTGCGCACCGATCGAGGCACATGGGTATGGCCGCAGCAGACGACCGCGGAGGTTTCCGCGCCCAGGCGCCGCTCAATCTCCTCTCGGCTTGCGAGGCCTGCCCGGTTGCCCAGGACCGATTCGAGGAAGTATTCGTTGTCGCTTGCCGGCGTGCCGTGGCACAGAAAGACCTCTGAATTCAGTGGGACGGTCGCGGGAAACGTCCGGAACCAGTCGAGCTCGTTAGGGCCGAGACAGGAGTAGGCGTACTCGTCCGACTCGCCCCGCTCGCCGGGACCCAGGGTGAGCAACTGCCGCTCGTGGTTACCTGAGATCGTCAACCAATCTTTCTCTTGAAGAAACCGTGCGGTTTCTAGCGGTAGGAGCGGCCCTGAGACGAGGTCGCCGAGGTTGACCACCTGATCGACGCTCCGTACGCGAAGGTCTTCGACCACCGCTTCGAGCGCGGCGAGATTGCCGTGGATGTCGGAGAGGAGGGCGATGCGCATCATTGGGGATTCCAAAATTCGCTGGTCGAAAGATTACTCGTGGCGTAGCGCCGTGATCGGGTTAAGCCGTGCCGCGCGTCGTGCCGGCACGTAGCCGAAGAGTACGCCGATCGCGGCGGAGAAGACGAACGACAGGACGTTGATGCCGAGGTTGAAAGCATACGGCACCGACATCACCTTGGTCAGCACGATCGAGGCGATCGTTGCCAAGGCGATCCCGACCAGGCCGCCGACCGAGGCGAGGACGATCGCTTCGATCAGGAACTGAAGCAGCACCTCTCCTTCCAGAGCGCCGATCGCGAGACGGACCCCGATCTCGCGGGTCCGCTCGGTCACCGAGACCAGCATGATGTTCATGATGCCGATGCCGCCCACCAGCAGGCTCACCGCGGCGACCGCGCCGAGCAGCAGGGTGAGGGTTTTGGTCGTACCGGAAAGGGTCGCCGCGATCTCCTTGGTGTCGAGGACGCTGAAATCGTCTTCTTTGACCGCCGTGATCTTCCGCCGCTCGCGCATCAGGGCGGTCACCTGCTCGGAGACGGCGGTTGACGAGGCGCCGTCTTTGACCGAGATGAGGATCGTATTGACGGTCGGTTGCCCGGTGATCCGTCGCTGGACCGTGCGCAGGGGCAAGATCACCGTGTCGTCCTGATCTTGGCCCCCCGCGGATTGCCCTTTGGAGGCGAGCAGGCCGATCACCTCGCAGGAAAACCCTTTCACCCGCAGCGCCGTGCCGACCGGCGCCGAGGGACCGTAGAGTTCGCGCCGGACCGTTTCGCCGATCACGCAGACCGACTTGCCGCTCTTGACCTCGGCGTCGGTAAAGATCCGTCCCGCAGCGAGCCGCCAGTTCGCGGCGACGAAGTCGTCGTTCGTGGTGCCGGTCGCGGTGGTCGACCAATTCTTGGCGCCGTAAATCGCGGTGACGCCGCTGGTCGTGGTGGGAGCCACCGCCTGGATCGATCCGATTTGGGAGCGGATCGCATCGGCGTCGCGGACGTCGAAGCGGCGTGCTCTGCCCCCTCCGCCCGGTCCGCCGACGCGCTGCCCCGGCCGGAGGATCAAGAGGTTGCTGCCGAGGCTTGAAATCTGATCAGCCACCGCTTGGGTTGCGCCGTTGCCGAGGGTCACCATGGTGATCACGGCCGAGACGCCGATGACGATGCCAAGGACGGTGAGAAACGAGCGCATCAGATTGCGTCGAATCTCGCGGAAGGCGAGGAGGATCGTGCTCCAGAGCATCAGGCGAGTCCTTCCACCGGCAGGGTCGGGGAGTCGTTCTGGACGTCGCTTTCGACCAGCCCGTCGCGGAAGCTGACGATCCGGCCGGCGTAGGCCGCCATGTCGGCCTCGTGGGTGACCATCAGGATCGTGATGCCGAGATCGCGGTTGAGCGCGGTGATCAGGTCCATGATCTCGTAGCTCCGTTTGGTGTCGAGGTTGCCGGTCGGTTCGTCGGCGAGCAGGACCGACGGCTTGGTGACGATTGCCCGGGCGATCGCCACGCGCTGCTGCTGGCCGCCGGAAAGCTGCGCGGGCGTATGGGTCTCCCAGCCTTTGAGACCGACCGAGTCGAGCGCGATCCGCGCGGCGGCCCGCCGCTCAGTGGCCGAGACGCCACGGTAGAGGAGTGGCAGTTCGACGTTTTCTTCGGCCGAGGTGCGCGCGAGGAGGTTGAACCCTTGGAAGACGAAGCCGAGGAAGTGGCGCCGCAACAGAGTGCGCTGCTTGGCCGAGAGTTGTTCTACGTGGACGCCGCGGAAGAGATAGGCGCCGCCGGAGGGCGTGTCCAGGCAACCGAGGATATTCATCGCGGTCGACTTGCCCGAGCCCGAGGGCCCCATCACCGCCACGAACTCTCCCGCCTGAACCGCCAGATCGACACCGCCGAGCGCGCGGATTTCCGCCGTCCCTTCGCCGTAGATCTTGGTGAGGCCGATCAGCTCCAGCAGCGGTCGGCCGGTGGCGGCGGGGGCGGACTCCAAGAGCGGCGTTTCACCTCCGGCGACGGGGCTTACGCTCATGATTTCGCGCTCGCCGTCTCCGTGATGACCGGCATCCCGGCCTTGAGGTCGGGCGAGGTCACTTCGGTCATCCGGCCGTCGGTCGAACCGACTTTGACGTCGATCGGCACCGGTTTTTCGTCGCGCAGAATCCAGATCTTCCGGGCCGACTTGGTGGTAGAACCCGACTCCTGGCGGCGGCCGCCACGCCCGCCCAAGCGCGGCGGGCGCGGCATCAAGCTGCCGAACAGGCCGCCGCTCGCCCCGGAGCCCTGCTCGGTCGCCGGAGGCGACCAGCGCAAGGCGGCGTTGGGAACCAGGAGAACGCCCTCGCGGTGCATGGTGATGATCTCGGCGTTGCCGGTCATGCCGGGGCGCAACGACAGGTCGTCGTTGGTGAAGGTCAGAATCGTCAGGTAAGAGACGATTCCTTCGGTGACCGTAGAGCCGAGCCCCACCCGGGTGACTTCGGCGCTGTATGTTCGGTCCGGGTAGGCGTCGACGGAAAAGGTGGCGCTTTCGCCAGCCTTGACTTCGCCGACATCGGCCTCGTCGACCGCCACCTGCAGTTCCATTTGCGCCAGGTTTTCAGCGATCGTAAAGAGCACGGGAGCGGAGAGGGAGGCCGCGACCGTTTGGCCGGGCTCTACCTTGCGCGCCAGGACGACGCCGTTGACCGGCGAACGGATCGTCGCCTTGGTCACGTTCGTCTCGTTCGACCTCACGTCGGCGCGCGTGTTTTGGACCGAGCCTTGGGCGCTTCGGACGTCGGCGTTCGCCCGCTCGACGTTCGCCTCGGCCGAGTCCATCTCGGTCTTGGAGGGGACCTTGCCGCCGGAGAGCTTGGACACCTCCCGAAAGCGGGCAAGAGTCGCCTGAGCCTCGGTCACGGTCGCTTGAGACTGCGCCACCCGGGCCTGGGCCGAAGCGAGATCGGCGCGCGACTTGGCGACCGCGTCGTTCAGCTTCGAGGTGTCGAGCCGCGCCAGGATCTGCCCTTCCTTCACCTGGTCGTTGTCGTCCGCATAGACGGATTCGACCGTGCCGGACAGCTCGCTGCCGACGTCCACCTGATGAGTGGGAGCGAGGCTGCCGGTCGCGGAAACCGTGACGGTGAGATCTCCTCGCGTGATCTCCGCGGTGACATATTCGGGTTTCGCCGCGTTCTGTCGCGAGCGCAGGAACAGGAAAATTCCCCCCCCGATCAGTAAGAGGACGAGGATCGCGATGCCCCAACGCACGCCGCGGTGCCTACGGCTCGGGGAAGAGTCCGCCCCGAGAATTCGTGCCAGTTCGGCATCTTTTTGCGCGGCGTCGGGGGTGGGCTGGGTCATCGGGAGGTTCCTTGCTGCGGGGAAATGGATTCCCCGGGCGCGGCCGACCAGCCGCCTCCGAGCGCTTTGTACAGCTGAATCAGCGCAGTGGCGAGGTCGGCTTCGGTCGATTGAAGGTTGTCGGAAGTCGAAAGCACGGTCCGCTCCGCATCGAGCACGGTCTGAAAATCAGTGAGTCCGGTCGAGTAGCGTTGGCGCGCGAGTTCGGCGGCGTTCCGGGCCGCCTCGTCGGCGAGCCGCAGGGCCGCTTGTCGCTCTCGGGTCCGGGCGAGCGAGACGAGGGCGTTTTCCACCTCTTCGAGGGCGAGCAGGACGGTCGAGCGATAGCTCGCGAGCGCCTGCTGCTCGCCGGCTTTCTGGATCTCCACCTGTTGGCCGAGCCGGCCGCCGTCGAAGATCGTTTCGGCGACCGAAAGGGCGAGCGAGTGCGCAAGCGACGAGCCGCCGGTCAACGCGGCGAGCGAAACTCCGCCGAGCCCGAGCGAGCCGCTCAAGCGGAAGCTCGGGTAGCGGGCCGCTTCAGCGACACCGATCCGGGCGGTCTGCGCCGCGAGCGCCCGTTCGGCGGCGCGGACGTCGGGCCTTTGGCGCAGGACGTCGGCGGGGAAGGCGACCGTCACCTCCGCGGGAACCGGCGGCACGGGCTGCCGCTCCGCCAAGCGGTCCTCGGCCGTTCCCGGCGCTTGGCCGAGCAGCACGGCGATCCGGTTTTTCGCCGCTTCGAGGCTCGCCAGGAGCGATGGGATCTGCGCCCTCGTCTGCTCCCGCGCGGCGCGGGCCTGCTCGACGTCGAGCTGGCTTACGAGGCCGGCTTGGAAGCGCCAATCGGTGAGGTCGAGCGTCTCGCTCTGGCGCGCCAGGTTTTCTTGGGCGATCTCGATCCGCGCTTGGAGCGAGCGGACATCCACATAGTTTTGCGCCACCTCGGCGGCGAGCGAAACTTGGGTGTCGTGAAGGTTCGCCTCGGTCGATTCGAGGTCGGCGTCGGCGGCCTCGATCGAGCGGCGGGTACCGCCGAAGACATCCGGCTCCCAAGCGGCATCGAACCCCGCGTCGTAATGTTCGCCGCTCGAACCGTTGCTGCGCGAAGCGCTCGCCGAAGCCGAGGCGTCGAGGCTCGGAAGGAGGTCCGCACCGGCCAGGGCGCGCCGTGCCCGCGCCTCGCGAAGACGGGCGCGGGCGAGGTCCAGGTCGGGGCTCGCGGCCAGGGCTTGTTCAACCAAATCGGAGAGAACGGGATCGCCGAGCTGTCGCCACCAGACGGAAAGGTCTCCGGTGGCCGCACCCTCCGGCAGCTGGGCATGCCAGGTGTCGGGCGTGTGCAGCTCGGCCGGTGTTGGTGGGATGTAGGTCGGACCGACCGCACAGGCGGCGAGGGCGAGCAGGGCGGCCAGAGGAGCGAATAGGCGCGGGACCCTCTTCATATCGCTCAATGCATCAAGAACATCGCCGCCAAGATCACCACGATGATGACGAAGCAGATTCGCGCGGCGGTGATCATGTGGGTGTGGGCGACGTGGCGCGTTCCTTTCGGTTTGATTCCGGTCAATGCGACCAAGGCGGTAATTCCGGCGGCGATCCATAGGATGACGATCCAACTCATGACTTCTCCTCCAGAAGAGAGCCGCGTGGGGCGGAATAATTCTCCGTTCACCCCGGCGGCCGGCGCGCTTATTGCCGGAAGGCCTCTCTCGGCCCTCCGCGTGGCGCACGGTTTCGTTCGACTCTTGAGCAACCGGCATGCCACATCGACCAGCGCCCGGCTCGGTACCGGTGAGGGAATCCGGCCGTCCCCTGCGCCTTGTCTCTTGCGGAAAGAGGCCGTACCTTGCGGCCATCACCCGAACGAGGAGAATTCCATGAGATGGATGCGATTCGTGGCAATCTGGCCGCTCGTGGCCGCACTGCCGATTCTTGGGCCGCTTCCTGGGTTCGCCGCTCCGGCCGGACCTTCCTGGGCGCCCCTGGAAGCCCGTAAGGCGGCGGCACCCGTCGCTCCTGCCGCCGGTTCCGCTGCGATCCTTGCGCTCCGCGCCGTCGGCGCCGATCTCGCGGTCGATCTGGGGATCGGACCGGGGGCGCCGACGAATATCGAGGTGGCGCTCCAAAGCGCCTCCGGGGTGGCGTTGGGCGCCAAGACTCTT
Organism: Thermoanaerobaculia bacterium; assembly: GCA_038248205.1. Classification (GTDB taxonomy): domain Bacteria; phylum Acidobacteriota; class Thermoanaerobaculia; order Multivoradales; family UBA5704; genus DASYKS01. Next base: position 11,292 of record JBBRUC010000195.1, read on the forward strand.
TTCCCGGCGTCGCCCGGCCGGGCGACGGTACTGCTGCCGGGGGCGCTCGAACGATTTTTGACCGACGGCTTCGACTTTTGGTTGCGACTGCGCGATGGCGATGGCGCCGACCTTGCTCCGCCCGCTCCGTTCACCGTCGCGATGACGTGCACGGATTCGCTCTGCCGTTTCCTGCCCGAGCTGGGGGTAGAAGCGGGCGGAGCGATCTGGTTGGATGATCGGTTGAAGGCCGCGCTCCAAGGGAGCGACCCGGCGGAGGCCGACCTCCTC
>JBBRUC010000196.1:0-11560 GCA_038248205.1 Thermoanaerobaculia bacterium
GGAGCGGGTCGCGAGGCGATCCCAGCCGAGCCCTCCGGCGACGGCGAGCGCGAGGCTTCCCGGCAGCAGCATCCGCTCCCAGGCCGGCAGGCGCAGAGGGGGCAGGACATCGAACAACACCGCCAGCGGCAGCCATCCGGCGGCGGCCAGGGTGGCGAACAGCGCGAAAAGCAGAAACGGCTGCGCCCGTCGGCAGCCGGCACAGAGCGCCGCGACTCCCCCGGCCAGCGCGAACAGGCCGGTATAGCCCGCACCGCTCTCCAGCCAATTCGACGGCCCGTGATAGCGCTCTTGAAACGGCGCGCCGAACGCCTTGGGATGAAGCGGCGCCAGAGCGTAGGCCGCCTGCCCCGGCAGAAACCAGCTCCGCGGCTTGCTCGGCCGCGGCGAGAGCGGCGGCAGGCGCCCCCCACGTTTTTCGACCGCGCGCGCCGAGTCGGGCAGCCGTTCGGCGAACGGCAGGAGATGCGGCGCCGCGAGCGCAAACCCGAGCCCGGCGGCGAGCGTCGCCGCGGCCAGGCCCCGGCGGCTTGGAACGGCGAGGCCCGGGAACTTGAGATTTCCTAGGGTGAACAGGCCCCGCCGCGCGAGGCCAATCCCCGCGACCAGCGCGAACAAACCGGCGCCCGCCGCCACTTCCGGCTGGCCGGAAAGCAGCACGATCCCGGTGATCGCCGCGGTGGTCGCGAGCGCGCGCGGCGACGGGCGACGCAAAAGTTGCATCGTCCCGAGCGCGAGCCAGGGCGCCCAACAGGCGACCGAGGAGTTCGGAAACATGCCCCAGGCGATCATGCCGCCGCCGAGCGCGAAGCTCGCGCCGGCCAGGTGAGCGGCACCGCGGCTGGCACCGGCCCGCCGCGCGAGCAGCCAGGTGCCGGCAAAGGCGATGCTGAGCTTCGCCGCGAGCATCACCAGAAAGAAGTGTTGGAGCGGAAACGCGCGCGCGAACCAGGCGACCGGGGCGAGCACCAGGGCCTGCGGGTTGGCCCACGGAGAACTCCCCCCTTCGAGCCGATCGGACCAAAACGGCGCCCGGCCGGCCGCAACCGCCCGCCGCACCTCGATCTCCCACGGCAGGAACTGGAGCAAAACGTCGTTCATCAGGTCGTGCCGGCGATCGGCACCCGCAACGATCGCGCCCGAAACCGCCTCCGCCGACGGATCGGTCGGCGCGAGCAGGCGCGAGCCGCCCAGGCAACCCAGCCACGGCCCGAGGAGGGCGAGCGGCAGAGCGAGCCCCACCCCGAGAACCGCTGTTTCGAGCCGCCGCCCTACCCCCCGGGCCACCAGCCAGCAGAAAGCCTGCACGAGCACCAAGGCGGCGCCGAGCGCAAGCCACAAAGGGATCGGCAGCCGATCGGCGCCAAAGTTCGTCATTCCGGGGATGTCTACGAGAAATCCGGACCGATTCTCTCCCTATCCGTTGCGGAACGCCACCATCGGATCGGTCTTGAGCGCCTTCTGGGCGGGCAGCAGGCAGGCGACGAACGTGACCAGCCCGAGGGCGAGCGGTACGGCGGAAAAGACCGCCGGGTCGCTCGGCTGGACCTCGAAGAGGAACTGGGTGAGCACCTTCGAAGCCAGGAACGAGACCGGCAGACCGAACGCCAGGCCGAGGAGGAGCTGGCGCGCGCCCTGGCCGAGCAGCAGGCCCATCACCCGCGAGGGGGCGGCGCCGAGCGCCATGCGAACCCCGATCTCCTGCGTCCGTTGACCGATCGAAAACGACACCACGGCGTAGATGCCGACCGAGGCGAGCAGCAGCGCGGCGGCGCCGAAGATCGCGAACAGGGTGGAGAACAGATCGAAGAAGAAGCGCGATTGTTCAATCGCCTGCTCCATCGTCTGCACGAAGTAGATCGGCAGGTCTTTGTCTACCGCAACCACCTGGGCGCGCGCCATCTCGGAGAGGGCGAGCGGGTTCTGCGCCGCGCGGACGATGTAGGACATGCGCGGCTCGTCGAGGCTCTGGCCGATCGGTAGATAGATCCCTTGCGGATTTTCCTTCTGGAAACCGTTCATCCCGAGGTCGGGCACGATCGCGACGATTCGCCGCCAGGCACCTTCCGCACCGCGGCCGATGCGCACCCGGTGATCGAGCGCGTCCTCGCCGGGGAAGACCTTGGCCGCGAAGCTCGCGTTGACGATCGCGACCGGCTCGGACCCTTCGCGATCGATGCGGGAGAAATCGCGGCCCTTGAGGAGATGCGATTTGAGCACGTCGAAATAACCCGGAGAGATCGTTTGCAGCCGCGCCTCCGGCAGCTCGTTCACCTTGGGGTAGGCGCGCCCTTCGACCGCATAGCGGTCCATACCGGTGCCGTTATACGGCAGAGCGGAGGTCGCGACGACCGCGGAAACCCCCGGCTTGCCGTCGAGCCGGTCGAGGATCTGCTCGTAGGTACGAATCCGGTCCTTCTGGGTCGGATAGGCCGCCTCGAACAGCGGTACGCGGAAGGTGAGGAGATTCTTGGTATCGACTCCTTTGTCCGCGCCGCGCACCTGGACGACGCTTTTTACCATCAATCCCGCCATCACCAGCAGCAGGCAGGAAAAAGCGATCTCGGCGACCACGATCGTGCGGCTGAACCAGCCGAGCCGGAGACTCGACGAGCCGCGCCCCTCGTCCTTGAGCACCTCGTTCAGATCGGTTTTCGACGATTGAAGCGCCGGGAACAGACCGCTCGCGAACCCCGCGACCAGCGCCAGGCCGAGGGTGAAAAGAACGGCCAGGCGGTCGAGCTCGATGTGCAACCAGTAGGGGGGATTGGTGGGCACGATCGCGCGATTGAACCCCGCAACGCCGAGCGCCGCGAGACCGAAACCGAGGCCCGCACCGAGCAGAGCGATCAAGAAACTCTCGACCAGGATCTGCACCAGCACCCGGCGGCGGCCCGCGCCGAGCGCCGAGCGGATCGCCAGCTCCCGGGTGCGCGCCGAGGCGCGGGCGAGCATCAGGTTGGCGACGTTCAAGCAGGCGATCAGCAGGACGCAGAAGACACCGGCGAGCATCAGGAACAGGAGGCTCGAGATCTCTTGCGGGATGAACTCCTCCATCAGCGGCTTGACCACCGCGTCGACCCCGGCGTTGGTGTCCGGGTATTGCGCCGCGAGGCGCTTGGAGATCCCCTGAATCTCGGCTCTTGCCGTTTCGAGCGTAACGCCCGGCTTGAGGCGCCCGACCACCTCGTAGGTATCTCCCTCGCCGCGCTTGGCCTTGGTCGGATCGATCACGATCGGTGCCCAGGCGACCTGGCTGAACGGGAAGGCGAACTTGGGCGGCATGATCCCCACCACCGTCGCCGGCTGCGAGTTCAGCCGCACGGCCCGGCCGAGGATCGCCGAGTCGCCGCCATAGCGCTGCTGCCAGATCTCCCACGAGAGGATCACGACCCGGGGCGCTCCCGGCAAATCTTCGCCCGGCAAAAAGGACCGGCCGCGGGCGGGCTTGGCGCCGATCTCATCGAACAGGTTGGCGGTGACGAACGCCCCTTCGATCCGCTCCGGCCGCGCGTTGCCTGCCGCGTCGCCGCTCAAAGAGAAGGTAGTCGACTCAAAAGCGGCGAGACCGGTACACGAAGTCTGCTGGCTACGCCAATCGAGAAAATCGTGGAGCCCCGGTTCGAGGCTTTTTTGCTCGCGCGCAAGGTTTTGGTTTTCGAGGTGGATCAGACGACCGGAATCGGGCAGCGGCAGGCCGCGCAGCACGATGCCGTAGACGATCGAAAACATCGCCGCGGTCAAGCCGATGCCGAGACCCAAGGCAACGACGGCGGCGGCCGTCTGCCCGGGGGTCTTGGTCAACATGCGCAAGCCGTAGCGGAAATCTCGGAACAGGTGGTTCATGGCGGTCTCCAACGGTTGAACCGTTCGACCGCCTTACGACGGAAGTGTGCCGAAAGTTACGCCGCGGCTAGGAAATCGCGCCGATCACTCCGATCCCGCGCCCGCCGCTTGCTCCAAACCGCGCCAGGTCGTTTCGTCGTCGTCGAAAATCGGCAGCTGCGGCTGGATGCCGCGCGCCGCGTTGACGTGCCAGCTCCACAAGAGCGACCACTTGAGATAGGTGCCGTAGCTCTGGAGGATGCAAAAGACCAAACCGTGCATGCCGTCGAGCACCCCGAATTGCAAAACGTAAGTGCGGAAAAAGCGCCACGCCGAGCGGCCCCAGATCTCCACCACCCCGGCGCGCTTGCCGTCTCGCCACTGCTGCGAGGCGCCCCAGAAGCTGTATTTCTCGATCCGCCGGACGTACTCGTCGAGCGCATCGGTCATGTAGTGCTCCATCGGGTTTTTGAGCAGCGGCGCCGGGCCGCGGGTGATCATGTCGGCATGGACCCGCCGGTTGGGATAGCGGGCGGTTCCCTGCCGTACGAGACGCACCACCTGGTCGTGCTGCCAGCCGGAGAACCGAATCACCTTGCCGAGGAAGTAGACGCGGCGGCGGATCGTGTAGGCATCGGCCTTCGCCCCGTTCGCGAGCAGGTTTTCGATTTCGCGCTGCAGCACCGGGGTGCAGCGCTCGTCGGCATCGAAGATCAAAATCCAGTCGTTTTCGACCTGGTCCATCGCCCAGTTCTTCTGCGAGGCCGAACCGTAGTAGGTCCGCTGGAGAAAGCGGACCTTGGGATAGCCGCGACAGATCTCCGGCGTTGCGTCGGTCGAGAACGAATCGACGACGAAGATCTCGTCGCACCAGAGGAGCGACTCGATGCAGCCGGCGATGTTTTGCTCTTCATTGAACGTGGTGACGATCGCCGATACCCTGGTCCGTTGCGGCACAGCGGCAGGGGCGGGACGTTCGTGCGTCTCCTCGGGCATCTTTCCAGGTCTCCTCGGGGGCAGGGGCGGAGGGCCGCGGCGCAAGCGTATCATCCGGCCGTCAATCTCCCGTATCATCCACCGACCTGGGCGCTACCCTGCGCCGTCCCCTTCGACATGCTTAGAGATCTCTTCGTCTTCTCCCTGCTCGCCACGCTCAAGGCCTTCACGTGGGTCTTTTACCGGATCCGCATGGAGTTCATCAACGATCCTCCCGCCGATCCGTGGCGCCATCTCCGCCTGGTCGCGATCTTGAACCACACCAGCTTGTTCGAGCCGCTCTATGCCGGCGGTTCGCCGTTCCATTTCCTCTGGCGTTTGGCGCGCCATGGCGTGATCCCGGTGGCCAAGAAGACGACCGACCGGGCCGTGGTGGGAAAGTTCTTCCGCCTGATCGCCAAAAACGTCGTGCCGGTCACCCGTGCCCGCGATGAGAGCTGGAAACAGGTCTTGAACCAGATCGATCCCGACGCGATGGTCGGCATCATGCCCGAAGGGCGGATGAAACGGGCCACCGGCCTCGACTCCGAAGGCCGGCCGATGAGCGTACGCGGCGGCATCGCCGACATTCTCGAAGCGATCGGCGAAGGGCGGATGCTGCTCGCCTACAGCGCCGGCCTCCACCACGTCCAGATCCCCGGCCAGCGCTTCCCCCGCCTGTTCCAAACGCTCCGGATGCGCCTCGAAGTGGTCGATATCGGCACGTATCGCCGCCAGATGATGGAGCGCGGCGGCGGCACCCCGGACGGATTCAAAGCGGCGGTGATCGCCGATTTGGAGCATCGACGCGACACCCTCTGCCCGACGGTCACCTGAACCACGCGTCGGACAGCCCCACCAAAGGAGCAGCACCGGATGAAAATGCCGCACTTGTTGCGGGTTGAGGTGGGGGCCGCGGGTTGGGCGCCACTGTTCGCCGCCGCCAAAGAGGTCGATCTCCGCATCGGCTGGCTGGAGTTCGACCTGGGCGAACCGGCGAATCTTCCCCGGAGCCTCGAAGAAGCGGCGGGAGAGGGGGCGCTCCGGGCGGTGGCGGTGGCCACCGCCCGGACGGTGGCGGTCAAGCCGAGGAAGGGCGCTTTCGTGTTGCGCGACCTGCTGCGCGAGCATTTTCGCGGCTGTGCGCTGGTTCTCGTGCGGGGAGAGTGCGGCGAGCCGGTGCCGCGGCTTTCCCGCGAGGGCGAGAGTTACCGGGTCGAATCCGGGTCGGTCGTTACAACGTTTGACGCGGCGCGGTTGGCGGCGGCGCTGCGTCAGGCGCGGCCTTTCGAGTCTAAGACCGCGGGAAGTGTCCTCGTTTGAATTTGCTCGGCTCCTTCGTGTGCACGCCATCGGCGCTGCCAGTCGCCTGCGCAATTCAAACGAGGACAGTTCCGAAAGAGGGTGCCATGAACAAATTCGCCCGCATCCTGGCCGGGGTTTTCGCCGCGGTTCTGACGCTCGGCCTGCTCCATGGATTTTTGAACCTCGGCTGGGGCAAGCCGCGCGAGGAGTTGCGCTATCGGGTGGGCTTCCTGCCCGTCACCTGACACCTCACCTGCCCCGTAACCGACTGGATCAACCGGAATCGAGTCGGCCAGGGTCTCTATGAACCCGTGCGGTTCAACGGCTGGCCGGAACTGAAAGAGGCGTTTCTGTCGGGGCACAACGAAGCGAGCTTCATGCTCGCGCCGATGGCGATGACGCTCCGCCAACAGGGGGTGCCGCTCAAGATCGTCTACCTCGGGCACCGCGACGGCAGCGCCTTGATGGTGCGCAAAGATTCGTCGATCTTCCGAATGGAGGATCTGCGCGGCAAGACGATCGCCGTTCCCAACCGGTTTTCCAACCAGCGGTTGCTGATTTACAAGGGGCTCAAGGATCGGGGGATGACCTTGGACGACGTGAAGCTCCTGGAGATGCCGCCGCCCGACATGCCCGCGGCGCTGTATGCCGGAGCGGTCGATGCGGTCATCTCCGGCGAGCCGTTCATGGCCCAGACGGAACTCGACGGCTACGGCCGGGTGCTCTATCAGGCCAAGGAGCTGTGGCCGGGCTTCATCTCTTGCGTACTGGTCGTTTCCCAGCGGATGATCCGCGACGATCCGGCTCGGGTGCAGCACTTAGTCGACGGCATCGCCAAGAGCGGCCTCTGGCTCGACCAGACGATGGACCACCGGATGAAAGCGGCGGAAAAGATCGCCACCACCTACTACAACCAAGATCCCCGGCTGCTCCGTTTCGTGCTGTCGAAACCGCCCGACCGTGTCACCTACACCCGGCTCAAGCTCGCCCGAACCGACTTCGAAGAGATCGAGCGGCTCGCCCGCGAAACCGGTTTGCTCGACGGCCCGGTCTCGTTCGACGAGTACGCCGATGTCCGCTTCTCCGAACACACGTCGGGCGCCAAACCGTATGCCTGGGAACCGCGATGAAGCGCCTCGAATCGATCCTCCTCCCCACCGGCGTCGCGATCCTGTTCATCGCCGCCTGGCATACCGCAGTGGCGTGGTCCGGTAGCGAAATCTTCCCGACACCGTTGCAAGTGGCGGCGGGCCTATTCGAGCTGGCGAAGAAGGGGGTGCTGATCCGCTATGTCGTCGCCTCGCTGTTCCGCGTCTCGTCCGGCTTTCTGCTCGGCATCGTGGTCGGCATTCCGTTCGGCCTGGTGATCGGCTGGCACACGCGCGCCTACGCCGCGTGGAACCCGATGATTCAGATCTTTCGGCCGATCTCGCCGATCGCCTGGATTCCGGTCGCGATCCTCTGGTTCGGCGTGAGCGACCTCGCGCCGATCTTTCTGATCTTCTTGGCGAGCGTCTTCCCGGTCACCACCTCGGTCGCCGCGGCGGTGCAGAACATCCCGCTCGTCCACCTGCGCGCGGCGCGAAATTTCGGCCTTTCGGGCCTCGCGCTGTTCCGCCAGGTGGTCCTGCCAGCGGCGATGCCGCAGATCTTGACCGGCTTGCGCATTGCGCTCGGCGTCGCCTGGCTGGTCGTGGTGGCGGCCGAGATGATCGCGGTCAACTCAGGGCTCGGCTACCTGATCATCGACGCGCGAAACGCCGGCAAGCGCTACGACCTGGTGGTCGCGGGAATGATCCTGATCGGCCTGATCGGCCTCGGCCTCGACACCATGATGCGCAGGATGGAGCGGCTCGACGAGGTCCGTTGGGGATTTGGCCGTTGATTGGACTGCGAGGGAAGCCAAAGATCGAGGTCCGCGGTCTGAACCTTCAGTTCCCCGGCAAGGTCCGCGGCTCGACCGTTGACGTTCTACGCGGCGTCGATCTCGTCGTCGCCGAAGGGGAGTTCGTCTGCCTGGTCGGCCCCTCGGGCTGCGGCAAATCGACGCTTCTCAACGTCATCGGCGGGTTTCTCTCCCCCACCGCCGGCACGGTCGAAATCGACGGCGAGGCCGTCTCGGCCCCCGACCCGCGCCGCGTTTTCATCTTCCAGGAAAACGGCGTCTTCCCCTGGCTTTCGGTCGAAGAAAACATCGGCTTCGGGCTCGGCAAGATGCCAGCGAACGAGAAACGCGAGACCGTCGCGCGCTACGTCGAGATGATGCGGCTCACCGGCTTCGAGCGCTCCTACCCGCGCGAGCTGTCGGGCGGCATGAAACAGCGGGTCGAGCTGGCCCGGGCGCTCTCTACCGAGCCGGACGTGCTCTACATGGACGAGCCGTTCGGCGCGCTCGACTACCTCACCCGCCTCCGCCTGCGCGCCGAGCTGGTACAGCTCTGGCAGCGGATCGACCCGACGATCCTGTTCGTCACCCACGACGTCGAAGAGGCGGTGCAACTCGCCGACCGGATCGTCGTGATGGAACAGCGCCCCTCGCGCATCCGCGAGATCGTCCCGGTCACCCTGCCGCGCCCGCGCGACCCGGTCGATCCGGAGTACCAGCGCCTGCGCGACCGGATCTTCGCCCTGATGGGCCTTGATCACATGGGGTTGGCGGGGGGCGGACGGTGACACGAAGATTCGCGAAGGCGCCAGGTCCTGGCTCAGAGTAGACTCCTTCCCTGAACCGACCGAGGCTTTAGACATGGCGACAGCGAATCAGCTCCGGGCGCTTCTCAAGAGCTTTGGAGACAAAGATGACGAGCAGTTCTATGTCGTCGCGATGCAATTGGCGGCGCACGAGGCTCGATTGGGCCACCCCAAGCTGGCCAAAGAGCTGAGAGATTTGGTCGATCGATCGCGGGCCAAGACCTCGGCGACGCTGCGGTCGACAGGGCCCATCCCCATCGCAAAGCCGCGAGGGGACTTGGCCGGATTGCTGTCCGTTCTCTATTCCGACTCTCGACTGCAAGACATGGTTCTGCCGGCCGATGTCCTGCAGCGGCTAAGGAGGGTGATTACGGAACAGCGTCAGCACGCCAAGCTCCTTTCCCATGGGCTCTCGCCCCGATCAAAGATCCTCCTGGTCGGCCCGCCCGGGTCTGGCAAGACGATGACCGCCCGCGCCCTCGCCGGCGAGCTGAACCTTCCGCTGTTTACGATTCTCCTCCACGGGCTGATCACCAAGTTCATGGGTGAAACCGCGGCGAAGCTGCGCCTCATCTTCGATGCCATTCGAGAGAGCCGAGGCGTCTACTTGTTCGACGAGTTCGACGCGATAGGCGGCCAGCGCAACCTCGGTAACGACGTCGGAGAAATCCGACGTGTGCTCAACTCGTTCCTGCATTTCTTGGAAGAAGCGGAACCGACTTCGTTGATCGTAGCCGCCACCAACCATCCCAATCTTCTCGATCCGGCTCTCTTCCGCCGCTTCGATGACGTAGTGGAGTACTCCCTCCCCACCCCGGATTTGGCCCGGCAGACTCTTGAAGCGCGATTCCAAGGAATGCGAACCGATGGCGTGGACTGGGCTCGTGCCGTCTCGGCTTCCCAGGGCCTGAGCTATGCGGTACGCCTTCTTCACGCCGAATTGGTTCGTCACCAGCCGCGGGGTGCCCAGGTGGTCGAGGTGGAAGTGGCTCACTCCGGTCGAGGTGTCCGCGGCTAGTAGTTGGCCTCCGCGATGGATGAAGTCTTCGGTGACGCTCCAGTTCGTGGCGTCATACTCGCGTAGGACGTTGTTGCCCAAGTCGCCAAGGGTCCAACGGGAGCCGCCTCCTCCGACTCGGAAGGACCAAATCCGCTCGTCGTACATGGCGTCCTTTGCTGCCGAGATGCTTGGCACGCTACGACCGGACTCCTTCTGCGCGCTGGGTAGCAGATAAAGCCGGCAAACCCTAGTCCCAACCCTCGCGTTCGCCTTCCAGTCCATTAATCTGAGGTCCTGGCAGTGGTATTAATGGTAAATCTGACGGTGGCTGCGGCCAAGTCTCATCATATGAAAATCCTTCAAGCATGCTCAAGAACCCATGCTCGACGAAAAGTACAAATCCGGCCCCATCCTCCAAGCCCTCAATTTCTGCCTCAACTCCTCCTATCTTGATTTGCGACTCCTGCACTGGGGCGCTTTCCGCAGATGGCACGATCTCAAGCTCTGCGAAGAATCCGTAGCCCGTGAACTCACGACTTCGCACCCGTAGTCCGTCGAGCTGCAGCCGAAGGGCGTGAAACACAGGGCTATCCCCCACCAAGAGTGCCCTCAGTACAGCGAATTCTAGTGGCGCAAGGGCCGAGTTCGTCATTTGAATCTTGGCAACACCATTCTTTACTATTTCCTTGACGATTATTGTTAATCCGGCCACAACTAATCCGATCGTTCTCACCCATCGGAGATCTGAAGCTCGAATACGGCTGAGGCTCTCCATTCTTCGCCTGAACGATCAAGGGCGATCCAGTACCATGTAGAGGCTTATCCGCAAAATGAATGATTCGCGAAGATACCGGCTCGCGCATTATCATTTTGCGAGAAAGGATCTTCGACCACGCTTGAGAGTTCTAGGACCAGGCCACTTTCAATGTGGTCACTGTCAGATTGCAGCGCCACCTCCCATTTACAAGACCCTCTAGCGGAAGGCAGGCGAATCTCCACCGGTCGGAAGTCTGCGCGCAGTGCCTTATCGCGAGCATCATCTTGCGCCGCCTCTATTGGATCGAGCTCCCCCGCCTGATGCAGAATGCGAAGCGCAAAGGTCTCGAAGACCGGGCGAGTCCGATCACGCACAACTACGGGAACTGCAAGATCGAATCCCTCCTCTTTTCCGAATGCCTCGCAGAGAGCGGGAAACACCACATCAGGCACCCCCGACAAAGGGATAGCTCGTTGTGAGAAGGCGCTACAGCCAAGTGCTACGACCAGGGAGATCAAGTAGGCGAGGTTCATGCGAGGGGTACTCACTTATCGATTCCATTAGGCACATAAACCGGGCCGGACCGAAAAGGGATATAGTTTCTTGCTTCGTCGGACTTCGTCATGTACTGTTCTCGCACTGGAAGACCTAGTTCTTTCCTGATTCGATTCATGTGATCTACCGTGTCTCCACGCTTCTCTGGGAACTTCCCTAAGATGAAGGAGCTGGGGTCTTTCAAGCCCTGTGCATGCTTTAACTCATGGAGAAAAATCATCCCCGCATTGAATGTAGCGGACGGGTTTTTTCCGGTATCAATCTTGGCAATATCCGAAAAATCGAGGTCGATATGGGTACCGCGTCTCCGTCCCATGTTCACTACATCGCTGTCATTGTGACTGATCCCATAGTAAGTTGTTCCTGAGTTCACTGCATCCTCGATGTCCGATCGAGCTGTTGCACTTCCAACCGCTTCCCCAGATGCACTCTTGACTTGGCCAAGGATTTGA
>JBBRUC010000197.1:0-11250 GCA_038248205.1 Thermoanaerobaculia bacterium
GGGAAAGCAGGCCCGCGTGCAGTCCGGCGATCACCGCGCAGGACCGCCGTCCTTCCTCTCCCAGGGCGCGGGCGGTCGGGCCGTCGGCATGGCTGGTCACCAAGAGGCCGCGCCGCCGGTATTGCAGGTCGACCTCGAACCGGCCGAGTCCCATCACCCCGAGCGAGCCGCTCAGGTATTCGAGCGCCACGTAGAGTTCCACCTCGCGGAGCGCCAGGCGCTGCTCGCGCTGGACCAGCGCCTCGACTCGGACGGCGTGGCGCAGGCCCCAATCGATGCCGAGGCGATGGAGCGCTTCGTCGTGCCCGGCGGTGCCCGGTCCGCCGAGCGAGTCGCCCAACGCGCGCCAGAAGTCGTCGCCCAGGGCGACCACCGGCCGGCCGGCGGAATCGAGCAGCAGCCTGCGGGTCGCGTCGTGCTCGATCTGCGCCGACAGCGGCAGCGCCAGATCGCGCACCCGGTTGACCGTGACGATCACCTCTTCGGCCATCGGCGAGCGGACAAAGCCGATCCGCACCTTCTGGGTGCCGTGGCGGAAGGTGAAGACGAAATCGAACGCCAGCGTCGGCTCGCCCGCCCCGGCGGCGAACTCGCGGAAACGCCCCTCGAACTCCTGGACCTGCGTGCAAGGCGCCAGGTCGCGGAAGAAATTGCGTCCCAGCGCGCTCTGCGGATCGGTGCGCGCGAGGTCGGCTTCATAGCGGTTGTATTTGCGGATGGTGCCGTCCGGCGCCAAGCCGATGAACCCGAACGGTAGGGCGTCGATATCCGCCACCGAGAGGCGCGAAAGGTCCGTCATCGAACTTCCTCCACGGGAGGCCGAACGAGGCCCACCGCCTCGTCGAAACCCAGAGACTGCATGTCGTCGCGCACCGCCTCGGTGAGCGCCAGAAGGAGCGCCGGCCCGAACCGGGAGGGGAGCGCCCGCTCCAATCGCTCGAACAGACGCCGCGCCCAGCTCGTCGCCGCGAGGATCAGCCGCTCGGTGGGCACCGAGGCCGCGTCGTCCCGCAGGCTCACCTGGCCCTCGGCGTTGAGGTCGAAGAAGGCCAGCTCCGGCAACTGCGGGAGCAGGGGGCCGCGCGCCTCTTCGAGCGCCGAGACCAGCAAGGGGGGCTGGAGGAGGCCCGAAGCATAGGCGCTCGCGACGTTGAGCAGGGTGAGCGCCCGATGCGCCGCCAAGATCTCGCGCGGTGGCCGCGGCGGCAGATCGGGCAGGGCGGCGTGGGGGATGTCGCCATCGCGGCGGCTCTCGTCGGCTCGGCGCAGCCCTTCGAGCAGCAGCCCGGTGAGCGAGACGGTGATGCGCTGCGGCACGGTCACCTCGCCGAACACCACCTCGAACGTCCCCTCGACGAAGCGCACCAGGGCGTAGACCGCCTCTTCCCCCCGCCGACCGTCGTTTAGGGCGGCATCGATCGGCTGCCCCTGGCGGAGCCAGAGGGTGGCCTGATGGCCGCCGCTCTTGAGGTCGACGACGCCGCTCCGGCGGCCCGCTTCGAGCGTCTGCAGCAGGTCGACTACGGGCAGCAGGGCGAGCGAACCGCGCAGCGTCCGGCTGTCGCGCCGCCGTTCGGCGGAACGTTTGAGCGCCAGCCGCACCGTAAGCAGCAGCACCTCTGGATCGAACGGCGCGGGTACGAGATCCGAAAGTCCCTGGCGCAGCGCCCGTCGCCGATCCTCTTCGGGTTCGTCCGCCAGCACGACCACTGGCAGGTCCTCGGTGAGCGGGTTCTGACGCAGTTTCTCCAGCAGAGGACCCTTCTCCGCGAGCGGCATCACCAGCGCGTCCGGCAAGACGAACCGCATCTGCGCCAGGTGGGCCAGCGCCTCGGGCTCGTCGCGAGCGGTCACGACCTTGAATCCGGCGTCGTGCAGGACCGTGCTCAGGCGGTCGCGCGTGGCGGAATCGAGGTGGAGAAGAAAGATCAGTTCGTTGCTCATAGGGTCTCGGGGGCGGCCTTGGCACCAGGGGAAACCCCGAGGGTGCCGAGAAAATTGCCAAGCCGGAGAAATCGGTGTCCCCGGCAGGATGGGGCGACTCGAATGCCCGGGCTTCGAACCGGCGGGCTCGGCCCCTCCCCATCTAATACCCGGACATCGTTCCACCGTCAGGCAAGGGGAGCCCGCCGATCCGTCCTCCGCGGAGGGTCGGCGCGGCCTCTCTCGATCCAAACCTTAGGAGGAACTCCATCATGTCAACACTTCGGTCCGTTCTAACGATCAGCTTCCGGGCTGTGCTTCTTACTCCACTCTTCCTCTTCGCCGTGGCTCCGGCCGCGGCCGCCGACGCGAACCTTGAAACGGCGATCCGCACTTCGCATTTTCTCTTCGCCGGCACGTTCGAACGCCTCGGCGCCTCGAACCTCTCGCTCCTGCCGGCCTCGGAAGAGACCGCGATCGTCTGGGTGCGCGAAGTGATCGACCAGCCGGAAACCTTCGGCCCCATGCGCGGCGAGCAGGTCACCGTCCGGCTCGCCGATCCGTCCGGAGCGGTCGAAGGGGGGCAGGCGATCTTCCTCACCACCAGTCTGCTATGGGGCGAGCACGTGGGGCTGGCCGAGGTTCTGCGTCTCACCCCCCGTTCGCCCGAAGCCGAGGCGACCGATCTGGAAGACGTTCGCCGGGAGGTCGGCCGGGTCCGTGCCCTGGAAGCCGACGAGGAACTTTCGGCGCGCCTCGCCCAGGCCGTAGCGGTGGTCTCCGCCCGGGTGGGCGACTTGCGGCCCGAGGCGGAGCGCCGCGAAGCGGATTTCGGCGAGCACGCCGCCTCGTGGGTCAAGGCGACGCTCGACATCGACGCCACGCTCAAAGGGCAGTCCACCGCCGAGGTGTACTTTGCCGACGACCGCGATTTCTTCTGGGGCACAACGCCAAAGCTCGTCCGCGGCGAGACGGGGATCTTCCTCCTTCAACCCTACCGGGGGCGCGACCTGCCGGCCGGCTCCTACGTCCTTTTGGACGCCTTGGACGTGCAAGCCACGACCGAACTCGAACGGGTCCGCGGACTCCTGCGGTAAACGGACCTCGAAGCGGAGATAGCCATGAAAATCAATTCCAAGAACCTTCCGGCACGCGCTTTGGCGCTCGCCTTCCTCGGCCTCGCCTCCTCGGCCCTCTCTCCCGGGACGGCGCAGAAGATCACCGTCGTCGACATGATCCCCAACTCGCTGAGCAACGAATTCAGCGAGCAGAGCGAGCCTAACCTGGCGGTCGATCCCGCCTCGCCCTCCAAGATGGCCGCGTCGGCGTTCATCACCAACCCGGACAAGCCGAACCTGGCTTCGATCTTTCTCTCGACCAACGGCGGTTTGGCCTGGAGTTTGAAGCCGATCCTGCCGGGCTCGACCAGCTTCTGTGCGACCTCGTTCTGCGACGTCACGCTGCGCTTCGCCGGCACGTCGGGCAAGCTGTACGTCAGCGCGCTCACCGCCAAGACAAACAGCTCGACGCAGGACGTCATGACCTTTCAGACCAACCGGTTCGACGACGTCTTCGGCAACGCGACGCCGGTCTTGTTGGAGCAGCGCTCGGGAGTGGTTCCCGACGTTCCGGACCAGCCGTACGTCCAGGCGACCACCACGCTCGGCGGCGAGGGGACGGAATTCGACCGGGTTTTTGTCGGGGTCAACGACGCTCTGCCGGCCAACGCGCCGCAGACCGCGACGGTCGACGTCAACGGCAACGCCGGAGCGACGCCACCCGGAACGACGCTCCAACAACACGTCGAAGCGGCGATGCCCCCGGCTTCGCCGGGGCGCGATGGTTCGGCCATACGCACGGCATTTCATTCGAGCGGCGTGGTCTACGCGGCGTTCTATAGCCCGGTGTCGGATACCAAGGCCAACATCGTGGTCGTGCGGGACGATCATTGGGGGGTGAGCGTGCCGCCCTTTTCGGACCTCGTGGGCGCTTCCGGCGTCTCGGTCGTCGCGGGAACCCCGTACTCCGCTGGCGGAACCAAGCTCGCCAAGCAGCGGGTCGGCCGATCACAGATCTCGATCGCCGTCGATCCGAACGACCCGAAGAGCGTCTGGCTCGCCTGGGGCGATGCGAGCGGCCCGGCGTCGATCACCCTCCATCTGCGCCACTCCAAGGACAGCGGCAACACCTGGAGCGACAAGGATCTCTGGACGCTCGGGTACGCCACCAACCCCGCCTTGGCGGTCAATAGCCTCGGTCAGGTCGGCCTTCTCTATCAGGCGATCGATCAGGTCGGCCTCTGGGAGACCCGGATCGAGATCTCGGGCGACGGCTTCGCGACTCCGCCCGTGCCATTCCTCCTTTCGATCACCGACAGCTCGTCGATCGCCTCGGGCGTCAACTTCATCGGGGACTACCTTCACCTGATGACGGACGGTAAGGATTTCGTCGGCGTCTTTTCCGCGCTCAACGATCCCAGTCCGAGCAAGTTTCCCGACGCCGATAGTCTTGTCTTCCAACGCGCCCATGACAACGCCAAGCTTTATAAAGACAATAACCTTTCGTCCTCGATTCCCTTCTCGATCGATCCGTTCTTCTTTCGCGTCGAGATGGTGTCGCCGGACAACGACTTCTTCGTCCGCGACTGGACCGACGCAGGAAGCCACGATCCGGGCCTGGAGCCATCCACGCACGCCGTGTTCTATGAGACGAGCGACGTGTGGAACCGCGCCGACAACCTCTCGGGGAGCCCCGCTACGAGCCAGACGCCGCCGCACCAAGATCCTCTGCCGGGACAGAACTTCGCCTTCGTCCGCGTCGGCCGCAAGGCGCAGGCGACGGCCGGAGCGCCGAACGTGGACGTGACCCCGCACTTCTACTACGCCGATTTCGGCGTCGGCCTGCCGTACAAGGACGCGGGGGTAGCGGCACCCCTGCCGATCACCTTCGCGCCGAACCAGAAGGAGCTGACGCTGCCCGACGGTCAGGGGTATGAATGGACGCTGCCGGAGGAGCACTCCTCGCACATCTGCATGGGCGTGGAACTCGACACGCCAGCCGATCCGTTCGCGAGTCCGTCGCTCAAAAACCACGTACCCGGCTGGCCGACGCTTGACACCGCGGTGCTTTACGACAACAACAAAGCGCAGCGGAACGTGATCTATCCCAAGATGAAGGCCAAGTCCAAATCCCACTATTACGCGCTGGTGGGCAACGCCGCCCCCGTCACCCGCAACGTCTGCCTGCGGCTCGACTCACCGGTCTCGGTCGCGACGCAGCTAGGGCCGGTCTCGATCGAAGCCTGCGGCAACGCCCCCATGCCCTATCGGCCCGCCGCGTCCTTCTGCCTACCGCAGATGAAAGCCGGAGAGGTGCGGGCGGTCAAGGTGACGATCGACTTGCCGCAAAGCGCCGCGGGACTCGATCTGCCGCTCGCCTTCACCGAGGTTACCCAGCCCGGTCCATCGGGCAAGCCGCGCGACGGCTTCGCGATCTCGCCGCGGGGCGTTACGGTTGAAGACGCCGCGGTCGCGAACCTCCAGTTGCAGGTAGCGGTCTTCGGTCGCCTGGCCGCGCTCTACGGCGACCCGCTGGCGAAAGCTTGGAAGGAAATGACCGAGGATCTGCTCGACTCCGGCGTTACCGCCACGAACTACGTCGCCTTCCTAGAGCGCTTGCGGCCGTATCTCAACCGCTTGACCGACCTCGTCCCCCGCTCGACCGAGCCGTGTGCGCCGTCCCCTTACGGTGATCTCGACCGCCTCTTCGGAGCGATCCAAAGCGGCGACGCCGACACGATCACCCCGGCGCACAACGACTACCTTCAGACGCTCGACATCGCGATCACGCTCTCCCAGATCGCGGTGAACGGCCCGGGGGCGTAAACGTAAGAACCCAACCGGCCGGGCCGAGATTCGCTCACGGTCCGGCCGGGGTGGTGGGCGGCTAGGCGCCGAGGCCCAGCTCCTCGATCGATTCGGCCTCGAACACTCGATCGGCGATTGCGCCCAGCTCGTCAACCGAACTCGCGGCCAACCTCTTCTGGAGTGCCGCGGGAACGCTTCCGAAGCGTTGGCCGAGATGTCGGAGCACCAGACGGCGCATCTCGGCGGCGCCCTTCTCGAGTCCCTCTTTTCGCCCCTTTGCGATTCCCTTTACAATTCCTTTCGCTTCCAGCTTGTCAGCCCAGGTCATTTGCATCGCTTGGATCTCCGGAGATTCTTGGGCGCTCACCAGAGAAGCGTACTCCTCCGCAGCGCGTCCTTTCAAGGGTAGGTAGGTTTCTACGCAATTCATCAGGCGCAGCCGATCGCGCTCGCGGATCGGGGCGTTCGCGATTTTCTTCATCGCCTCGAACTTGACCCGCGCGCGGCCGAGCTTGCCGGGCTTGGCGAGGGCGGCCAAGCCCCAAGCGAGTGGCTCGGCACGGGCAAGCAGCTGTTCGGCCGGAAGCTTTGACAGGCCAAACGAGAGATATCTGAAGCGGGCGACTTCGAGGCCGGCTGTTTCCTCGACGTGAGTCTGCCAGACGGCTCCCGGCGGGCCGCCACGGAGGAAGACGACCAGGGAGACCGACGGCTCCGGATAGTGCCCGCGCAGGCGGATCGAGTACTCCCAAAGGCGCCGACCGATCTCCTTGCCGGCCTTCCTCTCGATCTCTACGTGGACCAAGAACGCCCCTCCTCTGGCGGAATCCGGACTCGCGGCGAGGAGGTCGACGACCCGATGATCTTCCTCCGGAACGTTGGGGATCAGCTCCTTGTCGCGGAACTCGATGGCTGTCTCGGGAGCGACCCGCGCGGCGAGCTGGACGTCGACCAGGAGCAGGAGCTGCCGGAAGAACGCGCGGAACAGCGATTTGAACAGGTGATCGTGTGGGGGCACGGCGAAAATCTCCTTTCGCCGTGCTAAGACGTAAATGACCCCCTTCTGATCTTGCACTTGGCGCCAATTCGTCCAGTTTCCCCCTTGATGCCCAATCCCTGCCGACCGGGGTGGGAGTCCGAATAGGCGTTTCCCCTTCGGGGATGCGACAATCCTCTCGCGGTCCGCTCCTGCGAAGATGCGGCCGCCCCGCCATGAGCCCATCCCTCCCTCCCGAACAGCGCGCCCGGCAGCAGATCGATGCCGCTCTCGCCGAATCCGGCTGGGTGGTACAGAGCCGCGACGAGATCAACCTCCGCGCGGCACAGGGCGTGGCGGTGCGCGAGCTGCCGCTGCGCTCGGGGCACGGTCGGGTGGATTACCTGCTGTTCGTCGAAGAGCGCGCGGTCGGTGTCTTGGAAGCGAAGCCGGAGGGCCATCCGCTCTCCGGCGCCGAGCCACAGACGCGGCTCTACGCCGCCGGGATTCCGAGCTACATGAGCGTGCCGGTCGATCCCTTGCCGTTCCTCTACCGCTCCACCGGAGCGCTCACCGCGTTCTCGAACCTGCTCGACCCGGTGCCGAAGAGCCGGACGATCTTCCAGATCCACCGGCCCGCAACGCTCGCCGAATGGCTGGTCGAGCCCCCCGTGCTGCACAGGCAAGGCGAGGTCTTCGACCGGGATTCCCGCGGCACCGATCGCTCGATGCCGGGCTCGCTGCGCTGCCGTCTCCGCACCCTGCCGGAAGCGGACTTGCCGAGCCTTTGGCCCAATCAGCAGGAGGCGATCCGCGGCCTCGAACAGTCGCTCCGCGAGGACCGTCCGCGGGCGCTGATCCAGATGGCGACCGGCAGCGGCAAAACGATCGCGGCGATCACGGCCGCCTATCGCCTGATCAAGCTCGGCGGCGCGCGGCGCGTCTTGTTCCTGGTCGACCGCACGAATCTGGGCGAGCAGGCGGAGACTGAATTCGCGAGCTACGAGACGCCGGACGACCACCGCAAGCTCACCGAGCTGTACAACGTCCGCCGTCTCGAAGGGGCGGCGATCGGGGCGTCGGACAAGATCGTCATCACGACGGTGCAGCGCCTCTACTCGATTCTCAAGGGCGAGCCGGATCTCGATCCGAACGAAGAGGAGGGCTCGCAGTTCGACCGGCCGGGCCTCGAAGCGGCCGAGGCGTTGCCGGTGGTCTACAACCCGAAGATCCCGCCGGAGTTTTTCGACGTGATCTTCATCGACGAGTGCCACCGCTCGATCTATTCGGTCTGGCGCCAGGTGCTCGAATATTTCGACGCCTACCTGATCGGCTTGACCGCCACGCCCGCCGCCCACACCTACGGCTTCTTCGAGCAGAACGTGGTGATGCAATACACCCACGAACGAGCGGTCGCCGACGGCGTGAACGTGCCGTTCGACGTCTACCGCATCCGCACCAAGATCACCGAACAGGGTTCGACGATCGAGGCGAGCTTCGAGCCGGTCCTCGGGGTGCGCAATCGCGCTCGCGGGACGACCCGCTGGATTCGTCCCGACGTGCCGGTCACCTATGCGGGGAGCGACCTCGACCGGACGGTCTACGCGCCGGATCAGGTCCGGCTGATCGCCCGCACCTTCCGCGACCGGCTCTTCACCGAGATCTTCCCCGGCCGGCGCGAGGTGCCGAAGACGCTGGTCTACGCCAAGGACGACCGCCATGCCGAGGACGTGGTGGAGATTTTCCGCCAGGAATTCGGCCAGGGCGACGACTTCTGCCAGAAGATCACCTACAAGACGACGGGCAAGAAGCCGCGGGATCTGATTTAGGAGTTTCGCACGGCGTATTTCCCGCGCATCGCGGTGACGGTGGATCTGGTCGCGACCGGCACGGACGTGCGGCCGATCGAGATCGTGATGTTCCTGCGGGCGGTGAAAAGTCGGGTCTTCTTCGAGCAGATGAAGGGGCGCGGCGTGCGCACGACGCAGCCCGACGAACTCCTGGGGGTCACGCCGTCGGCGGTCGCGAAGAGCCATTTCGTGTTGGTCGATTGCGTCGGGGTCACCGAATCGGACCTGTCGGACTCGCGCCCGCTCGAACGCCAACGCCTGTTGGGCCTCGGCGCTCTGCTCGAACGAATCGCCCTCGGCACGACCGACGAGGACGTCCACGCGAGCGTCGCCGCCCGGCTGCTGCGGCTCGATCGGGAGCTTGCCGCGCGGCGCGATCCGGCGGATCGGGAGCGGTTTCGAGAGCTTTCGGGCGGCCTGACCCTCGCGGAGATCGCGGGGGAGATGATCCGCGCCCAGGACGGCGACGCGGCGATCGAGGCGGCGCGCTCGGAACTCGGGTTGTCGGCCGACGAGGAGCCTCCGGACGCGGCGATCGATGCGGCGGCCGAGCGCCTGGTACGGCAGGCGGCTCTGCCGCTCGCGACGCGCCCCCTGCTGCGCAAGGCGATCGTCGCAGCGCGACAGGATCTCGATCAGATGGTGGACGCGGTGAGCCGCGACGAACTCTTGGAGGCGGGGGCTTCGCCCCAAGCGAAGGACCGGGCGCGCGCTCTGATTCAGGACTTTGAGTCGTTTCTCGCCGAGAACAAGGACGAGATCGAGGCGCTCCAGTTCTTCTACTCGGTCGGGTATCGGCACCGGCTCCGCTTCGACGATATTCAACGCCTCGCGGCCGCCATCGGCTCTCCGCCGCGGTCGTGGACGCCGGAGGGCCTCTGGCGCGCCTATTCGGTGCTCGATCAGGACAAGGTGCGGGGTGCCTCGGCGAAACGGCTGTTGACGGACGTGGTCTCGCTGGTCCGCTTCGCTCTCCACCAGGACGAGGAGCTGGTGCCGTTTCCGGAGCGGGTGGAGCGGAAGTTCCGGGTCTGGCTCCAGCAGCAGGAGACGGCGGGGCGAAGGTTCACGGGGAGTCAGCTCCGCTGGCTGGAAATGATGCGCGACCACATCGGAACGAGCCTCGCGGTCGAGGTGGACGATTTCGATTACACGCCGTTCGTCGACGAAGGCGGGCTGGGTAAGGCGCGGCAGGTCTTCGGAGAGGAGTTGGGTGAGGTGATGCGGGAGTTGAATGAGGCGTTGGCGGCATGAAGGAAGACGATGTGGCCCAGGGGCTTTGGTCCGTTCCTTCGAATTGGTCTTGGGTGCCAATTAGAGAGGTCGCCGAAGTCATTGGAGGGGGCACACCAAGGACAGGTGTCAGAGAATATTGGGATCAAGGAAAGATTCCCTGGATCACCCCAGCGGATCTTTCAGGTTACAGGCACAAGTTGATCTCCCATGG
This sequence comes from Thermoanaerobaculia bacterium, assembly GCA_038248205.1. Taxonomy (GTDB): domain Bacteria; phylum Acidobacteriota; class Thermoanaerobaculia; order Multivoradales; family UBA5704; genus DASYKS01. The sequence goes on from JBBRUC010000197.1 coordinate 10,063, forward strand.
CGCTCGGAACATTACCGATCAGGGCCTTCGCAACTCGGGCGCTAGATTGGCACCGGCAGGAACAGTCCTGTTCACCTCGCGAGCGCCGATTGGTTACGTTGCGATCGCAGCCCAACAGGTCTGTACAAACCAGGGTTTCAAGAGCTTTAGTTTGCAGCCGGGCATTGAACCCGGCTTTCTCTACTTCTATCTCCAACGCAGCCTAGACCTCATCCGCTCACTCGCGAGTGGGACGACTTTTCTCGAAATCTCGGGCAAGAAAGCCGCAGAGATCCCGTTCCCAGTTTCTCCTCACTCGGAGCAACTCCAGATAGTCGAAGTCCTCGACTCCTACTTCACCCGCCTCGACGCCGCCGAGCAAGCGCTCCTCCGCGCCCAAGCGAATCTGAAGCGCTACCGCGCCTCGGTCCTCAAAGCGGCCGTCGAAGGTCGCCTGGTTCCCACCGAAGCGGAACTGGCACGGCAGGAGGGGAGAGAGTACGAACCGGCCTCGGTGCTGCTCGCGCGAATTCTCGCGGAACGAAAGCTCAGGTGGGAAAAGGCCGAGCGGGCGAAGATGAAGGCGAAGGGGATCGTCCCGAAGGACGACCGGTGGAAGGCTAAGTACGAGGAGCCGGTGGGGCCAAGCTTGAGTGGGCTGCCGGAGTTGCCGGAGGGGTGGTGTTGGGTACGAGCAGAACAGATCTCAGAATTCATCACGAAAGGCACGACTCCAGCGCCCGACTTGATGTCTGAAAGACAAGGCGAGATTCCCTACGTCAAGGTCTATAACCTCACATTTGATGGAGCGCTTGACTTTACTGGGAACCGCCCAACCTTCATTTCAAACTCGACCCACAGGGAGCTTCTTGCCCGATCGATTTGTCTGCCTGGGGATGTGCTTATGAATATCGTCGGACCCCCGTTGGGGAAGGTCTCGATTTTGCCCGAAGCGTTCGCAGAGTGGAACATTAACCAAGCGATCGCCCGCTACCGACCCCTGCCAGGCCTCTCGACATCCTACTTGGCCTTAGCAGCCCGTGGTTTTAGTGCCGTTTCACACAGATTTTAGGTTTCAGGCCCACCGAGGGCTGAGCGCTCGGGGCCGCAGGTTCGAAAGGATAACCACCTGAAGTCGATCGAAAGCGCTCGCGAGGCCGATTCCCAGCGCCCTGAGCCAGCATAGGGACCGAAGAAAAGCACAAAAAC
>JBBRUC010000198.1:0-11230 GCA_038248205.1 Thermoanaerobaculia bacterium
GAGCATCGGCAGATTCCCGGAAGGTGCGAGCGAATTCGCGAGTGGACGCGTCGCCCGCGACAGCCTGGCATGGAGAGGCGGCGAGCTGACCTACATCTGCACCCCACCTGGCCCCGCAACGCGGACTTTGACGAGGCCCTGAGGGCGAACGAAGAAGCAGAGAAGAGGGTGCTGCGAGCGTGACGCCGGAAGGAGTAGAATAGAGACGAAGGTTCTACCTGGAGATTTCTCGATGGACCACGAGCTGATCGCCTACCTCGACGAGCGCTTCCACCGGATCGACCAAAGGTTTGAGCAGATCGACCAACGGTTTGAGCAGATCGACGGCCGCTTCAAGCGGGTCGAAGATCGGCTCGAAACCCTCGACACGGCAGTCCGCCATACGAACGTCTTGGTCGAGGACCTTCGTAGCGACGTCCATCTGATCGCCGAAGGCTCCGTCGGGCTCAACGATCGGTTCGAGACTTTCCAGAGCGAAGCCACACTGGTGTTCGACCAAGTGAAGGGCTGGATCGAGCCCTACTATCGAAACCTCGACGGTCGATTGAAGGTCGTCGAAGGTAGGGCCGAACGCCAACAGGGCGACGTGCTCGATGCCGTGCGGCGAATGTTGGGCAAACCGCCGCGTCAGCCGGCGCCGTCGAGCGACTGAAGTTCCCGGCGGCAAATCCGTCACCGGCACCTACGGCATGATGGCCCCGAACGCGATCGCATGCGGCCGGCCGAAGAGGGTCACCCAGGCGCGGCCGATGCGAGGGTTGACCCGCTCGATCTTCGCTTTGGTGAACGCGCCTGAGAATTCGACTTCGACGTTTTATCGATTCGCCCTGTGTTCTCCGTCGATCATTCAGACGCCGTAGGCGCGTAGTAGATCCGATACGAGGATGCCGTTGATCGTCATCCCTTCGAGGTTTGAGTCGGTGACCGCGACGAAGGCGAGGTTCGCGTCATCGAACCTCGCTCCGGCAAGCGAGACGTTGGCAAACGACGCTCCCGCCAAGTCGACGTCGACGAAGTGCGCCGAACGTAGATTGACGTCCGTGAATCGGGCGTCGGAAAGGGAAGCGTTCACAAACGTCGGCGGGTCGGTCGTCATTTCTAATCTTCTCCTTGCGAAGTTCTGTAGCGGCTTTTCTTGACTTAACCCGACAGGGCATCGTTCAGCCGATCGATCAGCACGAAGCTCCTCAGCGTCGGCGATGCCGTCCTTCTGAAGAGCCGGCCGCAACCTGCGGGCAAGCACGGTTGCGGCGCTGCGGAGACGGAGCGCACATTCGTTTCATGACAGACCTCCGCCGTGCAGATTGTAGAAGGCCCACATAGGACCGTCGTTACGAATGGTGACGAAACAGGTGATCTGACCGTCCGGCCCCATTTGTTCGCCCTGTTCGGTAGCCATCAGCTTCGATCCCGGGGTTTTGACAGCGGCGTTGGTTTCGTTACGCCGCGGCGCACATCCCTCGTCGAGGCCTATCTACGGCCGGCGATTCAATCGGGTCGGCTCCTTGCCCGGTTGCAGCAGGAGTAGCGTCTGGGCCGCAGCGTCGTCTCTCCCGAACTCGAAGCGGAATCCGAAGCCGAAGGGAGCCCCTTCGATGCGGAATTCGGTGGCGGAGGTGGGCGTGATGCGCAGGTTGGGGCGGAACGGGGTGTCCGCGAACAAGAGCCCGTCGTGGAGCTGGACTTTGATCTCCATCGCCGGCTCGGTCGAAACGTAAGTACCGGGATACCGGTCCAACTGGGCTGCGTTCAGCTCGATCGCCGCCGCGGGCGGCTCGGTGGGGAAGGGGGGGCGGCGGATCGCGGCCACGCAGCCGTCGATGTCGAGTCCCGTGAAGTCGCCCTGGTCGACGAACCGGTCCTCGATGTCTTGGATGCAATCGAGCCCCTCAAGGCCGTTCGAGCCGTGGGCGCCGTCCGGCACGATGATCGTGCGGCTGTTCGGCAACGTCGTGGCCACCAGCAGGGTGTCTTGGGCCGGGGTGACCGGATCGCGCTCGCCGGTCACCAGCAGCGTCGGGATCGTCGAGCGCAGCGGTTCCCAGTAGTCGCGCGGCAGCGCCGCGTGCGGCCACAGCGCGCAGGCTTCCCGTTGCTGGCGCACGCGATAGTCGCCCAGGTAGGTGCCTTCGACCGCCGCGGCCACGTCTTCGTCGTGGATGCGCGCCACGAACTCCGGACAGGTGATCGAGAGGTAGACCCCGTCGGGCAGGCCTCCGAGCGCGCCGCCGTATACCGCGGCATTGCGCGCGAAGACCGAGTAGTCGTCGTTTGCCGCCAGGTGCAAGGCGAGAGGAATCTCCTGCGCGCTCGCCGACGAGTAGCTCATGTAGCGCAGCGTCTGCACCAGGGTCGGCCAGGTGATCTCTCGCTCCGCGTCCTCACCGGTCTTGGGATCCATCACCGTCGCTCGCACGGGGCTCGCCTTGACCCGCGCAAGAACCTTCGCCAAGTCGCCCGAGAGGTCGGGGAAGGCCGCCGCGCACGTCGGCTCGGCGGCGCATTCGGCAAACAGACCATCGAGCGCTGCCTGCGCGCTCCGCGCGAAATAGAGCGGCAGGCGGGTGTCGTTGGCCACGACCCCTTCGAGGATCGCCGTACGCACACCTTCCGGATGTTGCCGCATGTAGGCCTGGGCGGCGAAACTGCCGTAGGAGCCACCGCTGAGATTGACCTGGGTGTACCCGAGAGCGGTAACGACTTCGTACACGTCGTCCACCAGAATCGGCGTGATGTACGTCGTCAGGTCGTTGTCGGCTTCGAACTTGGTGCGGCAGGCCTTGACGCCGGCCAGAGGCAGAAACTCTTCGAGCAGGCCGAGCTGGCGGGAGTTGTCCTGCTGGTAAGGGCAGAAAAGAGGATTCGACCCTCCCGTACCGCGTACGTCGACCAGCACGAGGTCGCGGCGTTTGAGCAGATCGCCGCCGTCGCTCGCCAATCCGGTGGCGTACTCCGTGACCGACTCTCCCGGCCCACCGCCGAAAAAGACCACCGGGTCGGGAGCGGGATTCGGACCGGTCGCCGGCAGCACCACGACCTTGAGCCCGATCTTCCGCCCGCTGCGGGACTCGCGATGCTCGAAAACCTCGTAGGTGCCGCAGCGAACCGGGGTCTGGACCCCTTCGATCGTGCAGGGCTTCAGCTGAAAGAGGGCCGCACCAGCCGGTAGGGCGGTGGCATGCGTTCCCGCCCCGCCGCTCGCGCAACCGGTGAGCCCACCGAGCAGTCCCACCGCGCCAAGGGCGCCCGCCCAGTAGATTCCGAGCTTGGCGATTCGGACCGTTGATCGAACCTTTGAAGTCGTCCGATGAGTTGCGGAACGCATGGTCTCTCCCCCTGGCAGTTTTGGTATCGATCGATCCTTCTCGTCTTACGAAGTCGGCTGGCGAAGAGTTTTGCTCCGAAAACGGAGCGCGATCTTCACTCGCCCTTCTCGATCGCCCGCTCCAGCGCGCCGCGATGGCGGAGACCGAGCCAGCCCAGCCCCAGGATGAGCAGCCCTAGGGGGAGGGGAACGTAGACGCCCGCGGAGGTTCGAGGGTCGAGCACCGCTTGGCTCGGGTTGCCCGGCTCGTAGTACACCGGAATCGGCGCGCCCGCGGGGAACCTCGCCGCCGCTTTGACCGCCTCTTGCCGCTCGTCGTACTTTTCGTGGGTCGTTCCGAGCTGGTAGCGGGAGCCGGTATAGCTCTGACCTTCGACCGTCCAGCTGTAGGTGATCGAAGGATAGAACTGCCGCAGCCGCTGCCGCTGGGATCGCGTTCCTTGAGTCCCGGCGGTGGGGTAGTCGATTCGGATCCGGGTCGAGATCACTCGGCCTTCGACCCGCGGCCAGGAGCGCGCCGCGTTGCCGAGCGCGATGAAGTAAATCCCGAACCCGGCCATGGCCAGGCCGAGGAGGCAGAAGGCGGCGAGAAGGAAGCGCAGGCCAAATCCCGCGGGTTTCCGCTTCTCCTGAATGGGTTGGTGTTTCCCGGGCTGAAAAGGCTGCATGGTTTAATGCTATCCGCACACCAGGTAGTCGGGCGAACGAAATCTGTCGTTCGGCTTTTGATTCTGTTCCTAGGCTCAACCGATGAAGGAGGTAGCTCATGAAACGGATTTGGACACTATGGGTCTTCTTGGTGCCGACTTTCGCTCTCGAAGCCGAGTCGGCGCTGTTCGCGCAGCAGCGTACGCCCCAACAACGGGTCACTCCGCAAAGGCTTGAGGAGCCGGCGAGAATTCGACCCCAGGCCGGCCGGCCGCTGGCCATCAAACAGCTGCGGACCACCGGGCTGCCGGCAGCCGAGCGCATCGCGCTAAAGCCCAAGTACCAGGTCACCAAACCGGCCAAGACTCTGTATCGAGAGGGGCTCCGTCGCGATGTCGTGATCGTCAAGTTCGTCGACGGAACGCGAATCCGCGAGCTGGCACCGGTTGGGATCCGACAGGAGAAGAGCGAACGGGTGACGCCCCAATCTCGCCTCGCCGACCTGCGATCGGTAAGCGAGCGTTTCGACGACTACGACCGCGCGCTTTTGCGGCGCAAGCGCCTGACGCCTGAAAGTGTCGAACGGGAGATGACTGAGCTCCGCGGTATCTTGAACTCTCCCCGCTTGAGAGGTTGGCGAAACCTGTTTGGCATCAACTCGGAGCTGCTGGCCGACCTGCGCATCAACGCCGAGATCCGCAGGGGGCGGCAGGCTTCGGATCTCGAGAACTACTATGCGATCCAGGTCGCGAAGGGCGAGCCTGGTGAACGGCTGGCCGACCGGCTGAACCAGCTCGACATCGTCGAGCTGGCCTATTTGGCGCCGATTCCCGAAGACGCGGACCTGCCACCGGCGACGCCGAACTTCCAGACCCAGCAGACCCACCTGAATCCGGCGCCGGGCGGCATTGACGCCAGGTTCGCTTGGACCATCGCCGGCGGCCAGGGCCGGCTGGTCCGGATCATCGACATCGAGTCGGGCTGGAACTTGAGCCACGAGGACTTGCCCAGCATGTTCATCGTCGATGGCAGGAACGATACCGACAGTTCGCGTCAGCATGGCACCGCGGTGATGGGCGTCATGCTCGGGCTCGCCGACGGCACCGGTGTGACCGGCATCGTGCCGCAGGCCAGCGGTGGCGTCGTTTCAGTTCTGCGCGATCTGGGTTGGGCCTACTTCGACAACGTGGCCGAGGCCATCCTCACGGCGGTGTCGAATCTCGCGGCCGGCGATGTAATTCTCATTGAGCAGCACGCTCGCGGACCGGGCAACGACAACGACTGCTCCGCCTGCCCCCAGCCCGATGGCAAGGCGCGCAGCCAGTGCGGCTACATCGCCATGGAGTATTGGAACGACATCTTCGATGCCATCAACGCCGCCAGCGCGGCCGGCGTCATCGTCGTCCAGGCCGCCGGTAACGGCGAGATGAACCTCGATCACTCGCGCTACAACGACCGGTTCAACCGCATCGTCCGCAACTCGGGCGCCCTGATGGTGGGGGCCGGTGACTCGGCCAGCCACGCGCCGCTGTGCTTTACGAATCACGGCAGCCGCCTCGACGTTCAAGGGTGGGGCGAGAACGTCACGACCGCCGGCTACGGCTCGCCGGCGTCCTTCCGGGTCAACGGCATTGATGACAACCAGTGGTACACCACCACCTTCAACGGCACCTCGAGCGCCACGCCGGTGGTCGCCGGGGCGGTGGCCGCGATCCAGGGAGTCCAGATCGAGAACAACAACTCGGTGCTAGATTGGGCGGAGATCGCCAATCTTTTGAAGACCACCGGCACCCCACAGACCGGCGTCAATACCATTGGACCGCTGCCTAATCTCAGGGCGGCGATCGGCAGCCTGATCGCGGACCAGCCGCCCTCGCCCGACAACGCGGTTTACTCGTTCGCGGTCACGCTGACCGGCGATCTGCTCGACAGCGACCGCAGCGTCTCTGGTTTCACCGGCAATCGCACACGTGTACTGGGAGAGACCGCCGACCGGGGCGCGATCGAGCGGCTCGTCTTTGGCGAACGCACCGACCGGCCTTGCTACGTCCGCGTCGAGAAGGCCGACATCGTCGCCAAGACGATCGTGAGGCCGCATGCGGATCTCGACCTCTGCGGCAAGAACGGGCCGACCAACCGTTCGATCGACTTCGTGCCCCTCCTGACCACCTCGCACGACACGTTCGTCCATGGCGTCTCGGTGTGCAACTCCAAAACCAAAAACAACACCCGCTTGAAGGGCGTCAAGCTCTATCGCACCCGGATCGAAGATGACGGCTCGTTGTCGCAGATTCCGAATCCGAGCACGCTGGAGCGCCCCAACTGCGACGGCACCTGGCGGACGCCGACGACCTGCCCGTTCGGTTCGGTAGCCACCAAGCTGATCGCGCACATCCGCGACGAAGGGAAGGATGAGATCCTTACCGGGCTGGCGTTGCGCTGCAAGAAGGTCGAGGTTGTGAAGACCTGCGTTTCGGGTTGCTGAGCCGAGCGATCTGGCGGAGACCCCTCCATGTGCTTTACTATCGGCGAAGATTCATCGATTGGCAGTACGGTGTGGACACCGGAGGGCCGGCGCGAATTGCGCCGGCCCTGGACCGAGCACGTCGACAAAATGGAGGGATTCCTGATGAGTGTAACGATTTCGATTCGAGCGAGGGTCGCGCTAGCCCTGCTGGGTTGGGCCGCCCTCTTCACCGCCGGTCCCGTCCGGGCCGCCATCCCGCAGGAGGGGGCGATGTGCCCGAGTACGCCGCCTTGGAGCATGGAGCTCCCCCTCGACTACCCGCCCTCCATCACGCCGGGACCCGACGGCGCGATCAATACCAGCTACATCGTCCGCAAGCGGGATCTCTGCGTTCCGCTGTGGACCGCCACGCTCTGCAAGGGTACCTACACGGTATGCACCAAGGACCAAGACTGCGGCGCGACCGCCCCGGCGGGCTCGTGCGCCACGAACGCGAGCAAGTCCTGGGGCTGGCAGGTGCAGAACCTCCGCGCCTACGGCTCGCCGAAGAACCCGAGCCAGAGCGTCGACCCGAAGAACCCGAATGATCCCAACCTCCGCTGGGGGTACCCGGGACCCACCCTGCGAGCGCGGACGGAGAAGCTCAAAAACCCCGCCTTGCCTCCCAACCCGACGACCAATCCCCAGGTGACTCCAGGAACCCGCATCAAGGTGGCGCTCTACAACTACCTCGACAAGACCACCTACAGCGACTCCAAGGAATGCAATCCCGCCTCCTACCGCGCGTGTACCGATAGCGCCACCACTATGTGTACTTCGGATAGCGACTGTACGGCGCCGGCTACCTGTGGAACACCCACTCCCGTACCCCAGCACCACCCGGAGTGCTTCCACGGCGACGATGTCACGAACCTGCACTACCACGGTACCCACGTATCGCCGCTGCCGCACCAGGACTACGTGCTCCTGAACCTCTTCCCCTATGGCTCGACCGGCGTGCCAACGGACAAAGAGGACTACGCCGTCGGCATGTACCAGACCGACATCAACCCGCTTCCCTGGAACCAGGCGCCGGGAACCCATTGGTACCACCCGCACAAGCACGGCTCTACCTCGCTCCAGGTTCTCAATGGCCTGTCGGGCTCCCTGATCATCACCGGCGCGTTCGACGATTGGCTCAACGGCATCTATGGCAGCAAGCTGGTCGATCGGGTGCTGGTCGTCCAGCAGGTCACCGACGACCTGAATTTCTTCAATGCGGGGGTTCCCAACTATCCGCCCAAGATGCTGGTCAACGGCTTCGCCACTCCCAAGATCACGATGCGCCCCGGTGAGATTCAGCGCTGGCGCTTCATCGGCGCGACCATGCAGGCGTCGGCGTCGCTCGAAATCGGCTTCGATCCCCGGATCAAAGAGACCTTTCAAATCGCCCAGGACGGCGTCCAGTTCGCCTGGCAAAACTACGCCCGCCAGCCCTATCGCGACACCGAGGGCACCTACTCGAACTTCAAGCTTTCGCCGGGCAACCGCGCCGACTTCCTGATCCGCGCGCCAACCGTCGCGGGTACCTACTCCGTCGACAGCCGGGTGGTGACGCAAGGGCTCGGCGCCAATGTCTTGAAGCTGTTCAAACCCGAGGCCAGCGTCGCCTTGCGGGTGCCGCCGATCCAGCAGACGGAAGGCGGCGGACCGCCGGTCGATGGCTCGGGCGACCCGCTGCTATTCACCATCGAGGTCGTCGGTGCACCGCTGGCGCCGGAGATGCAGTTTCCGGCGACGCCGCCGATTACACCACCGATCACGAACGGTCCGCCGGTCGATCCCGCCTGTGCTACGCAGCCGAAGGCGAATTGCTGGCCGGTGACCCCTTCGTACCTAGAAGATCTCCCGGAGGCATCCAAACCACCGCGGCAGATCGCGTTCTCGATCGATGGCAACAACGCGGTCCAGCCCAACAGCTTCTGGATCAACAACACCCAATACAACGGCTCTTGTGCGGGAGCGACGATGGTGCGCGGCTCGACCGAAGACTGGCAGGTCGCCAACAAACTGGGCCGGGATGGCAACACCAGAATGCTGCCCCATCCGTTCCATATTCACATCAATCCATTCCAGGTTCACCAGAACGCCGACCGCAAGTTCGAGCCGCCCTATATCTGGCAGGACGTCATCGCCCTGCCGACCACGTCGGCGACCGACCGGCCGGCGGGACCGATCTGGAGCAACGAGGACGCCCAGGTCAAATGCCCGCGGGCCTGCCAGGCCGACAACGCCACCTGGAACGGTCAATGGACGACCACCATCCAAGGGCAGCTCTCGGTGTGCGGGTGCATCCAGAACGAAACGAGCGTGCTGATCCGCCATCGCTTCGATGACTACACCGGGGCCTACGTCATCCACTGCCATTTCCTTGGTCACGAGGACCGCGGCATGATGTGGAACGTCCAGACCGTGTGCAATCCATCCGAGCCGAAGTCGATCTTTGGCACGACCCAGACCAACGGCGGCGCGGACGCCTGCCCAGGCGGCAGTCCACGTAATGCGCTGCCCGAGTGCAAGGAAGGCGAGGTGCCCCACCACTAAGCGTGGAGGCACGTTTCGCGTGTGACGCAAGCGGCAAACCGTGACCACCCGCGGGCTTTTCTGGTCCGCGGGTTTTCGGCGATTCCTACCGCTCCGGGCGCGCCTTCTTACCCCGCGGCAAGAAGGGGAGATGGTGAAGCGGCGAGAGCAACAGCAGCGCCACGACGATCAACCCGGCGCTTGTAAGCTCCGCAGCACTTGGTGGAGCCAGTCCGAATCGAGCCGCTAGAGCGTAACTGGCGACAAGGACCGACAGCACGCTGACGCAGCGATTGAGCGGGATGCAGAACGCGTTCTCCCGGCGATCCAGATAGACCAGCGTCCCGAAGAAATAGAGGCACGCGTAGAGCGCGCCGACCAGCAGGCCCTGCCCGGTGATGCTGCTGGTGAAGAAACCCTCAAAACCCGCTCGAACATCCGCCAGGATCGGCCCGGTGCCAATGGCGGCTCCGATGGCGAGGATAGCCACATACAGTGTGGTGGCTACCATCATTTCCTCGACGAGGTACCGACGGGTCACGCTTACGTCGTCGCACTTGGCCAGCGTGTTGATACACGGTAGACGGAGGAGGTACCCTGTTAGATAGGCTACGATGTTCAAGGTCGCCACCAGGGTCATCCGGTAGTTGTGTACGTCCGCGAGTGCGACGACGACGCCTGCCAGGGCGCAGGCGAGCGCCAGCCATGAAAACCAGCGCACCTTGCGCTTGAAGGCGAAGTCGATCATCGGCGCCATGATCATCACGCCGCCGCGCAGCAGCAGCAGAGCCAGCAGGATCGACACACCCTTCGTCGTATAGGCGAGGGTAGTCGTCGCCATGATGATGGCCGTGCCGAAACCTGACAGGGCTACGAGGGAACTCGGACACGGGAGGTCGATCCCGAAGACCTTCCGCCGGCTGGCGTATTTCCACCACCCCATCACCGAGACGATCGCCGACGCGACGACGGCCGTTGCGATGGCTGTCGCCGGCAGCAACTGAAACCCGGACACGGCGTCGCTCGACCCGGGCCAGTGCCCGAGCGTGATGATCTTGATCAGGGCGCTGTACGGGATGTAGACGGCAAAATAGCCAAAGGCGAGGCCCCAAATCTTGAGGTTGTATTTCCGGCTCGTGCGTTGCATTACGCGTTCCGAGGAAAGAGTGAATGTATTTTCATTGTGTACACAAGTCAAATGGGGGCCCGGTGGACACGATCGGTGGTTCAACGGCGGTTCGACGATGGACGACCGCAATCGATTTTTGTAGGATGTGAACAACGTCAGCAACTTCTTCGATCGCTAGGAGGCGAGATGGTCCCCAATCCCCCGTCGGATATGCCCAGAATCACTCCCCATTTGTTCTACGACGATCTCGCGGCGGCCACCGACTGGCTGATCAAGGCGTTCGGTTTCGAGCTGAAACTGAGGATGACCAACAGGGCGGGAGAGGTCGTACACACCGAGTTGGAAGTCGCGGACAGTCTTCTCATGCTGGGATGGACCGCTGAGAACGAAAACTGGGTGAGCCCTAAAGAGATCGGCGGCAGGAGCACGGCGAGGCTCTACGTCTTCGTCGACGACATCGACGCCCATTGCGAACGCGCCCGCGCCGCCGGAGCCAAGATCACGCGCGAGCCCGCCGACGCTTTTTGGGGCGACCGCCTGTATGAATGCGTGGACCTGGAAGGGCACATCTGGAAGTTTGCCATGCACATCTTCGACGTCGACAACCGTAATCTGAAACGACCGGAAGATATGTAGGTTTCGGCTTTCCCGGGGGACTATGGGGTGGCGAAAGCCTCCGCCTCCCGGAGCTGTGCGATGACATAGGCCGCCCAGCGGGCCGAGTAGGCGTCCCGGGTCACGCTCAGGTTGCCGACCAGATTTCCTTCGGTCGGAATGCCGATCACCGCGAGGTCTCGATTGCCGATGCCGGCGTGATCGACGACGAAACGCGACCCTTCGGTCATGTCGATGGCACCGGAGCGGTATTCGGAACCGTTGCCGCTCATCGATCGGTTTTCGTACGCCCGCACCATGCCGCGCGCGCGCAGTTGGCGAAAGAGCGGCGTCGCATCGCGCTCGACGTCCGTTGGGGGATAGCGGGCATCGACCAGCACCTCTGCCCGTGCCGTCGCGCCGGGAATTTCGTCGCACGTCAGCTCGAACGATCCGCTTGCCTCGTCGGTGACCACGCGGGGAGCACGGGCCAGCGAAAAATCGA
>JBBRUC010000199.1:0-11229 GCA_038248205.1 Thermoanaerobaculia bacterium
CAGCTCGCGCAAGGCGGCGCGCGCGTTGCCCCGCCGGAGGTAGAGCACGCCGCGGTCGTAGTCGATCAACCAGGCGCCCGGCTGGCTGCGGCGCGCGACGGCCAGAGCGTCGATGCCGCGATCGATCCGCTGTTCCAACGCTTCCGGATCTTCGGCCGCGGCGTCTTCGGCGGGATCGGGCAGCGATCGCACCTCGGCGAGCGCCCTTTCCAGTGCGGCCCGCGCCTCGCCGCTCGGCGGTTTGAGCGCCACCGCGTCGGGAATCGCCACCCAGGGCAGAACGCGCGCGGCGAGCATCGGCTCTTGGAGCTGAAATTCGCCTTCGATCCGCGCCCGCTCGGTGGGCGTCGTGGCGGGAAAATCCGACCAGGGCCAGGCGAGAGTGGTGGCGAGCGGCGACGCGCCGCCGTCGCGCCGCGGCGCCCGGCTCGAACGCCAGGCGGAGAGCCCGAAGAGCCCGGCGGCCGAGAGCGCCATGACGATCGCGGCGGCCGTCCAAGCGAACGTCGCGGCGCGCCGTTGCAACTTGGCGAACCGATCGCCGGGATCGCCGGGATCGCCGGGCCGGTCGCCGAAAGGCTCGCCGCTCAAACCCGCCCTCCCGGGCGCAAAGCGGGATCGACCCGCCGCCGCAGCCAGAGCGGCCAGCCGGTATCCAGATCCCCGGCCAGGCGGGCGCGCCAGCCGCCTCGGCGCGTCGAGAGCTGGCGGTCGAGCCAATCGAACATTTCGACCACCCCGTAGTGCCGGCGGCCGTAATCCACCCGGCCATCGGGTCCGTCGTGTTCGAAGAACGAGCTGACGAAATCGAACCGATAGCGGGCGAAGCGGTTCTCGACCGCCGCGGCGAGCACCGAGGCTCCCTCGCAGGCGAAAGCGTACGGATCGTCCACCTCGACGGCCGGCGCCAGGCGATCGGCCTGGGAGAGCGCCACGAACAGCGGCTCGGTCATCCGCGGCCCCGGTCGAGAGCGGATTGTCCGCAGGTCGTCTTTCGCCAGGCCCTTGGCGAGAAATGCCTTCGGTCCCAGTTCCGCGAGACCCGCTTTCGCGAGCCGAATCGCGTCGATGACGTCGTAGAACGATTCGGAGAGGGCGGCCACCTTCGCCCGTTCGGAGGCCCCCCCCTCCGCCGCTTCGGCCAGATGCTCCGCCTCGACGACGAAAACGTAAGCGCTCGCGCAGGCCAGAGCCGTGAGATAGGACCGCACGCCGATCCCCGACAGGCTCGCCCGGGTCGACTGCTCGTCGAACGCGCGCTGGAAACTCTCTCCCGCGCAATCGACCAGCACGTACGGCCTTCCCGCGCCGCGCCGCGCCGGGTTCACCTCGGTGAGCCACAGCCCTTCGGGCGTGATCTCGATCCGCTCCTGCTTCCGGGGGTGGGTGGTCCACCGCCCGCCGCGCGGCAGCGCCTCGCGCAGGCGATTGATCAGAAACGTCTTGCCGCTCGCACCGAAACCGATCACCGTGACGATCCGCCGGCTTTCGCCGAAGGCGGTAAAGGTCTCCAGATGATTCGGGTCGAGGTCGGCCTCTTCGTCATCCTTGGGCTCGCCGGACCTGCCGGGTGCCGGCGCTGCGGCGGGCGCCAGGCGTGGGGGCGGCAGAATGATCGCGCGGGTCGCCGTATCCGCGCGTGGCGCTGGCGCGGGGGCGGCACGGACGGCGCCGAGGGAGGCGCCGCAGTGCTGGCAGACCTCGCTCCCCGCCGGATTCAGCGTTCCGCACTCCGCACAAGTGATCATCCATCCCTCCAATCCACATCCATCGAGACGACCCTCAACCCAACCATCCGGTGCCCTCCGCGCCCGATCCGCTCGCTCGCAGGGCTTCGACCCAGATCAGCACCGGCCAAGCGAGGCCCGGCGGCGCGGATTCTCTCGCATCCCGGAACGCCTGGCGGCGAATCGCCGCCAACTCACCCGGCGCGAAGCCCGGCAGCGAACCGAGCCGAGGGCGCAGCCGCGCGGCGGCACGGGCCGCCGAGGCGGTAAGCCCCGAGGGGTGGGCGCGAAGAATCTCGGCGAGCGCCCGGCGCAGGGGGCTGGCGGCGATCTCGGCGCGCGGCGACGCCGTCTCAAGAAACGAGAGCGCGGCGCGGGCGAGTTCCTTCTCTGCCTGCGAACCGGCTCCTCCTTGGAGCCGCGCGGCCGAACGCTCCGCCAGCCGCTCGGCGAGCCGCGCCCGCTCGGGGTGGCGCTTGAGATCCCAGGCGTCCCCCCCTTGGGCAACCGGGCGAAGACCGTGGACGAACGCCGCCAAGAACGATTCGAGCACCGGGTCGGGCAGGGCCGCGAGCCGCTCCCGATCGACGAGCTGCGGCAGGCTCGCGGCGAGCACCGGCACTAGCCCTTCGAGGTCGCCGGCCCCCAAGGCGTCGAGCAACCCCTCCTGCCCCGCCAGGCGCGCCGCGAGCGCCGCGGGCACCCGCCCCCCGAGCCACGGGAGCAGGGACCGCAAGAAGGAGAGAAACCAGGCGTGGCGCTCGGTATTGGCCGGGGTCGCCGCCGCCGGCGCGGCCCGTTCGATCGCGGCGAACGCGGGGGTGAGCGAAACGTCCTCCGGCAGAGCGGCGAGAAGCGCCATGATCGCCGAAAGAGCATCGGTCCCTTCGATCTCCCGCCACCGGGAGAACGTGGCGCCGAGAAACGGCAGGGCAAAAACCGGCGCGCGGGCGAGCAACTCGTCGAGCCAGACGCCGGGGCCGTCCGAACCGGTCCGACTGAAGATCGCCCGGAACGGCGCCGGATCGTTGACCGACAGCGCCACCGCGATCTCGGCCGTTCGCGCGGCGACGCCGGAATCGGCCCGCAACTCCTCGATCAGATCGCCGGCCGAGGCCTGGTCCAGGGTCTTTTCGCAGTCCGCGAACAGGGGATTCGGATCGCCCGCGCGGAGCGCCGCTTCCGCGCTCTGTTCAAGACCGTGCGCAAAGATGCCGAGCAGCTGCGCCGCGAGAAAAGGCAGGGAGGCGTTGGCCGGATGGCGCGCGATCTCCAAGACCTGTTCGGTCGCCGGGAGCCGGCCGCCGGAGCGACCGGCGCCGCGCGCCTTGGCCGGCACGGTCTCGCGCAGCGTCTGAAGTACGCGAACCTGGGCCAGCGCATGCTTCGGATCGCGCAGCAACGACAGGTTGAACACCGGCTCGATCCCCTGTTCCGCGGCCGCGAGCCATTGGCGGATCGGCCCCTCCGGCACGGGAGCAAGCGGCCGGATCGCGCCGCGCAGGTAGCGTTCGACCAGCGGGCGATCGTCCGGCACGAATGCCGAGAACCGGTACGGCAGAGCGCGCGGCTGGCAGAAGCGGCTCGAAAAAGCGAGGTTCAGCCGATCGTCCGGCGGCAGGATCGAGAGCAGGGCGCGGCACAGGCTGAGGGCGAGCGACCCTTCGGCGACTTGCACCGCCAGCGGTCCCTCGGCGATCGCGGAGAGCAGCGGGGCGAGATTGTCGAGGGTTATCTCCTCCGATCGATCGGCGCCGCACGGGCGGCGCGAGGCAAGCTCCAACCGGCCGGAGTCGAGATCCGGCGCGGGGAGAACGTCCCCTTCGGGTTTGCGCGCGCCGAACAGCCCCGCGTCGTCGAGCAGGAAGAGATCGCCGCGCAGCTTTTCGAGCAGGGCCGGCCTGAGGATCAAGACGTGGACGAGATAGTCGTTGCCCCTCCCGCCCGGCCCCAGGACCACCGCGCGGGAGAACGCGTGTCGGCCGCTCTTCGAATCGAGCGGAAAGGCCGAATAGATCGGCGCGACGGTCGGAGAGCTGAGCGCCGTGCCGCCTAAGTTCGCGTGCTGTTCGAGCAGATCGCGATCAGCGCGGGCGACCCCGGGCGACGCCGCGAGAAGCCGAAAATCGCGGTCGCCGGAGCGGGAACCGTAGATCGCCTGTTCGAGGCGGAAGTCGACCGAGGTGCTCACCGTGCGCGTCAGCCCTCGGAAGCGAGGCGGGCGATCTCGCCCAGCGCGGCGTAGGAGAAGGCGAGATAGGCCTCTGCGGGGCTCTTGGCGTCGAAGGTCACCCCGTCGATCCCGAGGCAGGGCAGGACGGCGTTCAATACCTTGAACGAGGTCGGTCCGATGAAACCGTCCGGCTTGAAGCGGGATGGCTGCACCTCGCCAAGGTCGGTGCTAGAACACCAGGTGAGACCCGAGCGTCCTTTGCTCACGAGCAGCCTCCTCGCGAGCGCCTGGGCGGCGAAGACGGCGGCATTCGGGACGCTCGGGGCCTTCGGGTCGAGCTTGTAGCCCTGGCGGACACAGCCGTCGAAATCCTCCGCCAGGTCGCCGTCGAGCTGCCCGGCCCGCCGCGCCAACCGGTCGCGCGTGGAATCGGGGAAAAAGCAATCGAGCTGAGTCTGCACCGACGTTACCAATAGCGGCGAACCTGCCGGGAGCGCTTCGTCCGCCGCCCGAATCTCGCGCAGCCAGATGGCATCGAGCGCGCCGGGATCGCCACCCGAGGCGGCCGTTTCGGAGCCTGCGCGATCGTTCGCGTTTCCCGAAGCCGCCTCGGTCGAGGCCTTTCGCGGCTCGCTCCGCGGCTCCGCAGACGAGCCGGCTCGATATTTTCCGAGGCCGAACCAGGCACCCCCGGCCACCACCAAGACCAGGCACCCCCCGAGCAGCCAGGGAATCCAGTCGCGAAACGTCTGAGGTATCCGGCTTCCTTCCTCGCGCCGCTTGCTGGCGAACTCGCCACGGCTCGATGCCCTCGCCGCGGGGATCGGCCCTCTCTCGCCGCCACCGAGCGCCCGCCGCAAACCCTCCCCCTCGTCGCGCAACGCCTTCTTCTGCTGCTCGACCACCTCGCGGATCGCCGGAGCGACCGCGTCTTGGAGCTGCCGCCGAAAGTCGGGCTTCGTCAGCTCTTCCGCCAGCACGCGGCGCACCACGGCCGCAAGCTCCCGTTCGAGCGCCCGCGCGTCGTCCTCGTAGGTTCCGGATTCCGGATCGTCGATTCCGCTCTTGCTCATGAAGGTGTAGAGATTACCTCATGAAGCGGCAGGGCCGCCCGCCACAAGATCGAAGCGAAACAACCCGACCGCCGCACCCTGCGCGAGCGGCTCCTCGCCCGGCGCTCCGCCTGACCGCTTGAGCGAGGGGTTAGGCAGCACTTGCCACCTGCGCCAAAGGCACTAGGATTTCAACGGACTCGTACGGCACTGACACTGTGCCTTCTTCGGTACGCTCAACTAGGCCAATCTCTTCGAGGCGCCTGATGTCCGTATGTACGTTCGAGTAGTTTCTCTCCGCCGCCTTCGCCAGTGCGTAGACGCTACAAGGTCCCGCGCGACGAAGAGTGTCCAGAAGCTCTAGCCGCGCCGGAGTCAGGTCAGCAAAGAGCGCTCGGGCCGATTCAAAGCTCAGGCGATAGTCTGGCGCTTGGCCCCGACGTGATGCCGCAATCTGCTGCCGAGCTGCACGAACGGCTGACCCGCGCTTTGCTACTTCGAGGATGGCCTTCATAGCGAACTCCAGTTCTGAACATCGCGTTCAAAGTCATCAAGCAGCTGATCCACGGACACGAAGGCGTAGGCCAACTCTTTCCCGGCGATGTGGCAATGATCTCCTTTGCCGCGCTCGTTGTCGTAGCGTATCGTCAGGCTCCGAGGAGGCGGTTGGCTGGAGCCTGGCGAGCCCAGGGGATAAGGTCTGGGGAGCGACTACCGCCGCGAGTGCGGCGACTAGACGCCGGCTGGGCCGTGGTTGAAAGTCCGAGACGCACCGGACGCGGTCGCTCTGGCGCCATCAAGTTGGCGAAGTGGGTTTTGAGCGGCATGATCGAGATCTTCTATGCCATCGTTATTTTTCTTGTCTACTAGAACCTGCCGGAGTTCCTGAAGTCAACCAAGGCCGCGCTGGCTGGGTCCGGCCGATGGTCCCGCGGGATCCGGAAGACTGGGCGCA
This sequence comes from Thermoanaerobaculia bacterium, assembly GCA_038248205.1. Classification (GTDB taxonomy): domain Bacteria; phylum Acidobacteriota; class Thermoanaerobaculia; order Multivoradales; family UBA5704; genus DASYKS01. The sequence continues at coordinate 5,908 of JBBRUC010000199.1, forward strand.
GGCCGAGCGCCAGTCATCCCGCCCGCGGCGATCACGGCGATCACCGAACACTTGGTGAGAAATGCGGGCGCGAACTTGACAGTCTTATTTTCTGTAGCTACCGTATATCATGCTGATTGAGTTCGATCCTGCCAAGGACTCGATCAACGTCGCAAGGCACGGCGTGTCACTTGCGCTGGCACGGGAACTCGATTGGGATGCAGCGCTGGCGTGGTTGGATGATCGGTTTGCTTACGACGAGGCACGGATAATCGCGCTGGTGCCTCAGGCGGACATCCTCTACTACGCGGCATTTGTGGACCGTGGCGAAGTGCGGCGAATCATCAGCTTGCGCCGAGCTGAGCGTCGCGAGGTGAAGTACTATGTCAAACACATCTAAGCGGCCTGCCCTCAAGATGCCGACGCGCGAGGAGAATGCGGCCATCCTCGCCGCCGCGAAGGCGGATCCCGATGCGCAGCCTCTGACGGATGAGCAGCTGCAGGCCATGGTGCCGCTGCGTGCGCTACGTGGACGACCGAAGTCTGTGAGCAAAAAGCAGTTGCTCTCGGTGCGCTACAGCCCTGAGGTCATCGAGTACTTCAAATCGACCGGCGAAGGCTGGCAAGCTCGGATGGATGGGGTATTGCGAGAGTACGTGGCCCGACATTCCCGCTAGCGAACCAAGTAGTTTTCGCGTGACGGCGCCGTACCCGCAGGCTTCGACCCCGCCAGCCTGCCGAGACCCTGATTAGGCTGGACGCCCGGCGGGAGCAGGCACGTCGGCTTCCGGAATGCTGGGTAGCGACTCCTGAATGTTCTCGATCATGCTCTGCCACTGGTAGAGTTTGCCCGCGTAGGAACGGTCCTTCATGGTGACCTCCCGAGTCGAGGGCCGCGAGGACTGTTCCCCGGCCCGATCGCGCGTTTCGGGAACTATATGACGGGTTCCAGCATCCCCGAACTGGTGCGCCGGGCAGAGGCACCGGATTTCTCCTCGCGACCACCGATTCACTGGCCGGGAGCACCGGTGTCGCGGCCCCGCCCACCGGTGCGCTGGCTCAGGGAACTGGTGGCACGGCCCAGATCACCGGTACGCCGGCTCAGCGCACTGGTGGTACGAGCCAGCACACCACTGCGCTGGGCCAGGGCACTGGTGGTACGGGCCGGCACACCACTGCGCTGGGCCAGGGCACTGGTGGTACGCGCCAGCACACCTCTGCGCTGGGCCAGGGCACTGGTGGTAGGAGCCAGCACACCACTGCGCTGGGCCAGGGCGGTGGTGGTACGGGCCGGCTCACCAGTGCTCCTAGCCAGAACACCTCTGACCGGAGCCGTACGAGCGGTGGCCGCGGCCTCGCCGGGGGTGAGCGCGGCGGCGGCACCGGTGGGCGGGCTCTGGCGATGGGCTTTCCGGGTCGGCGGAGCGGTGGCGACTCTGCGGTAGAGTTTCGCCCTCCTGATGGAAGGAGTGCCATGAGCCCGAAGACCGGCCCAACTCCCGGTAAAGATACCCCCGCCGAGCGCGCCGAGGCGCTCTCGGCTCTGATTCGCCGTCATGACCATCTGTATTACGTGCTCGATCGGCCGGAGGTGTCGGACGAGCAGTACGACGCCTGGTTTCGTGAGCTGAAGTCGCTTGAAGAGGCGCACCCGGAGATCGTTACCCCCGACTCCCCTACCCAGCGGGTGGGCGGCGCAGCGGTCGGGAGTTTTCCTACGGTCGAGCACGCGGCGCCGATGCTGTCGCTCGAATCGGACAACGCCGAAGAGGCCCTCCGTCGATTCGACGAGCGGCTGAGGAAGGGGCTCGGGCCGGAGGCCGCCGTGCGTTACGTGCTGGAGCCCAAGCTCGACGGCCTGTCGATCGAGCTGGTCTACGAGCAGGGGTTACTGGTGCGCGCCGCGACGCGCGGCGACGGCCAAAAGGGCGAGGGGGTGACCGAAAACGTCCGGACGATCCCCGCCGTCCCCTTGCGCCTGCGCGGCGAAGAGCGGGCGATCCCGCCGTTTCTCTCGGTTCGCGGCGAAGTGATCATGCGAAACGCCGAGTTCGACAAGCTGAACGAGCGGCTGCTCGCGGCGGGCGAGGAACCGTTCGCCAACCCTCGAAACGTCGCGGCCGGCGCGATCCGCCAGCTCGACCCGAAACAGACGGCCGCCAAGCCGCTCGACATGTACGCCTACGACGTCCTGTCGTTCGGCCCGGAGCCGGGCTCGACGCCGGAGGACATCAAGACCCAGAAGGACGTGCACGCGGCGCTGCGCGCCTGGGGCCTGCGGGTGAACGACCGGATCTCCGAAGGGACCGACGTCGAAGCGATCGTCGCCTACCACGCGGCGATCGAAAGCGCGCGCGACGATCTGGGGTACGAGATCGACGGCATCGTGATCAAGCTCGACGATCTGGCCCAACGCGAAGTGCTCGGCTTCACCGCTCGGCACCCCCGTTGGGCGTTCGCCTACAAGTTTCCGCCAAGGAAAGAGATCACCCGCATCCTGTCGATCTTCCCGTCGGTCGGCCGCACCGGGGTGGTCACTCCCGTCGCCTTCCTGCTGCCGGTGGAACTCGGCGGCGTCACCGTCGCCCGAGCCACCCTCCACAATCGCGAAGAGGTGGCGAGGAAAGACGTGCGCGAAGGGGACCGGGTGCGCATCCAGCGCGCCGGCGATGTGATCCCCCAGGTGATCGAGCGCATCGAAGAGCCCGAGCGCGAGCGGAGCGAGCCCTGGCGAATGCCCGCGGTCTGCCCCTCGTGCGGTACCGAGCTGATCGATCGGGGGCCGTTCACGGTCTGCCCCAACAGCTTCGAATGCCCGGCGCAGCTCGCCGGGCGGATCGTCCATTTCGCCTCGCGGAACGCCTTGGACATCGAAGGGCTGGGCGACGAGAGCGCCAAGCTGTTCGTTTCGACCGGGCTCGTCCGCCAGCTCCCTGACCTTTTTACTCTGCGGCGCGAAAAAATTGCACCGCTCGATGGCTTCGCCGAGAAATCGGCGACCAAGCTGGTCGAAGCGCTGCTGCGCGCGCGGAAGACCGAGCTGGCCCGGTTTCTCTATGGGTTGGGGATTCCCGAAGTGGGCACCGCGGTCGCCCGCGATCTCGCCCGGCATTTCCGGACCTTCGAGCGCATTCGCTCGGCGACCGCCGAGGAGCTCCAGACGGTGCCCGGGGTCGGCCCGCGAATGGCCGAGCAGGTCCTCGCCTTCTTCGCCGAGCCGCAGAACGCCGCGGTGCTCGACCGGTTGACGGAGATGATCGAGCTGGCCGAGGTGACCGCGCCCGCTCCCGCCGGCCCAAGCCCGATCCTGGGGAAGAAGTTCGTCTTCACCGGCGGTCTTGAAACTTTGTCGCGGGATCAGGCAAAGGAACGTATTGAGCGGCTCGGTGCCCGGACGGTCTCCTCGGTGAGCAAAACGACCCACTACGTGGTGGTGGGAAGCGATCCGGGCTCGAAGGCGGACGACGCGGCGCGTCTCGGGGTGACCACCTTGGATGAAGCGGGATTTCTCGCCCTGCTCGCCGAGGTGGAAAACGCCGACACCTCGAGCACGTAAAAAAGTGCCGAGGTGCCGTCCACACCCCGGCCATCGCATTGCAAGGCGAACACCGGGTTACCCCGATGCCCTCTGCTTCGAAACCGATGAATCGGTAGGTCTTGGGGGTTGCCTTGAGCCCACGCCTTGGCCGACAGGTAAGGCAAGAAGCGTGCCCGAAGTTCTCGGAGAGGGGGCGGAATCTGCTTCGAAATCGAACAGATGGCCAATCCATACCGGTCAAACTGCGCGTATCCTCAAGAGTCCGGACAACGCTCCGGGCGTTTCAAAAAAATCGACCGACGATTCCAACCCTCGGCCGAGAAAGCGAGATCGCTCCGATGAAAGTCCTAATCCTCCTGCTCGTGGTCCTCATCGCCGGTTTGTTTGCGGCGTTCGGCTTTGCGCGAACCGGTGCCAAGGGAACGGCCAACGGCCCCGCCGATGAAAAAAAGGGAAAGACCGTGATCGAGAAAATCGAAAAGACCGACGCCGAATGGCGTAAGTTATTGACTCCAGAGCAGTACAACATTCTGCGCAAGGCGGGTACCGAACGCGCCTACACCGGTAAAACGTGGAACAACCATGAAAAAGGTACCTACGTCTGCGCGGCTTGCCAGCTCCCGCTGTTCAGCTCGGCGACCAAGTTCGAGTCGGGCACCGGCTGGCCGAGCTTCTGGGCGCCGATCGATCCTTCGCACGTCACCGAGAAGAGCGACTGGTCTTTCGGCATGCGGCGCACGGAGGTCACCTGCGCCCGCTGCGGCGGCCATTTGGGGCACGTATTCAACGACGGCCCGAAGCCCAGCGGCCTGCGCTACTGCATGAACTCAGGCGCCATGGAGTTCGTGCCCGACAAGGCCGAGGAGTAGCGCCGCAACATTTTTTCCGGAATCGTCGAGATGAAGGCGGTGATTTCCGTCCTAGGGGGATGAACGTCTATTTCCCCTAGGAGGAAACATGCTCAACTCGTCGAGAAGTCTGTCGTACCCCCTTGCGCTCTCCTTACCCTTTCGCGATAATGTAAGGCGAAAACAAGGAGGGGGTCTCATGATCGTGTCGTCGGCAAAATTGACCGAGAAGTACCAGATCACCATTCCGAGCGAGGTCCGCCGTCGCCTGGGCCTGGAGTCGGGAGACGTCGTCCTGCTTCGGCTCGACGATCAGACCGTCACGCTCGAAAGCGCCAAGGGCGGTTGGTGCGCCGCCCTGCGCGGTCTCGGCGCCGAAATCTGGCAAGAGGCCGGTGGTGCCGCGGCGATCGAGCGCGAGCGGGAAGGGTGGGAGCGATGACCGCCGCCCGGACGCTCCCCCTCTTGGGGGTCGATTCGATGCTGTTCGTCTACTGGCTCGAAGGGAGCCAAGAATTCGGGGCGGCGGCGGGCGCCCTGCTCGAAGCCGCGGAGGTCGGCCGCTGCCGCCTCGCGGCGTCAGCGCTCGCGCTGCTCGAAATCCTGGTCGTCCCCAAGCGAATGGGACGAGGCGACCTCTGCCGCCGCTACCGGGATCTGCTGGAGTCCTTTCCCAACCTGGATTTCCACGAGCTGGACGGCGACATCGCCGACAAGGCCGCCGAGTTGCGCGCCCGCTACGACCTGCGCACGCCAGACGCGATCCACCTCGCGACCGCCATCGCCGCAGGGGCGGAGAGCTTCGCGAGCGAGGACCGGCGGTTGAAGAAGGTGAAGGAGATCAAGGTCGTCCCCCTACGGGCGGCTCTGGCGCCTTGAAAGATCCGGCGGTGAAGCGGCGCGGGCCCCCACCACCTCACCCCCCCCACCCAGGCAGGCGGGGCAGTGGAATCCGCC
>JBBRUC010000200.1:0-11195 GCA_038248205.1 Thermoanaerobaculia bacterium
AGGTGGCTGACCTGTCGCAGTCCAACAACGACATGAACAACCTGCTCGCCGGCACCGGCATCGCGACCGTCTTCGTCGACCAACAGCTACGCATCCTGCGCTTCACCCCCACCGCGACGCAGCTGATCCACCTGATCGCGAGCGATATCGCCCGGCCGGTGGGGCACATCGTCTCCAATCTGGTCGGGTATGACAACCTGGTGGCCGACGTGCAAGAGGTATTGGACACTCTCGTGCCGAAAGAGGCGCAGGTCCAAACCATTAAAGGCACATGGTTCACCATGCGCATTCGCCCTTATCGCACGCTGGACAACGTCATCGAAGGAGCCGTTATAACATTCGTAGACATTACTGAGATCAAGTTGGCGCAGGCTGCGCTCCAAGGCGACCAAACTGCGGCGATCCGCCGCAGGAAGAGAGATAAGTGATGAGCAACCAAGCCCCATATCCCACCGGCGCCGGCCCGCCGCCGACGGATTCGGTCAGCGCTCGATCGAACGCCGCTGACCTTCTGCGGCAACGGGCCGAAGCGATCAGCCGGGTCACGGGTATCCGGTCGATCGAGGAGCTGGAGGGTCTTTCCAGCGTAGAGACGGCGAGGATCGTTCAAGAACTCTGCGTCTATCACATCGAGTTGGAAATGCAGAACGAAGAGCTGCTCCGGGTGCAGGCTGAGGGGGATGCGGCGCGCGAACTCTATTTCGATCTCTACGACCTGGCGCCGTTGGGCTACCTCACGTTGGACGAGCGAGGAGTGATCGTCGCCGCCAATCTGGCCGCCGCTACCCTATGGGACGTACCCCGCGGCACGCTGGTCGACCGGCCGTTCTCCGGCGCCATCTTCCGCGACGACGAAGACGTCTTTTACCTGTTCCGCCGAAAGCTTGCCAAAAGTATCGGCGAAGCGCGGTCGTGCGAGTTGCGGATGGTCAAGAGCGACGGTGCCCCGTTCTGGGTCGAGCTGACGGCGACCCGGCGCCAAGTCGCCCACGGGAAGTTCGAGCTGCGTTGCATCCTGACCGATATCTCTGGCCGAAAGGAGACGGAAGAGATGGCTCGGCGGGCCGAGCTCGATCTTCGTGCGGCGCGGCCGAAAGTCGAAACCGGCGACCCGATCCGGGTCACCTTCCTGGCCGGCCTGAGTCATGAGGTCCGCGCGCCAATCAAAGTCATCCGTGGTCTAAGTCAGCTGATCCGAAGTGCCGGTGCGACGCCGGAGCAGGCAGGGTGGCTGGATAAGCTCGACCGGTCCAGCGAGCACCTGTTTCTGTTGCTCACCCAGTTCATCGAGCTGGCGAAACTTCAAGCGGGAGAGATTCCGTTGGAATGCGTAGACTTTGAGCCCGCGCCCTTGCTGGGCTGGGTCGCCTCCTCAATCGGCGAGACGGCGCGCGCCAAAGGGCTGACGGTCGAAGAGGATGCCGAGGGAGTTCCCGAAATCTTGCACGGTGATCCGATTCGGCTGCTGCAAGGACTGCTCAACTGCGCCCTGAGCGCCGCTCGGTTCGCCGACAAGGGGTCGATCATCCTGCGGGCGAAACTTTTGGCCGACAGCGGTGACGAACTGCTGGTCCGCTTTTCGGTAGAAGGTACGGATGTCGTCGATCCCGAGCAGGTCAACCGGCTCTTCGCTGCCATGTCCCAACCGTTGCGGCCGATGGATTCCGCGAAGGCGAGCAAGGATGGCGGTATGGATCTCGGTCTCGCGATCACCCGCGAGCTGGCGCTGCTGATGGGCGGAGAAGCCGGTGCGGATGGCATGTCGGGCAAAGACAGCTCGCTTTGGTTCACCGCTCGGCTGCAACGCGCAGGAGGTAGGGCCGGTACGCTGCATTGAACCCGGCTTGACGGAGACTGCCGGCCCATAATCTTGAGTCGCTCGACCGACTCGTTCCCCTCCTTTCGGTGTGAGAGAGTGCGGCCATGGGAATGCAAATCGAAAAGTGTTTCGTCGTCCGCGCTGCGGCGCCCGCGGTGTGGAGCTTTCTGATCGACCCCTACCGCGTCGCGAGTTGCCTGCCGGGTGCGGCGATCACCGAAAAGGTGAGCGACCAGGAGTACAAGGGGACGATGACCGTCAAAGTCGGCCCAGTGACCGCGAACTACCGTGGCAAGCTGCGCTTCGATCGCCTCGACGAGGCGGCGGGCGAGGCCGAGCTGTCGGGCTCGGGCCAGGAGACGAAGGGCAGAGGCGGCGCCGATCTGCGGATGAAAAGCCGCGTCGTCGCGCGGTCGCCGACCGAGACCGAGGTGACGGTCGTTTCGGACGTCAACGTCTTCGGCATCCTCGCCCAGTTCGGCCGCGGCATGATCGAGGACGTGAGCGATCAGATGTTCGGGAAGTTTTCCGACGCCATGCGCCGCCAGCTGGAGGTACCCGCAGCGGAACCGTCGGAAGAAGGCGCGGAGGAGGAGACGACGGCAGCGGTTGTGGTCGCCGAAGTGATCGCCGGGGCGGAGGCGGTGATCGCCGGGGCCGCGCCCGCGACACCCTACCTGGCGCCCGATGTTTTAGACGTCGGCGCGATCGGCGCCGCAGCGGCCGGCCGAGCCGCGGGGCGGATGTTCGCGCGCCCCGGGTTCTGGATCGTGCTGGTCGGATTGATTCTGCTTTTCTATGGGTGGCTTCGCTAAGGGAACCTGTGGTCGCGGGCGGTTTCTCGCGATCGAGTCCTGGTTCCCCTGGACGGTCACCGCCGGCCGGGGCCTCCGGGACGGAATCCTGCTGATCCCTCGGCCGGCCGACCTTGCGAGCGCCGGGAATCACCGCGAGCCAGGCCCTAGAGGAGCAACGCGAGGACCGCTTCTAGATTCGGCATGGCCGAGCCCGCGCTCTACCGTCTGCCGCTATGATCGCCTCCCATGGACGCAACAGCCATCGAATCCGAACTCAGGAAGGTCTTGGCCGAGCGGGCCGCCGCCGAAGGGATCGCCGCAGCCTGGCTTTTCGGCAGCGTGGCCCGGGGCACGGCGCGGCCGGACAGCGACGTGGATGTCGGAATCCTCTTCCGCAAGACTCCTCCCCGCACTTTCGAGGGTCTGAGCCTGGATCTGGAGGGGGATCTCGAACGCGCCCTCGGCCTTCCCGTTCAGCTCGTCGTGCTCAACCGGGCGCCGGTCGATCTGATCGTCCGGGTGCTGCGCGACGGCAAACTGCTCGTCGATCTCGACCGATCGAAAAGAATCTGGTTCGAAGTGAACTCCCGCAACGAGTTCTGGGATCTGGAGCCGTACCTGAAGCTCTACCGGCAGGGGGCGGCCCGGCGATGACGGACTTTGAACTGGTTAGGAAGAAGCTGGCGCTGATCGAAACCAGCGTCCGTGAGATCCAGGAGATGGTCCGGCCGGCTGAGATTCAGACGGACCTCTTCCAGCAGAGATTCGCCGAGCGAACGCTCCTGATCGCGATCCAGGCCTCTTTAGATGCAGCGGCCCACATCGTCGCGGACGATCGCCTCGGGGAGCCGCGGAACAATCGCGAGCTCTTCGAGCTCCTCGGGCGTAATGGATGGATTCCCGAGGAGCTCGTCGAAGCCCTCCGCCGGATGGTGGGCTTCCGCAACATCCTCGTCCACGGTTACGAGATCGTCGATCCCGCAGTCGTCGAGCATGTCGTCCGCAGAAGGCTCGACGATTTGCTGACGTACGTGGCCGCGGTCCGGGAACGCCTCAGCGCGTGACGAACCCGATTCTCATCTACCAGAGCGAGGACGGTCGCACGAAGCTCGACGTGCGCTTGGAGGACCAGACCATCTGGCTGAACCAGAAGCAGCTCACGGATCTGTTCGGCAAGGCCAAGGGGACGATCAGCGAGCACATCAAGCACATCTTTGAAGATCGGGAACTGGCCGAGGCGGCAACTGTTCGGTTATTCCGAACAGTTCAGGAAGAGGGGGGGCGTGAGGTCGCTCGCGAGGTGGCGCACTACAACCTCGACATGGTCCTAGCGCTCGGTTTCAGGGTGCGCAGCCCGGTGGCCGTGCGCTTTCGCCAGTGGGCCGCGGACAAGCTCAAGGAGTACCTGGTTAAAGGGTTCGTGCTGGACGACGAGCGCCTGAAGAACCCAGGGGCGGGGAACGACTACTTCGCCGAGCTGACCCGCCGCATCCAGGACATCCGCACGAGCGAGCGGCGGTTCTACCAGAAGATCACCGACATCTACGCCACGAGCATCGATTACGACAGGGACGCGCCGTTCACCCAGGAGTTCTTCGCCACCGTACAAAACAAGGTGCATTTCGCGATTCACGGCCAGACCGCCGCCGAGGTGATCGTGTCCCGCGCCCGCCGCGATTTGCCGCGCATGGGCCTCACTTCCTGGGAAGGGGCGCGCATCCGAAAGACGGATGTCGCGATCGCCAAGAACTACCTGAGCGAAGAGGAGCTGCGCGCCCTCAACAACCTGGTCGAGCAGTATTTGATCTTCGCCGAGTCCCAGGCGGAACGACGAATGCCGATGAGGATGAGCGATTGGATCGCCAAGCTGGAAGGGTTCTTGACCCTGAACGATCGCCAGATCCTCCGAGGTGCGGGCCGAGTCTCGGCTGAGTTGGCCAGAACTCATGCGGGACGCGAGTTCGTCGAGTTTCGGCGGGTCGAGGATCGCAGCCTCGAATCCGACTTCGACCGGGCCGTCAAAGAGTTGCCGGTGTCAATCAAGGATCAGCCCTAGGGGCGTTGCCTTGGGCCTGGAACCAAGGGGCAAGCCCCGGAGTGCGAATTTCGGCGTCCTGAACTGGCTGTAAGGTCCAGACAGCCAACGTCGGAACGCTGAAGCGGCTTTGGCGTCCAGGTAGCGAAGGGCGGCGGCCGGAAGCGGCTTCGGAGCAAGTGGAGCGAATTTCAACGCCAGGAAGCCGCTTGCGGCTGCAGGAAACGGCTTGCCGGTTCAGGAAGCGAATTCCCCGCCTCAGGAAGCGGCTTGCCGATCCAGGAAACCGCTTCCCTTCCCAGGAAACCGCTTGCCGGTCCAGGAAGCGAATTTCCCGGCTCAGGAAGCGGCTTGCCAGCGCAGGAAGCGGCTTGCCGGCTCGGGAAGCGGGGACTGGAGAGCCGCTATCGGAGGTGGGAAGCCGCTATTCGGAAGGTGAGTCGTTCTCTCTGGCGATTCGCACCCTGCCCATCAGCCGCCCACCGTCGTCTTCCCCGCCAGGCGTTCGAAGGATTCGCGGAAGGCTTCGGGCATGCGGCAGGGGCGGCCGGTTGCTTTGTCGACCCAGAGGTGCTCGGAGGTTCCGGTGACCAGTAGTTCGCCGTCTTTGTGGACTTCGTAGGCGAAGTGGATGCCGCGGCTGCCGAGGTGCTCGCCCCAGCAGGTGACCTGCACGGTGTCGCCGTAACGGGCGGGGCGGCGGTAGCGGGCGGAGATGCCGGTCACCATCAGCAGGTAGCCCATGGTTTCGATCTCGGCGTAGTGAAAGCCGGACATCTCGCAGATCCGGGTGCGGGCGAGTTCGAACCAGATGATGTAGTTGGCGTGATGAACGACCGCCATCTGGTCGGTCTCGGCGTAGCGGACTTCGATGTCGATCGTGCAGCGGACGGGCTCGGGCATCGTGGCTCTCCAGCAGCGGGGTGGTGTTAGGCGCGGTGAATGGGTCCGCGGCTGTAGCGCAGGACGGTCCAAAGGATCTTGTAGCCGGCGGCGAACGTGCCGCGGATCGTACCGGTGATTTTCGAGACCCCCACGCGCTTGCGATACGAGACCGGCACCTCGACCACGCGCAGACCATGGCGTAGGGCTTTGACCTGGAGTTCGGCGGTCCAGCCGAAATTCGGGTCGGACATACCAACCCGTTCGAGCGCGTCCCAACGGACTGCGCGGAACGGACCGAGATCGGTATAGCGATGACCGTAGAGCAGACGGATCAAGAGGCAGGCGACGAGATTGCCGGCGCGGGCCTGTGGCAGCAGCGCCCCGTGCTCGCGGCGGCCGAGGACGCGCGAGCCGATCACCACGTCGGCCGCTCCGGCGAGGATCGGGGCCACCACCGCCGGCAGCTCGTCGGGATGATCGGAAAAATCGGCGTCGAGGAAGACCACGACGTCCGGCGGGTCGTTCTCGCGCAGGTGGGCGAGTCCGGCCAGGCAAGCGCTGCCGTAGCCGCGGCGCGGGGCGGCAACCACCACGGCCCCGCCGTCCCGGGCGACACGCGCGGTACCGTCGGTCGAGCCGTTGTCAGCGATCACCACGCGCCGCACCGCCGGATGGGGAATGGCGGCCAAGACGAGAGGTAATGAGGCCTCTTCATTGAGCGCGGGGATGACGACGTCGATGGTGGCCGAAGCATTCATTAGGTGTTGGGTCGAGACGGGTTGGGTCGAGGGCTCCGTTGCCTGGGAGAGGAGGCCGCCCGCGTTGGACCGGGCTGGATTTTATGCCATGCTCGGGGCAATCCGCGGGATCGCTACCGGCCGCGGGAAATTCCGGCACGCCCGGCGTTTTGTACCGGCTGCCAATCGATGGCGGCTTCGGGCGGTCCGCCCCGTCAATGCCTCAGAGGAGCCTCATGGTGCGCTTTTCTACTCTCCCTCTTCGTACCCTACTGGGCGGTTGTGCCGTCTATGCGATCTTTGCGGCTTCGCCCCTTGCGGCGGCGGCCTCGGCCACGCCGGAGACGTTCAAGCGCCTGATCTTGCCGAGCGCGAGCCCGCAGCTGCCCTTCCCCTACACGATCGACGTTCCCGCGGGTTGGACGGCGCGCCAAGTGTTGAATGATCCGGGCCTGTGGATCGGACCGCCGGACGCTACGCCGAACCAGGATCCGCGGTTCATCTACGTGCGCATCTCGACCGTTTCGCTCGCCGAGCCGGACAAGGTCGCCGCGGCGATCCGCCAGAACGATTCGAGCGACGACTCGTGGACCGCGCCGATCGTCGAGGTACGCACGATCCACGGCGTACGCGGCGTGTTGGTCCAGGTCGATCGCGGGAAAGACGCTGAGGCGCGTTCGAGCCTGACGCTCAAGCTGCCGCTGCCGAAAACCAGCGTCGATTTCGTCGGCCAGGCGGGCAAGGCTGATTTCGCCAAGCATCGCGCGCTCTACGAGAAGATCCTTCTCTCGGCGCAACCGGCCGCTCCGGCGGCGGCTCCGGCTGCCAAAGCGGCGACGGACAAGAAGCCCGGCGGGTAGGTAAGGATGCCGATTCATCCGTTCGAAGGGCGTCGGCCCACGCTCGGCGCCAGGGTCTGGCTCGCTCCGTCGGCGCATGTGGCGGGGGATGTCACGCTCGGCGACGACGTCTCCTTTTGGTTCCACACCGTGGCGCGCGGCGACGTCCATTGGATTCGGATCGGCGCGCGGACCAACGTCCAGGACGGCTCGGTGCTCCATGTCACCCACGAGCGCTTTCCGCTCACCATCGGCGCCGACGTGGTGATCGGCCACCAGGCCGTGGTCCACGGCTGCACGATCGAGGACGGCGCGCTGATCGGCATCGGCGCCCGCGTCCTGGACGGCGCGGTGGTCGAAACCGGGGCGCAGATCGGCGCGGGAGCGCTGGTCGCTCCGGGGCACCGCATTCCCGCCGGCATGCTGGCCCTGGGGATTCCGGCGCGGCCGGTGCGCGAGCTTACGGAGATCGAGCGCGACGGCATCCGCGCCATCGCCGAGCGCTACGCCGCGCTCAAAGAGCGCTACCGGCTCGCCTTCGCCGAGACGCCCGAGAGCGCCCTGTAAAGCCTGATGCGGATCTACTCTTCTTTTTTCGTAAGCGAGGTCGAGGAATGCTGAACGAACGCCGTGGAGCCGGAACTCTTCGCTCCGAAGACATTGGAAGCACCGTCCTCTTGAAGGCCTGGGTGCAACGGCGCCGCGATCATGGCGGCGTGATCTTTCTCGATCTGCGCGACCGAACCGGCGTGATCCAAGTGGTGGTCAAGCCGGAGTTACAGCCCGAAGCGGCGGCGGCGCTCTCTGCCGTGCGCTCGGAATGGGTGATCGAGGTGGCGGGGCAGGTGGTTGCCCGCTCGGCGGAGAACCTCAACGCCGAGATTCCCACCGGCGGGCTCGAAGTGCTCGCCGATCGCGGCGCGGTGCTCACGCGCGCGGAGCCGTTGCCGATCCCGCTCGACGGCCGGATGGAAGCGGGGGAGGACCTGCGGCTGCGCTATCGCTACCTCGACCTGCGCAGCGCCGACCTCCAAAAGAACCTGATGCTCCGCCATCGGGTGGTCCACGAGGCGCGAAACTATTTTCACGACGCGGGGTTCATCGACGTCGAGACGCCGATCCTCACCCGCTCGACGCCGGAGGGGGCGCGCGACTACCTGGTGCCGAGCCGTGTGCATCGGGGTTCGTTCTATGCCTTGCCGCAATCGCCGCAGCTGTTCAAACAGCTGCTGATGGTCGCCGGGTTCGAGCGCTACGTTCAGTTCGCCCGCTGCTTCCGCGACGAGGATCTGCGCGCCGACCGGCAGCCCGAGTTCACCCAGATCGACTTGGAGATGTCGTTCCCGTCGGAGGAAGAGATCTTCGACCTGATCGAAGGGCTGTTCCGGCGCATCTTTCCCCTCTCGCCGCTCGGCATCGAGCTGCCCGTGCCGTTCCCGCGTCTCACCTACGCCGATGCGGTCGCCCGGTACGGCAGCGACCGGCCCGACCTGCGCTTTGATCTGGAGATCCGCGATCTCACGGCGCGCCTCTCCGGCACCGGCTTCCGCGGCTTTTCCGAAGCGGCGGCGAGCGGCGGCGCGGTCCGCGGCTTCGCGGTGCCTGGTGCCGCCGAGGCGAGCCGCAAACAGGTAGACGGCTGGATCGAAATCGCCCGCCGCGCGGGCGCGGCCGGCGTTCTTACCTTGAAGCGCAAGGGGGGCGAGACGATCTTTCAGGTGAAAGGCGCGCTCACTCCGGCCGAGATCGACGGGGCTGCCGACGCGTTGGGTTTAGCAGACGGAGGGCTCGCGCTGCTGGTGGCCGGGCCGACCAAGACGGTCGCCGCGGCTCTCGGCGCCCTGCGATTGGAGTTGGCGCGGACCTACGGCTTGATTCCGGCCGGTCACCATTCGTTTCTTTGGGTGACCGATTTTCCGCTGTTCGAATGGAGCCCCGAGGGCTCGCGCTGGGATGCCATGCATCATCCGTTCACCAGCCCCGATCCGCGCGATCTCGATCTGTTGGCGACCGACCCGGGGAAAGTCCGCGCCCGCGCCTACGACGTGGTGATGGACGGTACCGAGCTGGGCGGCGGTTCGATTCGGATCCACGATCCGGAGGTGCAGGCCCAGATGTTTCGCCTGCTCGGAATCGATGACGCCGAGGCCGAGGCGCGCTTCGGTTGGTTTCGCGAGGCGTTGCGCTACGGCGCGCCGCCGCACGGGGGCATCGCCCTCGGCCTCGATCGGATCATCATGCTGCTCGCGGGCGCGTCGTCGATCCGCGATGTGATCGCATTTCCCAAGACCGCGTCCGCCGCGGATCTGCTCACCGAAGCGCCGTCGACGGTCGATTCCCGCCAGCTCGCCGAGCTGGGGATTCGGCTCGCACCCTCCTCACGCGAAGGCGACCCTACGTAAAGGATCCGTATGACCTGGACCGAAGACCTGATCGCCAACCATCGCGAACTCTCCGAGGTGGACATTCGCTTCCGCGACTACGCGATGGCGACGCCCAACTGCCGAAATATCGACTACCTGCTGGATTTCGGTTTCGTCCGGGACGAGTGTCTCTACTACACCGGAGGGCTCCACCCGTGGCCGTTTTTTGCCGGCCGGGAGGTGCGCGCGGCCCTGGAGCGGGTGACCATGGGGCTCTCCCGGCTACACCGACTGATCCCGGAGCGGATCTTCGGCAACGACCCGGAGCGGATCGCCGCGCACTACGGGCTCGATCCGCTGTTTACCGAGCTGTTGATCGAACCGCCGAACGGCCTCAATACGGCGTTGGGCCGGGCCGACTTCGTTTGGACCGAGGACGGCCTGCAGTGCTTGGAGTTCAATTTCGGCTCGCGCCTGGGCGGCACCGAATCGCTGTATCGCACCAAGCAGTACCGGCAGATTCCAGAGTGGCGGCAGTTCTTCGAGCGGGAGGGGCTCGCCTGGGCTCAGGTGGACACCACGGGCGAGCTGTTCCGCCATTTCTTCGCCGAGGCGTTGCGCCTTGGCCTCGGCCGCGACGGGAGCTTGAACTTCGCTCTGCTGATCAGCGAGGAGTTCCTCTTCGGCATGGGCGAGAGCCTGGCCCGGGAATACGCCGACGCGCTGCGCGACAGCGGGCTGCCGCTCTCCGGTCAGCTCTTCGTCTGCTGGTTTCAAGATCTCCACGGCGACGGCGACGCGCTGCGGTGCCGCGGCGAGCGGATTCACGGCGTGCTCGAAATGACCATGCAGGGAACCCATCCGGCGCTCTATCCGCTCGCCTCGGCCGGCGAGCTGGTCCTGTTCAACGGGCCGATCCATTCGATCATCGCGGGCAAAAATAATCTCGCCCTCCTGTCCGAGAATCAGGAGTCGGATTGCTTCACACCCGAGGAGCAGGAGCTGATCCGCGCCCATCTGCCGTGGACCCGCGTGGTCTCGCGACGGGAGGTGCTCTTTGAAGGGCGCGAATGGGATCTGCCGACGCTTCTGGTCGAACGCCGGAACGACCTGGTGCTCAAGTCGTGCCGCTCGCTCGGCGGCAAGGACGTGGCGATCGGGCGGGTCTCGACGGACGAAGAGTGGCAGGCCGCGATCGCCTCCGCGCTCTCGGGCGAGCTGTGGATCGCACAGAAGTTCGCGTCGTCGAAGTCCTACTTGGCGCTCTCCCGGGACGGCGAAATGGAGCCTCACGAGGTGATCTGGGGGCCGTTCGCCTTCGGCGAACGCTTCGCCGGGACGTTCTTGCGCCTTCAGCCGAGCCGAATCGGCGGTGCGGTCAACGCCAGTCGCTCCGCGTTGGTCGCCAGCCTCTACGAAGTCTGAGGAGGGCGCCCATGGCCTGGACCGATGAACTGTTGGCGAACCATGCGGCGCTCTCCGACGTGGACGTCCGGTTCCGCGAGTACGCGATGGCTTCCCCGAAGTGCATGGACTTCGACTACCTCACGGGATTTGGATTCCTCACCACGGAGGCCCGCTACTTCACCGGGGGCGGACGCGCCGGAGCAAAGTGAAATACTGCCCGTCGTACGGGGATCGAAGGCGGTAGCCAAAGAGACAGACGATTCGCGCGGTGTGTTGCGGATACTGGACGCGGCGGGCAACAGGGCGCGCGAGG
>JBBRUC010000201.1:0-11141 GCA_038248205.1 Thermoanaerobaculia bacterium
CGACAGATCCGCAGACTCCGTGCGTTCCTGGAGGCCTAGAAAAACGAATTTGACGAGCGCTGCGTGTGAGCCTGAAAGCTCTCGCGGCCTTTCAGGCCGCCTTTCGGTGGGGTTTTTTCAACCCAGGGCATCGGCCTTCGGCCTCAGCCCTGGGCTAGATTCTCCCGGCCCGTTGGGCCGGACAGGCCGCCGGGGGCGCTCCTCTCCCGGACAGGTGGAAGGCGGAGGGGACGGGGGGGGGGGGGCGGGCGCGGTGGCGGCAAGCCGCTTCCGACTTTGACGAGGCGCTTAATTCGGAGCGGAAGCATGCCGACGATTATCGTAGTCCGCGGTAGAGTCGCGCGGATTTTTCGGTACTGGTTCCGTAGGGCTCTGCTCGGCTCCTTCGTGTGCGCGCCTGCGGCGCTGCCAGTCGCCTGCGCGAGCCCTACGAAGCCGGTACCGATTTTCCGGAGTCTCCCTCATGATCCACGGTCTGGCCGCCGGCTCGCTCGTTCTCGTCCTCGTCTCGGCGCTTTCTTGGGCGGGTTTCGACCTGCTGCGAAAGCTCCTGGCGCGCGAGATCGGACCGTTGCCGTTGATGGCTCTGCTCTGCCTCGCCTCGGTGCCGCCGTTTGCGTTGTGGGCGATGGTCGATGGCGGGTTTTCGGTCGGGCCGGGGTATTGGCTGCCGGCGATCGGCTCGGTGGCCCTAAACGTCGTCGCAAACCTGCTCTTCCTCGAAGCCTTGCGGACCGGCGAGCTGTCGATGGCCGTGCCGCTCCTGTCGCTCACCCCGGCGTTCGCGGCGCTGGTCGCGATCCCCCTGCTCGGCGAGCGGCCGTCGCTTCGAGGCGCATGCGGCATCGGACTCGTCGTCGTCGGCGCTCTGGTCCTTCAGGCGCCCGTAGGGGGAGGGCGGGGAGGCCTGGGGAGCCTCCGGTCACTCCGGGCGCAACGCGGTTTCTGGCTGATGGCGGGGACCGCACTGCTCTGGTCGCTCACCATCCCGCTCGACAAGCTCGCGGTTTCGCGCTCGCATCCTCCGCTGCATGCCCTGCTCTTGAATCTCGGGGTGGCGGTGGCCGCCCTGGCGCTTCTGGCGCATCGACGCGAGCTTGCCCGGCTCGCCGAAGTGCGCCGCAGCCCGGGGCTGTTTCTGGCCGCGCTCGCCGTGTCGGCCGTCGCCCTGGGCGCCCAACTCGCCGCGTTGGTGACGGTCTGGGTGAGCGTCGTCGAAACGCTCAAGCGGATGGTCGGCAACGTCTTCGCGGTCGTCGTCGGCCGCCTTGCGTTCGGTGAGGCGATCACGGCGCGAAAGCTGATCGCCGTGGGGCTGATGGCTGGGGGCGTGGCACTCATCCTCCTGCTGTGACGCCAGGGTGGAGTTGTTTGCAACGTCGGGTCCCGCTTCGGAGCGATCGGCGCACGAGGCATGTAACGCTTCGCTCGACTCCAGAGCCTTACATGGCGGGTCGGGGAAATGTCGCAACCAGGCGCGCAAGTCCTTATTTCAAAGGACGTTCCGACGCTAGAGAGGGTTCACAAAGGAGCGCGATCGGCCTAGGATTCAGAGTCGAACGAAGCCAAACGGGCTACTCGGAGAAAACCATGGAAAGAATCGAGATCCGCGAAAAGATCAAGGACATCATCGCCAACGTTGCGGGTTTGAAGCGCGAAAAGATCGGCGACGACGATTCGTTGCGCGACGATCTAGCCCTCGACTCGCTGTCGCTGCTCGAGATCGGCGTCGATGTCGACTACTCCTTCCAGTTGAATCTTCCCGACGAGCGGTACAAAGAGCTCGCCACCCTGCCGCAGATGGTTGATCTGGTCGCGGCACGGCTTGCCGAGCTGGCGCCGGTCTCGGCGTAATCACCTTTTTGGGGAATCCCTTGGGGGACTGCTCGATGATCTCGATCGCCGTCACGGGGTTGGGCCTGGTCACGCCGATCGGCCTCGGCCATGAAACGGTATGGCCGGGTCTCCTGGCCGGTCGGTCCGGCTTCCGCCCGGTCGCCTCATTCGACACGGCGCGCCACAGCGCGCACGTGGGGGCGGAGGTGTTAGGTTTCGATCCGTCCGCCTGGGTACGGCGGCTGCCGCTCGAGTCGGTGGGCCGGGCGTCCCAGCTAGCAATCGCCGCGGCGCGCCTGGCGCTCGACGACGCGGGGATCGACGCGGCAGGTTTCTCGGACGAGCAGGCCGAGAGAATCGGTGTCGCGATGGGCACCACCTCCGGCGAGCCGTTGGAGATCGAGCGTCTCGACGACTTGATGATGGCCGACCGGCTGGGCGAGTTGGGGGGCGAGTTGGCCGGGCGCTACCCCTGCCACCTGATCGCGGCGCACGTCGCCTCCGAGCTGGGGTTTGCCGGGCCGAATCAGATGATTCCCACCGCTTGCGCCGCGGGCAACTACGCGATCGCCCACGCGCTGGAGACGCTGCGCGCCGGTCGGGCCGACCTGATGATCGCCGGGGGCGCGGATTCGTTTTCGCGGATCACCTACA
Source organism: Thermoanaerobaculia bacterium (assembly GCA_038248205.1). Taxonomy (GTDB): domain Bacteria; phylum Acidobacteriota; class Thermoanaerobaculia; order Multivoradales; family UBA5704; genus DASYKS01. Next base: position 2,491 of record JBBRUC010000201.1, read on the forward strand.
CGGGATTCGCCAAACTCGGCGCGATCGCGCCGGACTTCGTGCGGCCCTTCGCCAGGAACCGCAAGGGGATGATCCCGGGGGAGGGCGCGGGGGTGATCGTGCTCGAACCGACCGAGCGGGCGCGTGCCCGCGGCGCACGGATCTACGCCGAGATCGCCGGCTATGGCCTGTCGTGCGACGCCCACCACATGACCGCGGCCCACCCGGAAGGGGACGGCCCGGCACGGGCGATGGAGCGGGCGCTGGCGAGCAGCGGCCTTACCGCGGCCGAGGTCTCTTACGTGAGCGCCCACGGCACGGGTACCCCGACCAACGACAAACTCGAAACCCTCGCCGTGCATCGGGTGTTCGGGGCTGGTCCCCGCGTACCGGTCAGCTCGATCAAGTCGATGATCGGCCACACGATGGGCGCCGCCTCCGGCATTGAGGCGGCGGTCTGCGCGCTGGCGATTCACGAGGGGTGGATTCCGCCGACGATGAATTTCGACGAGGCCGATCCGGAATGCGATCTCGACTGCGTACCGAACCAGGCGCGGCAGATCCCGGTCGAAGTCGCGATGAACAACGCCTATGCCTTCGGCGGCAACAACGCCTCGGTGATCTTTCGGAGGTGCCGTGCCCGTGCGTGAGGTGGTGGTCACCGGAATCGGCCTGCTCTCGCCGCTCGGCGACGAGCCGGGCGCCGTTCACGAGGCGCTGCTGGCCGGTGCCACCGGCATCAAGCCGATCGAGCTGTTCGATCCGAGTCTGCTCACGACGAAGAACGGCGGCGAGATCCGGCCGTTCGATCCGGAGCGCTACCTGGGCGATCGCAATCTGCGGCCGCTCGACCGGACCTCCCGCCTGTTGATCTCGGCTGCCACCCGGGCGCTCGACGATGCTAAGTGGACGGCGGAGGCCCGCGGGGAGCGCGAGCTGTCGCTGGTGGTGGGCACCACTTATTGCAGCATGCACACGATCGGCGAGTTCGACCGGCGCGGCTTGAAGCTCGGACCGAACTACGTCTCGCCGTTCGATTTCGCCAACAGCGTGATCAACGCCGCGGCCGGCCAGGCGGCGATCTGGCACGGGTTGACGGGGGTCAATTCCACCCTTTCGGGCGGCGAAGCCTCGGGCCTGCAGGCGATCGCCTACGGCGCCGATCTGATCCGCACCGGCCAGGCCGACGTGGTGCTCGCGGGGGGTGTCGAAGAACTCTGTTTCGAATCGGCGCTTGCCTATTCGCGCGCCGGCCGTCTGTGCGGCGAACCGCCGCCGATGCCGTTCGGTGCCCAGCGCAACGGTTTTGCCCCGGGAGAAGGGGCGGGCCTCTTGGTGCTCGAAGCGGCCGAGGTCGCGGCCGGGCGCGGCGCCACCGTCCTCGCGCGCATCGTCGGCAGCGGTGCGGCCTTCGCCCCGCGTGGCACAGGCGATCGGGCCGGAGCGGCGCTCGCGAGAGCCATCCGGGCCGCGATGGCGAGCGGCGATTGCCTGAAGGGCGCGAACGGCGCGGGCCCGAACCTTCTCTGCGTCGCCTCCGGGGCGAGCGGCGCGGTCGATGTCGACCGTTCCGAAGCGGAGGGTATCGCCAGTGCGCTGGGAGCCGCCACGGTTCCGGTGAGCGCGATCAAAGCGAGCTTGGGGGAAGCGTTGGGAGCCTCCGGAGCGTTGCAAGCGATCAGCTTGATCGCCACGCTTGCCGACGGTCGTCTGCCGGGAATCGCCGGGTTCGCAGGGAGCGACGTTCAAGATCTGCTCGACCTCTCGGCCCTGGGCCGCACGCTCGACGTGCCGGCGGGCGCCTTGGCGCTGGCAACCGCGCTGTCGGCCGACGGGCCGGCGATGGCGCTGCTGCTCGCGGCGCCGTAAGCCGCGGGGAAGTTTGCCTTGCCGGACGTCGTTACGAAACAGTGGATCTGCCAGGAGATTTGACCACCATGCCACGAACCCAAGACTGCGACGTCCTGATCCTCGGAGCCGGCCTCGCCGGACTCTCGCTCGCCCGCCAGCTCCTGCTCGGTGGGGTCGAATCCGTCCTGCTGCTCGACCGGCGCGAGATTCCGCCGAAGAAGCAGAAGGTGGGCGAGGCGACGGTGCAGATGAGCGGCTATTACTACTCGCGGGTGCTGGAGATGGAAGAGCATCTGCTGCGGAAGCACTACTTAAAGTACAACCTCCGCTTCTGGTGGAAGACGCCCGGTTTCGAAGATCGCGCCGAAGGGTACAGTCAGTCGTACCTGCGCCAGATCTCGAACATCGCCACCTATCAAATCGACCGCAACGTGTTTGAACAGGGGCTGCACGAAGCCTGCACGGGCGATCCGCGCTTTTCGTTCGCGGCACCGATTTCGTCGCTCGAAGTCGACCTGAACAACGCGACGGAGGTGGCCGACGGTCGCCATTCGTACCGCTTCACCGACGCGGCGGGGGAGCAGGTCGAGGGGACCGCTCGCTGGGTGGTCGACGCCTCCGGCCGCTGGCGCTTCCTGGCGAAGAAGCTCGGGTTGATGACCGAGAGTCCGATTCGCCACGGCACCTCGTTCGTCTGGGTGGAGGGGCTGCTGGACGCCGAGAAGCTGACTGACCTGTCCGAGCCCGAGATCCGTTTGCGGCCCGACCGCCGGCAGACCGGGCACATGCCGTTTTTCCTCGCGACGAACCACTTCTGCGGCGACGGCTATTGGTTCTGGACCATACCGCTCCACGGCAAAACCAGCTTGGGCCTGGTCTACGACGTCGAGAAAGTCGACCGCCACGAGGTCAACAGCGCGGAGAAGCTGATCGATTGGGTGTGCCGCACCTTCCCCGCGTTCGCCCGCGACCTGCCGTTCCGCAAGCACTTCGACCACTCGGGGTTCGTCAGTTTCGCCCACGACTGCAAGCAGATGATCTCGCCCGACCGCTGGGCGCTCGCGGGCGAGGCGGGGCGGTTCTCCGATCCGCTCTACAGCCCGGGCGGCGATCTGATCTCCACCCACAACACGCTGATCACCGACGCGATCTTGCGGACGCCGACCCAGGAGCTGCTCACGACCAAGGCGCGCCTCTACGAAACCCTCGCCCGCGCGATCTATGAGGGGTATGTGCCGAGCTTCGCGGTCTCATACAACACGCTCGGCGACCAGGAGGCGTTTTCGCTCCGCTACTCGTGGGAGCTGGCGATCTACTTCTTCTTCTACGTCTTCCCGTTCATCAACGACCTGTTCACCAACTTGACCTTCCTGCCGCTGTACCTGCGCCGGTTTTCGAAGCTCGGGCCGATGAACTCGTCGTTGCAAAAGTTCCTCGCCGACTTCCAGCGCTGGAAGTTCGCGGCGAACCTGCCGCCTCCCGCCGCCCCGGTGTTCTTCGAGTTCTCGACCATCGGGCCGCTCAAGGAGTCGCAGGAGTATTTCTACGAGATCGGCGTCCACCCGGTCGAGGCGCGCGACCTGCTCGACCGCGCGCTCGTCCGGCTCGACATTCAGTCGCGGCACGCGGTCGCCCAGGTCGCCTCGACGGTGCTCGGCACGGAGGAGGTGCTGCGCAGCCGGGCGTTTGCCGAGCGGCTGGACGTCAACAACCTTCGCTTCGATCCAGAGGAGCTTGCACAGCTCTGGGCGGAGACGAAGGACGTTCCGGGTGAAATGGATTGGGGGTTCTGCCCGATGGCGCTGCGCCGCGCGCTGGGGCCGCCGGTGCCGCTCGACCAGCGGCAGCCGATGGCCGAGGCCGTCCCCGCCGATTCGGAGCTGGCGCTTGCCTGAGGAGCGCGCGATGAATTTCGCGCCAGGGATCGAGAAAGCGCTAGCCGCCGCGCCCGGGGATTTGGCCGGCGTGCCGCTCGAGGTCGAGGGCGAGCTTCCGCCGTACCTTCGCGGCACTTGGGTGGCGAACGGCCCGGCGAGCTTTGCCCGCGGCGAGTTCTCGTACCGCCACTGGCTGGACGGCGACGGCCGGGTGGTCGCCGTCCGCTTTGCCGGCGCTGGCCACAACGGCCAAGCACCGGTCGCCACCGCGCGTTACGTCGGCACCACGAAGCGGCTGGAAGAGGAAAAAGAAGGCCGGGCGCTCTATCGCGCCTTCGGTACCGCCTTTGCCGGCGACCGCCTGATCCGCGGCGTGGCGCTCGCCTCGCCCGCGAACGTCAGCATCGTTCCGTGGCAGGGGCGGCTGATCGCGAGCGGCGAACAGGGCCTGCCTTACGACCTCGACCCCGAGACGCTCGAAACCCGTGGTGAGTACACGTTCGGCGGCAAGCTCAACCCGCTCTCGCCGCTCGCTGCGCATCCGAAGCTCGACCCTCACACGGGAGAGCTGATCCACTTCGGCGCCTCGTTCGCCGGGGCGCAACCGAGCGTCACGCTCTACCGCTTCGCCCCCGACGGCACACTCGCGCTCCGCCGCCGGATTCCGCTCGATCGCCCCGCGGTGCTCCACGATTTCGCGGTCTCGGACCGGTATTGCATCTTCCACCTCTCCCCGTACGTGATCGAGGTCGGCCCGCTCCTATCCGAAGGCAAGTCGCTCTACGACTGCCTGGTCTGGCGCGAGGAGCTGGGCAGCCGCCTGGTTGTGATCGAGCGCGAGACGGGCGACGAGGTGGCAACGATCCCGCTCGACGGCGGCCACTGCCTGCATCTGGCGAACGCTTGGGACCGGGTGGAAGAGGGGAGTGACCGGCTGACCCTCGATCTGATCGAACTCGACCGGCCGGCCTATGATCAATACCAGCCGCTCCCCGAGCTGTTCGACACCGCGCCCACCGGCCGCCTGGTACGGATGGAGATCGATCTCGGCTGGGGCGCCGTCGTCTCGCGCCGAGTCTCGACGTACGAGGAGTCGCCCGATTTCCCCGTGATCGATCCCCGCCTCTTCGCCCGCCCGATCGACGACATCTGGGCGCTCGGCATCTCTCACACCGGCAAGAGGGGACGGAAGTTCTTCGACCGCATCGTTCATCTCGATTGGAATCGAAGCGACGGACCCCACGACCTCTGGACCGCCCCCTCAGGGACCTACCCGGCCGGCGAGCCGGTGATCGTGCCCGATCCCGAGCGGGAGAAGGGGGGAGTGCTGCTCTGCCCGCTCTACGATGCGGAACGGGGTACGACGGAGCTTGCGGTGTTCGACGCCTGGAATGTGGCGGCGGGACCGCGCGCGCGGCTGCGGTTTCCCGAGGCGCAGCACCTGTGTTTCCACGCGACGTTCGTGCCGGCGGAGTAGGATCTCAGGACCACCTGCCCAGAAGCCTTTCGTCTGCCGAGTTGCCCCGGCGTAGTGTCCCTTCCCCCGGGGAGGGGGAGGGTTGGAGTCGGGGGAAGGACAGGATGGGGGTCGTCTCAGTCCGCGCCAGTGGTCCGGGTTAGAATCCGCGCAACCATCATGGCCAGCGTCTTCATTTCGTACAGCCACCTGGACGAGTCCTGGAAGAAACGCCTCCTCCGGCACTTCAAGGCCCTTGAGCGGCAGGGGCTCGCCGTTGCGCCGTGGGACGACCGAAAGATCCCGGGCGGCGGCGATTGGGAAGCCGAGATCCGCGCCGCAATGGCCGGGGCGGATGCGGCGGTGCTGCTGATCTCGACGGACTTCCTCGCATCCGAGTTCATCAATAAGGTCGAGGTGCCGTTCCTGCTCGAACGGCGAGAGAAGGTCGGCCTCCAGGTCATTCCCGTCATCATCGAACCCTGCAATTGGCAGCTCGTTGACTGGCTCCGAGCGATCAACCTTCGATCTCGGTCGCCTACGGGTGGTGCAAGGCGAAGCGAGTGAGGCCCGGCGATTAGGGGAGGAGGCGATCGAGATCGCGGCGCGCTGCGGGTATGTCCTCCAGGAGGCCGACGCGCACCTGCTTCTTTCCCAACTGGACAATTCGGCGGGGAACCTCACTGGTGCCCGCGACCACGCCGAGCGGGCTCGCGAGCTGGCGACCTGCGACGGTCCGCCGGATTACACCTACAAGGTGGCGTACGACGAGGCCGGGGTGCTGCTGGCGACGCTTGGGTAGATCGGGACGCCCCCATCCTGGCCTTCCCCCGGTCCCAACCGCCGCCCTCCCCGGGGGAAGGGACGCTCCGCTGGGCGGATCTGCGGACTCGGATGATTGGCAGCTTTCTGAACTCAGCGCGCGACAGAGGGCACGCTCGTCTTACGCCGCCGGATTCCGCTCGACCGCCCTGGGGTGATCTACGATTTTGCGGTCTCGGAATCGCTTCGCGACGGGCGACGTGGTGGCGACCATCCCGCTCGACGGCGGCCACTGCCTGCATCTGGCGAACGCTTGGGACCGGCTGGAAGAGGGGAGTGACCGGCCGGCGGAGTACCACGCCCGAGAGCCGGACCGTCCGGAGAGCCCTTCCGCCCTGCCGAAGGGTTCTCCCGATCGCGGGAAGGGACTTGCCGGTCGCTGGAAGAGACCTCTCGGTCGCCGGAAGGACCAGCCCGGTCCCTGGAAGCGCTCTCCTGATCGCCGGAAGAGAGATTCCGGCCGACGGAAAAGAGATCCCGGTCGGCGGGAGAGCCTCACGGGTGGTCGGACGGGGCTTCCCGGGCTTGCCGGTAGCTTCCCCGGTCGCCGGAAGCACCCTTCCGCTTGCCCGAAGGGCGCTCCGCAGGATCGGAAGAACGCTTCGTCTCGTCGGAAGAGAGATCCCGGCCACCCGAAGAGGCTCACCGACAACCGGAAGAATACTTCCGACCGGCCGGAGCCCTTCCCGGTGATCCGGATCTCCCTTCCGTCCTCGCGGAACCTTCTTCGGATCGTCGGAAGAAGCCTTCCGACGGCGCGGAGATCCCTTCCCCTCGTCCGTCCAGCGCGCTCCGCCGGGCGGAATTGCAGACACAGATGGTCGACACCGCCCCGCCCGGCCGCCTGGTGCGCCTGGAGATCGATCCCTGCTGGGGCGCCGTCGTCTCGCGCCGGAGTGCTGCTCTGCCCGCTCTACGATGCGGGAATGGGTACGACGGACTTGGCGGTATTCGATGCCTGGCGGCGGGGCCGAAGGCGAAGCTGCGGTTTCCCGAGGCGCAGCATCTCTGCTTCCACGCGACGTTTGTGCCGGTGGAGTAGGATCGCAGGACCACCATCCCAGCAGCCTTCGTGTGCCGAGTTGCCCCGGCGCAGTGTCCCTTCCCCCGGGGAGGGGGAGGGTTGGAGTCGGGGGAAGGACAGGATGGGGGTCGTCTCAGTCCGACGTCGATCCCCCTCGGTGGACCCGGGCCGTCTGGTGGAGCTTCTACGACCAACCGTCGTTCGACGAGTTCTTGGTGGAGGTGCTTGGATATCTCGGGATCGACGCCAAGGAATTGGGTGTTCGGGAGGGAGTACGGCAACTAATTGAAATCCTTCGGCGCTCGCGCGTTCTGCTCGTTCTCGATGGCTTCGAGCGCGTCCTGCGAGCGTTTGCGGGGATGGATGTAGGCGGATCAATCGGGTCGATCACGAAGCAGACATCCTGATTGATCTCGGTCGGCTACGGGTGGTGCAGGGACGGGGCTCTGCCGGACCGGGTGGTGATCTATCGCGGGCCGATCCTGCGACCCAGGAAGCGGCTCTTCGCTCCAGGAAGCAGCTATACGGTCCAGGAAGCCGCTTCCCAGGCCAGGAAGCCGCTCCCCAGGCCAGGAAGCCGCTTCCCAGCGCAGGAAGCCGCTTCCCAGACCAGGAAGCCGTTTCCCAGACCAGGAAGCCGCTTCCCCGACCAGGAAGCCGTTTCCCAGACCAGGAAGCCGTTTCCCAGACCAGGAAGCCGCTTCCCAGACCAGGAAGCCGCTTCCCAGACCAGGAAGCCGCTTCCCAGGCCAGGAAGCCGCTTCCCAGGCCAGGAAGCCGCTTCCCAGCCCAGGAAGCCGTTTCCCAGCCCAGGAAGCCGCTTTCCAGCTCGAGAAGCCGCTTCTCGACGAGCCTCGCCGTTTCGATGTGCGGGATCGGTGATTCTGCCAGCGAGAGCGCCACTTCCTTGCCGAGAACGAGGCAAATCACCGTTCGACGGGCGGTCGAGAGTGGAATTCGCTCCGCGGTCGCGCGATGCCCGAGAAGCAAGCCGACCTCGAACGCAGCGGCGAGATTTGCCGGCGCCCCCCACGGCGCTGGCTGGCCGGCGGTCTCGCTATGACACCACCTTCCTTTTCGCTCCGACCGTGACGTCCCACCCCAAGTGAGCCGACAGCGCGGCGACTTGGGCGTCGATCTCTTCGGGACGGATACCCACCCTCGCTGCCGCCTTCTCGACGTGCTGGCGTGGAATCGGTTTGAGGGGATCGAGGTACGGCCCGAAGCCGTCGAGGAAGCGCGTCGGCAGGATGCGGCCGAACTCGGAGTGCATCGTACCCAGTGCGGAACAGGCGGCGCCGCGGTCCGAGGAGTCCAGCGCTTCAACGGCGCGCAGGGCGAGCAGATCGCGTGTGGTCTGGTCCGGCCACTTCTCGGCCAACGCCTGCAGCGCGGCGCTGCGGGTGTACTCGTTGTCATCCTGGACGGCGCGCAGGGCGAGCAGATCGCGGGTGCTCTGGTCCGGCCACTTCTCGGCCAACGCCTGCAGCGCGGCGCGGCGGGTGTACTCGTTGTCATCCTGGACGGCGCGCAGGGCGAGCAGATCGCGTGTGTTCTGGTCCGGCCACTTCTCCGCCAACGCCTGCAGCGCGGCGCCACGGGTGACATAGTTGTCATCCTGGACGGCGCGCAGGGCGAGCAG
>JBBRUC010000202.1:0-11019 GCA_038248205.1 Thermoanaerobaculia bacterium
AGTCACGCAACCAGGCCCGAAGCCACGGGAAATTGCCTCGCTCTGGCACCCGAATTCGATTTTCTCGGTGGCGAGACCGACTTTCTCGGTGACTGCGGTGATTTTCTCGGTGACTTCGGTGACTGTCTCGGTGACGTCAGTGATTGTCTCGGTGACTTCAACCAATTTTTGGGAGACACCAGCGATCTCCTGAGGGGCTCGAACGATCGGAGGCGCCGCCGTCCCTCCCGGGTGGTCGTCGCCACGTCGTAGCTGATCAGCACCAGCACGGTAGATGCCCAAGGCCTCGTCAAAGTCGGAAGCGGCTTGCCGCCTCAGCGCCCGTCCCCTCCGCCTTCCACTGCCCGAGAGAGGGGCGCCCCCGGCGCAGCCGGCCGGCCCAACGGGCCGGACGCGTCGCCCGCGACAGCCTGGCATGGAGAGGCGGCGAGCTGACCTACATCTGCACCCAACCTGGCCCCGCAAGCGCGGACTTTGACGAGGCCCTGGCTGGCGGTAGTGTCCTAGTTTGAATTTGCTCGGCTCCTTCGTGTGCGCGCCTTCGGCGCTGCCAGTCACCTGCGCGAGCGTTTGTAACGCCCAGGACGATCGCGTTGAGAATCCCTTCCAGGTGGTTTCGGACCATGACCCTTCTTGAGTGGAAGTCCGCGCCGTCCGAGTCATAGGTGCAGTTTGGCCGCGACAACATATCCATCACTCTTTCCCTCGATCTCTCCTGAGCAGCTCAAGCTGCTTACGCAACGGGCGCCAATACGCCTCATCCCGACGCCGCTCTGTGTCCTCTTCGTCACGTAAAGAGCGATCGAGGGCGCCGTCTCTAAGCCCTTCCGGATTCGCCAGGTTCAGGAGCGGCCTCTCCCCCACCATCTCGTCCACGACGCCAGCATGCGCCTGCGCCGCTTCGACGAGAAATTCTGGAGTGCGCAGATCCCGGAGCCAGAAGCGGACGCGTTCCGGGGTCGGGTCGTTCTGGTGGTTCAGGTAGTTGACGTCCACCAACCGCCGGATCATCGGCCAGTCTTTGTCGCGCTGGGTCTTCTTGGCTGCCACGAGATCCGGCAGCGCCAGGGCATCAAGGATCTCGCCATCTTCAAAGGTGAACGTCGTTCGACGCCCCCAGAGATCGGCGAAGGGCGCCACGCCGCGCATGTGGGCCATCAGGTCGATTCTTAGGCCCGATGCCTCCGGGTGCTTGCAGCGGAAGTGAACGGCGAGCCCCTCGGTCAGGTGCTGGAGCGAGAAGGGCGGGACGGCGATGACTTCGGCTTCAAGCTCGGCGAGGGCCGCTTCGAGGCGATCGAGGTTGGCCGGTTCCGGCAGCAGAGCGAGGTCGAGATCGCGGCTAAACTCCGCTGCGCCGTACAACACGCAGGCCTGGCCGCCCATCAACAGGTGGGCGACCCGATGTCTCCGGATCGTAGAAAGGGCTTTGCGGATCGGGCTCGGGATCAAGGGAGCCTCCCATCGCAACGTAGTGATGCCAGAGGCGCGCGCTCTCGTTCCAGCGCTCTTGCGGGCTCATCCGGCACCATTCGGCCCATTCGGGCTCGAAATAGTCGTCGATCTCGAAACGAGGCACGGTCGGAATTCTCTACGTTTCGAGCCGCTCGATCAACCCGCAGTCCATCGATCAGCGGGTCGCGCGGAAGCGGCGACACGTCGCCGCACTCCAAATTAGGCGGTCAGACGCTTGATCGTCTCCCGTCTCTTGCGGTAGCAAAGGCAGACGACGAGGGTAAGGCTTATCTTTCCGCAGCGAGTCTCGCCAGGTGCTCCGAGTCGAGAGCCAGGAAGATCGCCGTCGCCTCGGCGCTGGTCTCGCCATCCGGGCCGAGCAGACGCGCACGGGTGTAGACCTTTCGTCCGTCGATCTTATCGATCCAGGTCTCGAAGATCGCGTCGGTGCCGAGCGGCAGCATGCTCCGAAAGTCGTTCTCCAAATGAACCGCGACCACCCGATGACCGGCGTGCCAGGCGGCCGCCCCCATCGCCTCGTCGAGTACCGCGGCGATGCTGCCGCCATGAGCATGCCCCGGAGGTCCGAGCGAGCCCACACCGAACCAAGCCTTCCCAACCAGGCGGCCGCCCGGCTCCGTGAAATAGCGAACCCGCAGCCGGTCCCCTTCCGGATCGCCCGAAACGAACGAGCCACGGCCGCTCTCGATCCCCAACGGGTCCACGGGAACCCAGCCCGGCTCGGGCTCAACCGGCGGGGCCTGGCGCAATGCTTGGCGGGGAACCTTGGGAGTGAGGGTCAGATCGGCTCCTTTTGCGGCTTTCAGCCGCCGGGCTCTATGCTTTCACGGGTCGGCCTCCTGCTGAAGATAGAGCAGATCGTAACTGCTTGGCCCTTGCTCTTGTAGGCAGAGCTGTCCCGCGATACCTTCCCAGAGGTCCGAGTTCGGGAAACTGGGAGATACCGCTTTCTGCGGGGTTCCGCCAACGGAGATGAAAAGCACCCAATGAGCACTATGTGGCAGTGGCCCGGCTCACGCTGGTGGCGAGTCGATCTGCATACTCACTCGCCTGCGTCCTACGACTTCGAGCCTGAGGCCGATCGCCTGGCGCAGAATTGGACCGCATGGGTGGCGGCGGCAGAGGCATCCGGACTGGAAGCCGTGGCGCTGACCGACCACAATACGCCGGAGGGCATCACCCACATTCAAGCGGCGGCTTCCGCTGCGGGCGATCTCAAGATCTTTCCCGGAGTAGAGGTGACCGTCGGGGGAATCCACCTGCTGTGCCTGTTCGACCCAAAGTGCTGTCGAGACGATGTCGTCGCCCTGCTCTCGAACCTTGGTATCGAACTCTCTTCGTTCGGATCCATGAACGCCTCGTCCACGAAGAGCATTCTGGAGGCGATCGAGATCGCCGCCGAGGCTAGGGCCGTGGTGATCGCAGCTCACGTCAACGGGCCGAGAGGCCTGCTGATGCTGCAGAGCGGCGACCGGCTCAAGGCGCTCAAGGCACCCGGACTGATCGCGGCGGAACTCGCGCCGATGCCGGAGACTCTCGTCGATAGGGCTCAGTGGCTCGACCCGACGAGCGGCGACGTTCTGGGCTGGCTCGACGGAAAGAAAACCGGTGGACGGATTCTGACGAAAATCTGGAGTTCCGACAGTCATTCGCACGCGAAGGCAGGGCGATGCTCTAGCTGGGTGAAAATGACCCGGCCGGATATCGAAGGCCTTCGCCTTGCGTTGCTCGACGGCGAAGGCTCCGTGAAGCAGCACGGGGCGAGCGATCCGAACCGCCACGCCGACCACATCATCGAGAGCATCCAAGTAAGTCAGGCCAAGTACATGGGCCGCCCTGAGGCGTTCACGGTTCACTTCAATCCCTGGCTCAACGCCATCATCGGCGGCCGCGGCACGGGTAAATCTACGCTGGTCGATCTGTGCCGTGCAGCTTTCCGTCGCGACCACGAACTCGGCGAGAGCGGAAAAGCCGTTCTCCGCGACGCGTACGACAAGCGAATGCGTGTACCCGGCGCGCGAGGCGAAGAAGGCCTCCTAACGGCAAGCACTCTCGTGGAGGTCGTCTATCGCAAGGGCGGCGAGCGTTTTGTGCTGTCTTGGGACCAGCAAGGTGGGACGGTACCCGTCACGCAGCTGGTCGACAACCAACGGGTACCTGACCAAAGCAACGTTCGCGAACTCTTCCCAGTGCGCATCTACAGCCAAAAGCAGCTCTTCGACCTCGCCAGGGAACCCAACGCACTCCTCACCGTGATCGACGATACAGACCAGGTGCGGGGCGCAGATCTCGCACGCCTCCGCAAGGAAGCGGAGTCCACCTACCTCTCGCTATGCGCAGAGGTGCGTGCGCTTCGTACGCAGGCTGCCGAGCTTGCTTCTCGCAACGCCGCCCTCGCCGATGTGCGTCGCAAGTTGGAAGTTCTCCAGAAGGGTGGGCACGCCAAGGTAATGAACGAGTACCGCGTTCGGCAGCGCCAAGACAGCACCTGGTCGTCGGTCGAGAAAGCTGCGGTGGAAGCGGTGACCGGCGTCGAACGCGCAGCACAGGGCCTCGCGGTGGCCGACCTTGACCTGGGCGCATCGCCCGAAACCACCGATGCGACTGCGGCTCTCACGCAAGTGCACGAGATGGCGCGTGCGATCGTGAGTGAACTCAAGGACCGCATCCTTGATGAAGTCGCAAAGGCACGCTCGAAGCTTGACGCTCTCCGAACGGGCGCGAACCTCGCGGCATGGCAAGCAGCATTGGCCCAAAGCGACCACGCTTACCGGCAAGTCGCCGAGCAGCTTGCAGACGAAGGGATCGCGAATCCCGACGAATACCGCAACCTTCTGCAGCGCGCAACCGCGCTCGAGCAGGAGATCTCATCCCTGGAGCATAGAAAGCTTACCGCCGACCTACGAGAGCAAGATGCCCGAGCAGAGTTGAAGCGCTTCCGTGACCTGCGCCGAGAGCTCACCGAAAAGCGAACCGCTTTCGCCGAGAAGACCTCGGGCAGCCTAGTCAAAGTTGAGATCGAAGCCTACGCGGGGAGGCCTGATCCCGGACGTCTTCGGGAAGCGCTCGACATCGCGTGGTTTGACGACGACTACCGTGCTCTTGTGGAGCGACTTCCAGCGGCCGATCAACCCTGGACCTACGAGAAGCTGGACAGGCTGATAGTCCTTCTGCGCGAGGTGGTCGCCGATCCCCAGAAACAGTGGCCGACGAAGGATAAGAGATTTGAGACCGCGCTGCGCAAGTTGCCACCGGAACGTCTAGATCGCCTCGCACTCGTCGTTCCGGACGATGCCGTCCAAGTGAGCTTCCAGGATTTGCGAGACAAGAGCGCTTCTTGGAAAAAACTCGCTCAGGGCTCGCCCGGACAGCAGACCGCGGCGCTCCTGGCGTTCGTTCTCGGCTATGGAAGCGAGCCGATCATCCTCGACCAACCCGAGGACGACCTCGACAGCACTCTGATTTACGAGCTGGTGGTACAACGGCTGCGCGATACGAAGTCAACCCGCCAGATCATCGTGGTGACGCACAACGCCAACATCGTGGTCCACGGTGACGCAGAACTCGTGGTATCGCTGGAGACCCGTTCGAGTCAAACACAGATCGCATTCTCCGGTGGTTTACAGGAGCAGGAGGCTCGCGAACAAATTTGTCGCGTGATGGAGGGGGGGCGCGACGCCTTCGAATCGCGCTATCACCGCATCATGCATCCTGGAGCACTACGAGATGGATAGCCTCGAAGACCTGGCCCACAGGATCCGCCTCGGCGAGGACTCCGAACTCGAGCTCAAGCGCGTTCTGCTGGCCGGCGGACGGGTCACCGGCCCTGGGCGTGACGACTTTGCCGACGAGCTTGCCGCGTTTGCCAATGGGCGCGGCGGCACCCTCATGCTCGGCATTGACGACAAGACGCGGGAGATCGTCGGGATTCCTCTGGAGCGGCTTGATGCTGTGGAGGGATGGGTTCGCGAGATCTGCAATGATTCCATCAAGCCGGCCATTGATGTCGTGATTCGCAAGCTGGAGCTACCGGATTCGACCGGCAATCTGACTCCGGTTCTACGGGTCGAGGTGAGCCGAAGCCTGTTCGTTCACAAGAGTCCGGGGGGCTATTTCCGCAGGCTCGGCAGCTCGAAGCGTGAGATGGCACCGGATCTTCTCGCGCGACTCTTTCAGGAGCGGAGCCAGAGCCGCGTCATCCGGTTCGACGAATCACCGGTCCCCGGAACGACTCCTGCCGACCTTGATCTACCTCTGGCCCACCGCTTCCTGCGCGACGATGCCGAGCCCACGGACTCCTGGCTTCGAAAACTGCGCATCGTTGCGGACGATGAGGACGGAGTTCCACGAATTACCGTGAGCGGCGCCTTACTCTGCACCAAGGAACCGCAGCGTTGGCTGCCACACGCCGAAATTCAGGCGGTGAGCTACGCCGGAGAGCGGCGTGACGTGAACTATCAAAACGACGCGCGCGACCTGGGCGGGCCGCTCGATTCTCAGGTCATTGAGGCGCTCCACTTCGTACGCCGCAACATGAAGATCCAAGCGTCGAAAGTTACCGGACGCATCGAGGTTTCCCAGTTCAGCGAGCGGGCTGTTTTCGAAGCCTTGGTCAATGCGGTGGCGCATCGCGACTACTCGATGGCCGGAGCCAGGATTCGCCTTCACATGTTCGGCGACCGCATTGAACTCTATGTGCCCGGCGGACTCGCCAATACCCTGACTCCTGACAGTCTTCAACTGCGACAGTACAGCCGCAATGAGCTGGTCGTTTCGCTGCTCGCACGCTGTCCTGTCTCGGCAACGGAAGGTCTCGGTCGTTCCCGTCTGATGGATCGACGAGGCGATGGAGTCCCGATCATCCTCGGAGAGAGCCTGGAGCTGTCGGGCCGTGCCGCCGAATACAGCGTGATCGACGAAAGCGAGTTGCGTCTCGTCATTTGGGCGCATGAGCCCGGCGACGTTCCCTCCGGCGAAATCTAGCGCCGACGGGTCGGCGCGAGTCTCCTTCTAGCCCCCTTCGGCGGAGGGCAACTGGATGTTCGGTGAGGTGGGTCGGCCCTGCGGCGGAGGATCTGCCTTTAGCTTGGCGCGCGCCGACGCGTCGGCGCTTGGCAAAGCGGCGACACGTCGCCGCACTCCAAATTAGGCGGTCAGACTCTTGGTGAGATCGGGGTGGTCCGGAACTCGGCTCTACGCCTTACGCAACGCCACCCCCGCCGCGAGCGTGAGAAGCACACCGAGAAGGGCAAGGCCTAGCGTGCCGAGGGCTGGGACTTCGACGATGGCAGGCGGCGTCGAACCCCGAGTCGGCCCCCAGGCGAGGGCGTACAGGGTGCTGCCGGTCGGCCCGATGAGCTTACCCGTAACGGCCACCGGATCGAGGACGAAAAGGGAGCGCGGACCGGGACCGAGGGTGGGGCCTTCGTTGTAAATGGCGAATAGCATGCCGGTGTCCGGGTGGGCGTCCATCGCGTTGAAATAGCGGGTGGTGTTGCCATCAAGCTCGGCGATGAAGGTATAGGCGCCCGTGACCGGGTCCAAAGTGTGGAGATACAGGTCGACGCTGCCGACGACCAAGTTGAGCTGCGATCCATACAGCGTTCCGGCGGGGACGAAGCTCAAGGCATTGCCGATCGTGCCACGAAGGTTCGTGAGGCCCACCAGATGGGCGGCGCCCGTGATCGTATTGAGCGTATGAAGGTTGTTCGAGTCGTCGTACGCGAAGAGGGTGCCGTCGGCGCGGAACGAAAGGTCGGAGATCTCGCGGGAGAGCCCCGTCGGCCCAACTTCCGTGCCGACACCGGTCGCCGAGTTCACTCGGACCAATACCGAAACGCCGCTGCCGTCGCTTCTCTCGCAGGCGGCGAAGAGCGCGCCGACGGAGTTGAAATCCATACCGCTGCAGGAATCGAAACCTACGGCGCCGACCTGCGTGGCGGTGCCGGTGGCGGGATCGACTGTGTAGAGCGTCGCGGGTCCGTCCGATCCATAGCCGATGGCATAGAGCGTCTGAGCCGAAGCTGGCGCTCCAATGGCTACAACGACTGGCAGAACGGTGGCAAGGACGAAACCCGGCAGGCTATGAATCCATCGCTTCATGGGCGTACTCATCAGACTCCTTCGCGCTCTCTCGACGTATGCGGCGATCCTACCCCGTCAGCCGCTGGATCATCTCCCGATGGTCCGGGTACCTCGCCACCAGCGCCCCCCGCTCCCCCATCTCGAAATCGGCGAAGTCGAAGCCGGGAGCGAAGCGGGCGGGCAGCTGCTCGGCCCGTACGCTTTCGGCGGCGCGCTAGGTTTCGGCGTAGAAGCTAGTGAATCACGTCAAGGCCAGCGACAGTTTGACGGCAACCTCAATCCTTCGCATCGCGGCGGAAGGCAACCGACCCAGAGGCCCGGGACCGAGCAGCCGTGCCTTGGCAATGGTGAGAATCTGCTCGCACTTCACGAAGGTAACCTCCCGCAATCCATTCTCCGGGCTGGGAGCGATCTGAATGTGGAATGGAATCGGTTTCCCTTGGGTGCTCATCGCGAGCACCACGGTATTCGGATACCTCGAATTCTGGTTCCCGGCGTCGTTTTGCAGAATAAGCGCCGGTCGTTGTCCGATCTGCTCAGAACCTCGGCCTGGGTTCCAATCCACTCGCCAGATCTCGCCGCGTCGCGGCAGTGGAAGACCTCTCAAAGAAGTAGGGCTTCGGCCTGGATTGCGAACGCGCTCTCAATTTCGGTCTCTTCGGAGTCCGCGGCAAGCAGGTCGTACGCTTGGCTCAGCCGCTCGTCCAACGACCGCTCTGCCTTCTCCGAGATCGCTTCCTTAACCAGCCGATTGATGCTGATCCCCTGGCGCTCCGCCATGTTGCGGGCCGCTTGGTAGACCAGATCGGGCAATCGAACCGTCAATGCGTGTTCCATGGCCATCGCCTCCAGATGTACCATTTTATGACACCACCGAGGTTCAGTCCACGATAGATCTCGGGACGAGACCCCTACCTACCCCGTCAGCCGTTCGATCATCTCCCACTGCGCCGGGTACGCCGCCACCAGCGACCCCCGCTCCCCCATCTCGAAATCCGCGAAGTCGAAACCCGGGGCTACGGTGCAGCCGACCAACGTGTAGGAATTGGGCACCAGCACCTCCGCTCCGAACCAGCAGCCGGCGGGGATGGCGGCTTGGAAGGTCTCGCCTTCGCCGATCGCGGGGCCGAGGCGAATCGTTCGATGTTCGCCGCCTGGATCGAGGATGTGAATCGCGACCGGGCTCCCCTCGTGGAAGTGCCAGAGTTCGTCCGCGTGGAGGCGGTGGAGGTGGGAGGGGTGGCCGCTTTTCAAAAGAAAGTAGATGGCGGTGGCAAACGGCCGGTCGCCGCCGAAGCGGGCGGGCAGATGCTCGGCCCGTACGCTTTCGGGGGATCGGTAGGTTTCGGCGTAGAAGCCCCCTTCCGGGTGGGGGACGAGGCCGAGCGCGGCGACCAGCTCGGCCACGCGCTCGGCGTTTGTTCCCGGCCCGGAAGGTGGATTCATACTCCCTTGGCCGCCTTGACCGCAGCGGTGAGGGCCGGCAGAACCTCGTGGACATCGGCGACGATGCCGTAGTTGGCGACCGCGAAGATCGGCGCTCCGGGATCTTTGTTGATCGCAACGACACAGGTCGAGCCCTTCATGCCGACCAGGTGCTGGATCGCTCCCGAGATGCCGAGGGCGACGTAGAGCTTCGGCGCCACGGTCTGACCGGACGAGCCGATCTGGCGGTCTCTGGGCAGCCAGCCGCTGTCGATCACCGGACGGCTCGCGCCGATCTCGGCGCCTAGGGCCTTCGCCAAGTCTTCCACCGGGCCCAGCTTGTCAGCGCCGCCGATGCCGCGGCCGACCGCGACGATGACTTCGGATTTGGTGAGGTCGATTTGGTCGCCGCCTACTTCTTCGATGCCGAGGATCTCGCGCTCCGGCTTGATCTCCGACAGATCGGTGAATGGTGAGATCGGCGCCGGAGAGGCGCCGGCCGCGACCGAATCGGCGGAGAAAGCACCGGATTGGATCGAGACGATCACCGTCCCCTCGCCGCGGACTTTCACCTTCGCTTGCAGCTTGCCGCCGAGAATCGGCCGACTGAAGAGCAGGCCGTCCGCGCCCTCGGTAAACCCGGTAATCTGGGGCAAGAGGCCCGCGCCGATCTCATGCGCCAGGCGCGGCGCGTAGTCCACCGTCTGGTAGGTATGGGCAAAGACCACGAACGCCGGCTGCGCGGCGCGGAGCGCGGGGCTAAGCGCTCCGAGGAACGCGCCGGGAGTGTAGCCGGCGAGGTCGGCGTGATCGGCGACGTGGACCGCCGCGAGATCGCGCCCGGCCGCGGCGGTTGCCGCATCACCCACTCCGGAGCCCAGCACCACCGCTTCGGCCTTGCCGCCGAGTGCCGCCGCGAGCTTCTGTGCCGCGGCGATGGTTTCGAGCGCCGCGCGCGACACCTGGCCGTCGCGCAGCTGGAGGACCGCCCAGACGTTTTTGGACATCGAATCAGCGGACATCAGATCACCCTCGCTTCCTGGCGCAGTTTGTCGACCAGGGCCTGCGCCGCGGTCGCGGCATCACCGGTAAGAATTTGCGCCCCGGTGCCGCTTTCGGGGAAGGCGACCGAGACGATCTCCAGCCGCGAGCCGGCGAGGCCCACGGCGGCGGTGTCGAGTCCCAAGACCGCCAAATCCACCTCTTCGATCGGTTTCTTGTTCGCGCCCATGATCCCCTTGAGTGAGGCGTAGCGCGGGTGGTTGATGCCCGCCTGGATCTCGATCACGGCGGGGAGATTCAAGCGGAAGATCTCGTTCATGCCGCTTTCCATCTCGCGCTTGACCTGGGCGGTCTTGCCGCCTTCTTCGATCGCGAGGCCGATCACCAGCCAGGCGTGCGGCCAGCCAAGGTGGCCGGCGAGTAGCGAACCCGTGCTGCCGTAGCCCACGTCATCGGACTGGCTGCCGGTGAGCACGAGATCGAATTCTTCGCGGCGGATCGCCGCGGCGAGCGCTCTCGCGGTGGCGATCGCGTCGCCGCCGGCAAACGCGGGGTCTTTCAAGAACATGGCGCGCGCGGCGCCGACGGCGAGCGCCTTCTTCAAGGCGTCCTTGACACGATCCGGCCCGAGGCTTACCACCACCACCTCGCCGCCGGTCGCTTCGGCGATCTTCAATCCCTCTTCGAGCGCGTAGCGATCGCTCTCGTTGGTGACGAACGACAGATCCTCCTCGTCGATCCAGCGCCCGTCCTTGGCGACGCGCAGCCGCGCCTCGACATCGGGCACCTGCTTGATGCAAACGGCGATTTTCATCGCGAAATCTCTCCTCTTTAGAACCGAGCGGGCGGACGGGCGCTCTAGCGGCCCGGACCGTACCGCGCGGTGACGGCTTCTAGGGGGTCAAACCGGAGCCTTCGACCAGCCGACGCAGCAGAGGCGGCGGCGGATTGAACGCCCAGATTCGACCGTCGAAGGCAAGCGTGGGAATCACACGGCGCCCGCCGCTTCGGGCGATCACGGCCGCGGCGGCC
>JBBRUC010000203.1:0-11006 GCA_038248205.1 Thermoanaerobaculia bacterium
CAAGCTTGTTTTCAGGCCCTTTCGGGCTTCGATCACCCAGCGAAACCAGACGAAACTGAAAACCCGGCGATCCGGTGCTCCGAAAACACCCTCGGTCGAAACCTTCATGCATAGTCCGGGCTAGCTGCCGCGAGGGGAGTTAAGGCCACCCAACCCCCGGATCCCTCGCTCTCGCTCGGGATGACGGTAGTAGGGAAGTTCGCGATACGGAGACCGGCGTTATCATGCAGAGTGAGGTTTGCCCATGCCCACCGACAAAAGCGGGATCAAAGATCCCCTCCTCCAGGCGAAGCGACAGGAGATTCTCGCTCTTGGGGCACGTCACGGAGCGCGTAGTCTCCAGGTCTTCGGCTCCTTCGCGCGCGGTGAGGCTCATGCCGGTAGCGACGTCGATTTCCTCGTAGAGCTTGGCCCCGGTGCTACTTTGATTGATCTCGGCTCGCTCCAGATGGACCTGCAGGACCTCCTTGGCAGGAAAGTCGACGTGGTCGAGCCAGATGCTCTCCACTGGTCCATCAAGGAAGACGTTCTTCGGGAGGCTGTCTCCTTGTGAAGGACGATCAGCTTATCTGCTCCATATCCGCGAAAGCCTGATTTCTATAGAGACTGGTGCGTCTGGGGGCACGAAATGCGCCGAGCCTCCTTCGCACCTCCGCAGCCGTCTATCCGGCCGGCGCCGGTTCGGCGAGCAGGCTTTCGATCAGCCCCTCGAATTCCTTTTTGAGTTCCGCGAAATGCTTGCCGGTTCCCGGGCCGTCGAAGCCGGAGTGGATCTTCCGCACTTTGCCGTCGCGGCCGAGGAAGACGGTGGTGGGGAAGGAGGCCACGCGGGTGAGGTCGGGGAGCGCCGCGCCGGCTTGCTTCTTGTCGTTCGTTCCGGCGAGCAGCAGCGGGTACGAGATGCCGTACCGCTCTCCGAAGCGGCGGACGAATTCGCGGTCGCGCGCGGCATCTCCGGTGACCTCAAAGGCGAGGCCGACGATCTCCAGGCCGCGATCCCGGTAGCGCTGATGCAGGGAGGCTAAGTACGGCCCCTCGTCGTTGCAGTTCGGGCACCAGGAGCCGAACAGGTTGACGATCACGACCTTGCCGGCGAACCGAGGATCTTCGAGCGCGACGGGATTTCCGGCCAGGTCGGGGAAGCGGAACCGGAACCGCCCATCCGGGTTGGTCAGGCCAACCTCTTGCCATGCGTCCGGCAGCACCGTCTCCTGCTCGGCCGCGCGTCGAGCGGTCCAGGTCGCGTGGTAACTGTCGCGCGACCAGAAGTCGCCCCGCAAGGTGCCGTCCGGGTCGGCCTGGGCCTGGTAGAGAAAGGCGTGGGCGCCGTCGAACGCCGAGAGGCGCAAAACGCCGTTCTCGTAACTCCCTTCCAGGAATCGATGGTCGCCGGTTGGGGTACGAAACGTTCCTGTGACCTTCGAGCCGTCCTGGGTCAGTTCGGCTTCGGCCGGCGACGGGCCGTCCTCATCGACGAAAGAGACCGCCCAGTTGCCGGCTACGTTCGAAACGGCGCCCGCGGCGTTTCCCGCAGCCGCCGGAATCCCGACCTCGGAAGCCGGGCGAAACCGGGGCGCGGGGGTGGAGCCGACCCGGCGGGCGGCCACCGGCATCGACGCGTAACCGACCTTCCCGCGCTTCTCCCACTTTCCGGTCAGCTCGTCGCCTTCGATCGTGGCGACGATCCGCGAGTCGTAGCTTAAGAAGCGGAGGACCAGCTCTTTGCCTTTCCGCTCGACGGCCGAGACCGGGGCCTCTTCCGGGCCGTTTTGCACCACCGCCCGGAGACCCTCGGGTCCGGAGTCGATCCGCAAGCCGAACGGCAACTCGCCGCCCGGGGAGGTGAGCACGCCGCGCCATTGGCCAACCGGAGACGGCGTGGCGCGGCAAGAACAGAGCGCGAGGGCTAAGAGGGGGAACAGGGCGAGCGAAACGGCCGATCGATGGAAGCGCATCCCGGGATTCTAAACCGTCCGTAGCCGGTATGCCGGAGCCCGCGTGCTACCATCGATCGGTGGTCGGAAACGATGAATCGAGTGCCTGTCCGGAGTACGGCGGGCGGGGATGGTGCGTCGAAGCGGACGGCGGCGACGGCACCGCCCGGGCCTACGTTTGCCGGGAGCGCGATCCTGTGCCGCGGTTGTTCGGCTCGGCGGGATGAGACCAGGAGATGCCGACGCGTGACGATTCGAACCAACAGTACTTCCATCGCGGGCGCCGCTTGGCGCTTCGCCGCCCTCTCGTTCCTGCTCTTCGCTTTCGCCGGCCGGTCAACCATGGGTGAACCCAAGGCAAACCCCGGTCCGGGCCTGAGGGTCTTGTTCATCGGCAACAGCTTGACCTACGCCAACGACCTGCCGCAGATCGTGCAAGCGCTGGCGAAGGCGGGCGGAGACAATCTTTACGTGGAGTCCTCCACCCTCGGTGGGGCGAGCCTCGAAGATCTCTGGAAAGATGGCAAGGCGCAGAAGGCGATCTCGCGCAAAAAATGGGACGTCGTCGTGTTGCAGCAGGGCCCCACGTCGCTGCCCGAAAGCCGCGCCCTCTTGCGGAAGTGGACGAAGCGGTTCGCCGAGGTGATCACCAAGGCCGGCGGCCGGCCCGCGCTCTACATGGTCTGGCCGGGTCGCAAGCGGGACGCTTTCTTCGACGACGTCCGCGAGTCGTACTCCCTCGCCGCCAAGGACGTCGACGGGATCTTCCTTCCCGCGGGCGAAGCCTTCCGCGCCGCCTGGCGGCGGGATCCCAAGCTTCGCCTCTACTCCCGCGACGAGTTCCACCCCTCCGAAGCCGGCAGCTATGCGGCGGCGTTGTCGATCTACGGCGTCCTCTACAACCGGCCGCTTGAAGGGCTTCCCGCGCGGCTGACACTCGCCAACCGGCGCACCGTCAACGTGCCCACCGCCTTGGCCAAGCTGCTCCAGGAGGCGGCAACGGAGGCGAACAAAACGTACGGCAGACCCTGATAGGGCGAACTCCTGCTGGTTCGTCCACCCGATCCGCCGGAGCCCCCGTGCTACCATCGATCGGTGGTCGAAAACGGCGTATCGGAGGCCTGCCCGGAGTGCGGCGGCCGGGGTTGGGTCGTCGAAGCGGACGGCGGCAACGGCACCGCCCGGCCCTGTGCCTGCCGGGAACGCGATCGGGTGCCGCGACTGTTCGGGGCGGCGGGGATTCCCGAGCGCTATCGGCGCTGCCGGCTGCAGACGTTTGACCGCAGCCACAACAACCCGCGGGTGAAGGACCAGCTGCTGCGGGCGTTTCGCGAGAGCGAGCGCTACGTCGACGAATTCATGACCGCGGAAGGGGAATTTCGCGAGTCCGGGCTGATCTTCTTCGGCCCTCCCGGAACCGGTAAGACCCATCTGGCGGTCGCCGTGCTCTCGGAGCTGATCGAGCGCTACGGCGCCCAGGGGCGGTTCGTCAATTTCAACGAACTGGTGCAGCAGATCAAGGCGACGTTCGACCCCAGCTCGGAGGAGTCTTCGGCCGAGATCTTCGATGCGTTGACCCGGGCGGAGCTGCTCGTCTTCGACGAGTTGGGCGCCCAGAAGCAGACGCCGTGGGTGAACGATCTGCTCTACCTGATTTTGAATCAACGCTATGTCCAACGGCTGCCGACGATCTTTACCACCAACTACCTGTTGCAGCCGGGACGGGCCGAGGCGCCGGCACCGGCCGCAGGGCCGCGCTCGCTCGATCGCGGTCCCGATGCGCCCACGGCGCCGACCCCCGAGGTCACCCGCCTTCTTTCCTCCCGCCTGCCCGCCCCGTTGGTGTCGCGGATCTTCGAGATGGCCAAGCCGATCGACATGACCTCGGCGACCGATTTTCGACGCGAAGTCCTGATGCATGGCAAACACGCCTGACGGGACGGTTCGCCTGTCGGCGATCGACTGCATATCCCGAGGCGCGGCCAACGGGCTCGCCCGCTGGCCGTTGATCGGGGTTCAATGGCTCCGGGATCTGGTCCTCTGGGGCCTGTTGCAATGGAGCTTCGCGATCCCGATCGCGGCTCTCGGTCTCAATCTCGACGTTCGAATGCCGCAGAGTCCGGAGGCCGCCCTCGACTGGCTCGCCGGGTGGTCGGATCGGCTCGTGCCGTCACCAGAGCTTTTCGGAGCGCTCGGCGCGATGTTCGGCTTGTGGCTGGTCGCGGGATTTGTCTACTGCTTCTTTCAGGCAAGCGTCATCGGAGTCCTTGCCGCGGCAGAGCGGTCGGCACCCCTCGGGACCACGGCGCCCAAAGAGGCGTTCGGTGCCTTCCGCTGGCGCGAGCTGGAATCGTTGGGGCGCGCTCGCGTCGGTCGCTACTTCGGCCTCGCCAACCTCTATGGCGCCTACGTAGGCGTCGTTCTGCTCGTCGCCTTGCTGGTGGCCGTGGGAGTTACCGAGCTGACGTGGCATCTGGGGATGATCACGGCCCTACTGCTCGGTTGCTTCTCCCTGCTGCCGGCGCTCGTCGTACTCCTCTTGTTCGATTTCTGGTACCGGCTCGCCAGCGCCGCCTTGGCGAACGAGGGAGCGACGGTTCGGACCGCCGCCCGTAGAGCGTCCGAAATCTTTCGCCGCCGGTTGGGTGCGGTCGCCTTTCTCCTGGTATCGTTCGCCGCGGCATCGATGGCTACCCGAATCGTACTTTCCCCGCTCAGCGCAGTGGCCGCGTTTTCCTCTGGAAATGCGTCCGTCGCGGCGCGTACCTTCCGGGTCTGCCTTGAGGCCTTGGCCCTGCTGCCAAGAGCCGCTCTGAGCGTGTTGCTCGTCGGTGCTTCGGTGGCGTTGGTCCGGTCGGAGGAGAACGCGACATGAGGCGCGGGCTGATCGTGCCGCTGGCGCTTCTCCTCGCCGCCTCCTGCGCCCGCCAGACCCCACGGCCGGTGACTCCGCGGCCTTCGCTGCCCTCGCAGCCAGCGCCGACGAAACCAGCGCCGCAGGCGACCCCCCGGCCCGAGCCGTCGACCGCTCCGAAACCCGATCCGCCCGAACCTCTTAAGATTCCGCAGGAACCGGCGGTCCGTCCGGCGCCGCGCTCGCTTCCTCCCCGCAATCCGCTGGTCAAGATCGGCCTCGCGAGCGACCTGCCGAGCGTCGTCTTACCCTGCTGCGAAAGCGAGATCCGGATTCAGGTCGGCAACGACCCTCGGCCGGTGGCGATCGCGTCGCCGATCCGCGTCGAACCGGCCGCGGGCAGCTCGGAACTCGGGGTCTATCGCATTCAGGTCGCCGCGCTTCGCGATGAGGGGCAGGCGGCGGGACTGGCGCGCAGCCTGTCGGAGCGGCTGGGCCAGCCGGCGGATTCCCATTTCGATGCCGGAGTCGATCTCTATCGGGTGCGGGTCGGGCGTTATGCCACCAAAGAGCCCGCGGACGCGGATCTGAAGCGCCTTTCGAGCCTGGGCGTCACGGATGCCTGGGTCGTCTCGGAAGGGGCGCGCATCTCGTCGCCTGCGCTCCGGGTCACCCAGAACGGGACGAGCAAGGTCTATCCGGGCCGTTGGCTGGCGGTCAACACCTCCGGCAGCCGGGGGCTCGCGGCCGAAGGCAAGCGCTACCGTGGCCGGCTGCTGGTGTTTTTAAACGATCGAGGCTCGCTCAACCTGATCGACGAGCTGCCGCTCGAAGACTACCTGCGGGGCGTCGTGCCGAGCGAGATGGGGCCGGAGCAGTATCCCCGGATCGAGGCGATCAAGGCCCAGGCGGTGGCGGCGCGGACCTACGTGCTGCGCAACCTCGGCGAGTTCTCCCGCGAGGGCTACGACATCTGCGCGACACCCCGTTGCCAGGTCTACGGCGGCATGGGGGTCGAACACCCGGTCTCGGATCGCGCGATCGCCGAGACTGCCGGGCAGGTTTTGCTGTACGACGGCGACCTGATCGATGCGCTCTACAGCTCGACCTGCGGCGGCCACACCGAGGACGTGAGCGTGATGTTCCCGTTCAAATCGGCGCCCTACTTGAAGGCCGTCCCGTGCGTCGAAGCGGGGAGTGATTGGCTCGAAGGAACCTACCCCCCCGGCGAGGCCTTTCCGGCGGGCCTCGCGCGGCGGCTGTTTCCCGTCTCGGCCGCCAACTCGCCGGCCGAGAGTCTCGAGGCGCGGGTCGAGCACGTAGGCCTGCTCGCGGGGCTCGCCATGCCAGAGCAGCGCCTCGCTTCGCTCGAACGGCGCGAAGTCCAAAGCTTCCTCTTCTCGACCTTCGATCTGGCGCTCGACGCCCGGCTGCTGATGGCGAAAGAGGACGTCGCCTATCTGCTGCAGGACGCACCTGCCGACTGGGCGGAGGACGACCGCATGCGGGCCGCCTACCTGAGGAAGAGCGGATTGCTCGGCGGGGCGCTGGGGGCCGAAGTGGGCGATGTCGAGCAGGAGGCTCTTCTGCTCACGCTCGCCGAGCGCCTCCAGGTTTTGCGGCGCGAGCCGGTCTCGTACCTTTCCAACGGCGACGGGCGGCTGATGATTCGGGCGGGGGCGGAGGACCGGGTCCAGGTTTTGCCCGGCTCGTTCGGCACGTTTCGCCGGACCGGCGATCTGATCTCCTCCGGGCCGCTCCGGCTGGTCGCGGGCGATCGCTTGACCCTCTACTGGCTGGGCGGCTCGCTCGCCGCGATCCTGCAAGACGTAGATCTCGAAGGGGTCGCGTTCGACCGCAGCAGCAAGTACTCCTCGTGGACCCGGTTTCGCAGCGACGCTCAAATCGCCAAGCAGATGCAGGCGCGCTTCCCGGGAATCGGGTTTTCAGGGGAGATGGAAATCCTTGGCCGCGGCTCCTCCGGGCGGGTGGGCCGGCTGCGGATTTTCGGCGATGGCGCGAGCGGCGGAGCGCCGAGTGTCGTGGTCGAAGGGCTGCCGATCCGCTGGACGCTCGACGTTCCGGACACTCTCTTCACCATGAAGCGCCTGGCCCCTCCCCAGGGCGAGAAGGGCTGGCTCTTCGTCGGCCGGGGCTGGGGGCACGGGGTCGGCATGTGCCAGGTGGGGGCGTACGGCATGGCCCAGCGGGGGCATAGCTACCGGGAAATCTTGCTCCATTACTACCTGGGGGCCGAGCTGGCTCGGCTGAAGGCGCCGGGCCCGGCCGCCAGGCCCTCGCCCTAGGCGCCTGCCCGCCTCAATCGGTCCAGACGCAGTCGCGCGCCCGCCCCTCTTCCTTGCTGCGATAGAGCGCCTGGTCGGCCTTTTCGGTCAGCTCTGAGAGCGAACGGCCGTCCTTGGGAAACGCCGCGATCCCGGTCGAGATCGACACCGGGATGATCGTCTCCCCCAGCGGTAAAGGATGTTTCGCGAGATAGGCGCGGACCCGCCGGCAATAGGCCAGGGCGCCCTCGCTCGTCGTGCCGGCGAGCCGGACGATGAATTCGTCGCCGCCGATTCGCGAGCAGAGGTCGTCGCCGCTCCGGGCGGCGCTCCGGATGCCGTCGGCGACGATGCGGATCAGCTCCGAGCCTTGGGTGTGACCGTAGGTGTCGTTGACCTGTTTCAAGCCGTCGATGTCGGCCATCACGATCGAGTAGGCCGAGCCGAGCGAGCCGCGCAAATCGGCCGAGGTGGTGAAAAAGCGCAGGTTCGGCAGGCCGGTCAACTCGTCGGTGTGGGCCGCCACGTAGAGCGACTTGTGGAGGCTCACGCCGAGCGGGCCGGTCTCGGCGCAGAAGTAGGCGACCACCCAGAGGCCGATCAACGGCCAGACCAGATGGCCGAACAGGGCGGGCCAGGCCTCGGTCGGGCCGGCCGGATCGAATCGCCCGTCGAGCGGCAGCAGCACCGCCACCATCAGCAGGGAGGCGAGGGTCGCTTTGGCGTAGGTCTGGCGGCGCGCCGCGGCGGGAGCGCTCTGATAGAGCACGATGTAATAGAGGAAGAACAGCGGGCTTTCGGTCGCGCCGGAAAACAGCACCACGGTGGTGATCCAGGCCAAATCGATCCACCCCTCGATCCAGACCCGGGAATCGACCGTGACGCGCGCCAGCAGCCGGGAATGGAGGGTGAGGGTGTAGAGCATCATGACGCTCGCCAGGCTCCAGAGGACCAATTTGTCGGCCTTCGGCTGGAGCAACGGATAGAGCACCACCAACGCCGAGGCGAGGTAATGAAGATTCCGGACTAGCGACGAGTACGAGCGAAACCGCTCGCGCTCGATCGCGGCGAGCGCGTTGGACGGCTCTAAGGTCCGCGCCAGAGGATTGGGGCGATGGCCGGCCATTAGCTGGGAAACGATCCTTCCTTACCCGGGACGGTCCGGACCCGGAGCGAAGAGACCTCACCAAAAACGGGATGGAGGTCGGCTTCGAGGCCGAGCGCCAAGCGGGCCGATGCGAGATCCTTCTTCGATTCTCCCCCGGTTCCGAGCGGAGGGAAAGAGAGAAAGAGGCGACCGAGGCCTCGATCGATCCTCCGGCCCGGTACGAGGAGCGTCTCGCGGCGCCAGGAGCGCCCGGCGGTGAGGGCGCCGAGACGGGCCGGCGGTCCTCCGGCCGGACCGCAATATCCCACTTCGATGACGGCGCGCGGTGGGGGGCCGCTGGGGCAGCGCGAGACGGCTCGGATCTCCACATCGACACCGCCCGGGGAGATCAGTGCGAAGCCGACCGAGGGCCAGGGGGAGCGGAGAAAGGCGCGCCGCGCCAGATCCTCGAAATCGAGCAGATCGGCGAAGAACTGTTCGAGCGGTTCCCAGAGCCAGAAGGGGCGCGCGAGATCCGTCCACTCCGGCCCGATCGCCCGGGTGAGCAAGAGCTGTTCAATCTCTTCCGCCGCGGCCGGGTGCCCGTCGCGTAGGGCGCTCTGGGCGGCCGCGATCGTCTCGGCATCGAGGCCCTCCCAGCGCCAGCCATGGGGCAGGCCGAGCCGGCAGGGGGATTCGAGGTTCCGGCGCAGCGCCGCGGTCGCGACCGCGGGCAGGGGGGCGGTACGGGCCGCGACCAGATCGAGCAGCGCCCCGGCGGCGTGGGGCGAGAGGGCGAGCGCCTCGGTGAGGAACGGCTGCAAGAACGCACCTTTTGGGCCGAGCGAAAGATGGCGGTGGGCGCCATGAAGCGCCGCTCCCAGCCGGGCTGTGGCCTCGTGTTCGGGAGAGATCTCCGGCGCGCCGCTTCGAGCCAGGAGCTGGCGCCAGTCTGGAGCGGGGCCGGAATCCTCGGAGAGAAAAGGTAAGACCTCAGCGGCGATCGCTGCCGAGGCGATCTGCATCCCTTCGCTCGTCAGGTGGCAATAGTCGAGGAAGAAGCGGCGGCCGGGCAGAGGTGATCCCGAGACTTCGGCGAACAGGGCCGGTAGATCGACCCGCAACCACCGATGCCGGTCGGCCGCAGCGGCCAGAATCGCGCCGGTCTGGCTCGTCGCCTGCGGCGCGCCCAGGTTGGCGAGCAGGGGATAGGCCGCGGCGTCGATCTCGACACGAAAGGCGCTTGCGGCCTCTTCCTTCAGTCCGAGAGATTGAAGCGCGCGCCCGAGCAGTCGATAACCGCTGGGGCAGAGCCCGCCGTCCAGGCGCAGCAGCGCGCGGGCCGTGCGGGCGGCCTCCTGTGCGTCGCCGGAATCGAGCGCCGTGCGGCCCGTCTGGAGCAACCGGTGCCAGCGCATGCTGTTCGCAGCAGAGAGCCCCGCCACCGGCTGAAGGTTTTCCCAGTCGTCCAGGTTCACCTCCGGGATCACCACGACGACCGGGATGCCGATCGTCCTTGCGATCCTGGCGATTCGGTCGAAGGCGGCGGTTGCCCGGTCGGCGATCCGCCGCCGCGCCTCGGCGACCGGCTCGGCGAGGCCGCGCGCCAACAGACCGGCGAATTGAACCCGGGCGGCGGCCGAGGGCGCCGCGGCGGAAAGCTCCGGGGTTTCGAGCAGATTCCAGTTGTTCCCCGCAAACAGAACCAGCAGATCCGGCTGGATCTGAAGCGACGCTTCGACCGTGTCGGCGAGCCCGGCGAGCGTCTCATTGGTTCGCGCCAGGTCGATCACTTCGGTAAGCCCGGGTGCCGCCGCTTCCAGGTGCCGCGCCAGCAGCTTGGCGGGCGTTACGGCCGGGGCGTAGAGGTACCCGGCGGCGACCGATTCGCCGAACAAAAGGACCCGCAGCGGCAGCTCGCTACGCTTCGGGCGTAAGGTCGGCGCGTCGGCGTAGTGATCGCCCAGCGGCGAAGGCTCTGGGCGGACGAACGCGAGATCCCCGTCGGCATCGCGAACCGGCGCCCAGATCGAAATGGGTCGCGGCTCAAACAAAGGTGTACAGATCCATAGAGATCGCGCTGATCGAGCGGGCCGAGACGGCAAAACCGCTCCGGCGCCGCTCACGCCAAGCGGGCAACAGGGTGCGCCAGACTTCGGGCAGATCGCATCCGTCGATCAGGAAATCGCCCAGGACCAGGGCGTCCAGCCGCGCGTCCGCCGCGGTGAGCAGCGCATCGGCCGGGGTGGCAACGATCGGCTCGTCCGCGACGTTGAACGAGGTGTTGACCAGGATCGGGCAGCTGGTCCGCTGGGCGAACGCGTCGAGCAGCGCGGCAAATCGGGGGTTGTCGTCCCGGTCGACCGTTTGCGGCCGGGCGGAACCGTCGACGTGGGTAATTCCAGGAAGCACCAGGGTCGAGCGGACGGCGCAGGTTTCGAGCATGAAAGGCGAAGGGTGGTCCAGCTCGAAATGCTCGGCGGCGCGCTCGGCCAGAACGCTCGGGGCGAACGGCCGAAACGCCTCGCGCTTCTTGATCCGCCGGTTCAGTCGCTCGCGCACTTGGGGGTCGAGGGGATTGGCGAGAATTGAGCGATGCCCCAGCGCGCGCGGCCCGTGCTCCATCCGGCCATCGAACCAGCCGATCACCTGGTTCTCCGCCAGGCGCCCGGCGACATCTTCGAGCAACTCTGCCTCGCGGCCGGAGTAGTCGGTCGCGGTAAGGCCCGCCGCGGGAACCGCCGATGCGATCTCGGCGTGCGAATACTAGGTGCCGAGGACGGACCGGCTGAGAGACAGACTCCCTAACTCAGAACACCAAAGTAGGGACTAGGCGAGAGACGCCA
>JBBRUC010000204.1:0-10957 GCA_038248205.1 Thermoanaerobaculia bacterium
TGGCGGAAGGGATGAAGAGGACGGACGGCATCGTGATTTTGGAGGTGCGGGCAAGGCGAGGAGCGCGGGTGGTCGCCGTCCGCGGCCTGCTGACGAAGCTCGTCGTGGGGTCAACGGATGGCGCGGCACCCCAATTCGCGCGGCGTATCGCGATCGACGGACGGGACAAAGCGCCGTTCGAATTTCGCGTTCCGGTTCCGGCGGGCGAGTACCGCACTCTCACCCTCGGCCTGGCCGAGCTGGTGCTGACGACGGTCGAAGGCTGGGAGGAGCGGGTCTCGCTCCAGAGAGGGGAGTCGACCTTCGCCGTCGCGCTTACAATCTCGCCCGGGACCCCGTCGCGCGCGGTCCTCACCCTCTATCTGGATGGCCTTCGTCGCGCCAAAGCGCCGGGCGATGTGCTGGCTCCGGCGGCGTGCTCCGAGGTCGACAATGAGACGCACGGCCAAGCGTCCGAAGCGGCAAGATGCGAGCCCGCCACTCTCTCCTTGGATTGGGCGGCCTTCGACTTCGGGCAGCGGTTGCCGGCCGGTGCCGCCCGAGTCATGCTGCGCGCACCCGACTTCGGCGATCCGCGGGCGGGGTTGCGGGTGGCGTAAGGGCGGTTCAAGGTTCGAGCAAGGGCGGCCAACGCTTGCATTGGCGGAACAGGCGAAAACGTCGATACACTCCTAAGCTTATGCTCAACTCTCCCAATCGTAGGCTCTACCTCCTCTGCGGCCCCTCTCTCGCCGGCAAGAGCACCGTTGCCCGGGCGATGGTGGACGAGCTGGGCGTGGCCGTCGTTTCGGCCGATGCGATCAATGCGTCGCGGGGATTTCCTTTCGGCTTGGAGGCCATGCCCGAATCCGCGTGGGCGGAGATTTTGGGCTCGCAGATCAAGGAAGCTTCGGTGCTGATGAAGCGCGGCGTCTCGGTCGCGGTGGACGACACGGCCTGCTATCGCTGGCTGCGCGACCGATTTCGAGAGCACGCCGCGGAGCACGGGTATTCCTGCCGGCTGGTCTACGTAGCGACTCCGCGGGAGGAGATTCTCGCCCGGCACCACCGGCTCTCGCAATCCAAGGAGCGCCCGGTGCTTTCGCGCGAGCGGCTGATCGATCATCTCGATCGCTTCGAGCCGCCGCAGGCGGATGAACCCCATGTGTCGATCCGCTCGGACGAGGATCTACGGGCGTTTCTGAAGGAGGAGAAATCCTCTCGATAGCCGCTATCCGCGCTCGATAGCGGCTATCCAAGCGAGATACCGGCTATCCGCGCCCGATAGCGGCTATCCGTGGTGTATAGCGGCTATCCGCGCCCGATAGCGGCTATCCGCGGCGTATAGCGGCTATCCGCGGCGTATAGCGGCTATCCGCGGCGTATAGCGGCTATCCGCGGCGTATAGCGGCTTGCCAGTAACAAAATCTCGTCTCGCATCTTCCGCACCCTGCGACCGCCCTTCGACTACGCTCAGGGCTCGGGTCTACCCGCTGGCTGAGCGAAGTCGAAGCCAGCTCCGCGCATCGTTACTGTGGCCAAGACCGCGGGTCACCGCGTCCCCGGCTATCTACTAGCTCGTAGAGCCGTTCTGACCTCGAGCGCATTGTTCGGTGCCGGCTGTAGGTCTCGTGCGATGATATCGGCTCCGGCGGACCCATGGATAAGAAGAGCCTTACCGAAACCGACATTCGGACCAAGTTCATCACCCCTGCGCTGGTCGGCGCGGACGGCGAGAAATGGGACGTGATGACCCAGGTGCGCGAGGGAGTCTACTTCACCAACGGCCGGCGGGCGATAAGGCTTCGATGATAAGAAAGCGCGCGGGCGGATTGCTCAAAAAAGCGGTGGCTCCGGCCGTGATGACTTCGCCCGAGTACCGACAGTTCATCGAGGACCTAAAAGAGCGGGTGATTTCGGCCCGCATCTCGGCTGCGCGGGCCGTGAGTCGCGACCTGATCCTACTCTACTGGGACATCGGCCGGGGCATTGTCGAGAAGCAGAAAATCTATGGCTGGGGAGACGCAGTGGTCGAGATTCTCGGGGCCGATTTGAGGCGGGCATTCCCTGCTGTCGCCGGCTTCTCTCCAGCCAATATCTGGCGGATGCGGCAGCTCCACCTGGCCTATACCGATAAAGAATTTCTCGCACAGGCTGTGCGAGAAATGGGCTCAGGCCAAACCCGGACCAAAGCGCTGCAAGCGGCTTCGGGCCTATTGAAAGGCGACAACGGGGAATTTCTCGCACAAGCTGTGCGAGAAATTGCCGCGGCAGTCCCCTGGGGGCATCACGTCGTCCTGCTTGGTAGGGTCAAGTCGCCTCCCGAGTTGCTCTACTACCTGCGTTCCATTGCCCGATTCGGCTGGTCGCGCAACGTACTTCTCAACCAGATCAAGGCTGGAGGGTATGAACGGGCGGTTACCGAGAAAAAGACTCATAATTTCCCCCTTGCTCTGCCCGAGCATTTCGCTGAGCAGGCCGATGAGATTCTGAAAAGCTCTTACAATCTCGAATTCCTAGGTATCCGCCGCGGCGTCAAAGAGCGCACGCTTGAGGACCGATTGATCTCCTGCCTGCAAGCTTTCCTGCTTGAACTCGGTTACGGCTTCTGCTTTGTCGGCCGGCAGCACCGCTTGACGTTAGGCAATAAGGAATATTTTGTCGACCTGCTCTTCTACCACCGTTTCCTCAAGGCGCTGGTTGCCTTTGAGCTGAAAGTAGGGCCGTTCGAGCCTGAACACGCAGGGAAGATGGATTTCTATTTAAATTTGCTCAACGACAAGGAACGCGGCGCTGGCGACCAACCATCGATCGGCATCATCCTCTGTGCGGAGAAGGACGATGTAGAAGTCGAGTACGCGCTTCGGACGAAGGCGAACCCGATCGGAGTAGCGGCGTATCGCCTCCAGTCGAGATTGCCGACGCACCTGAAGGGAAAACTTCCGACGGCGCGACAACTTTCGGATGTGGTACGGGCAGCGCTTCCGGGAAAAGACGCGCCTTGATCCGGACACCTCGGATCTCGCCGAAGTTGACATTTGGATCAAATTCATCACTCCCGCCCTCGTGGCAGCAAGGGACTGAGAAATGAGCCTTCCGGACTCCTTCAGCTACCACTTCTACCCGGTAGGGCAGGGATTGTTTTCTGCCGGCTCGATCCATCGCGTCGGGGAGCAAGTTTCACGCTTCTCGTGGGTCTATGATTGCGGCACTTCCTCTCGTCAAGATCTTATTCGCCAGAGAATTGAGCAGTATGAGACCTGGGTCAATGGCCGGCGCCGAATCGACCTGCTGGTACTCTCTCACTTCGACAGGGATCACATCAGTGGCGTTTGCCGCCTAATCGAACGATTTCAAATCGGTACTCTAACTTTGCCGTACATGCCGCTGGGGCAACGCCTGGTGATAGCTTTTTCAGAAGGGCTTGGCTTTCGTGACGAACTAATACACTTTTTTGTCAACCCAGTCGATTATCTTATTGGGGTCAAGGGAGCTCAGATCGACCGCATCCTCTTTGTTCCTCCGAGCTTCGGGCAGGAAACTCCCGTTCCGCCGGGACTGGACTCAAATCGGCCAGCATGGGGAGAAGATCGAGTACCGCAAGTTGAGTTCGGACCAGTCAAAGAGCGATCTGATGATTACGAGAGAGGCGTTCTGGTTGCGACTCCCTCCAGGAGTGGCCAGGCAACGCAAGTACTGTTTCTTCGGCGGGGCGGCACTCTTAATATATATGGTCTTTGGGAATTCGTTCCCTACAATGACGATCCCGAAAAGGAGATTCCGAAATCGTTTATGGACGAGGTGATTGACAAAAGGGATCAGCTACTGGCCAGCAAGGGACTAGGACGGGATTTGGCGCTCAATAGAATCATTGTGTTTTATGACTATGAATTCGGGAGAAAATCGAAAGACAGAAATCGCATTCCGCTGTTCCTTTACTCCGGTCCAATCTACTCGAGCTGGCGGGCGGTGCGCCTTGGCGACTGGCTTCTGAATGGAGAGCGGTCCATAGTGGGTGAAGGCAAGGGAAGTCTCCTCTATTCGGGAGACGGTTACCTTAATAGTGACAACAAGCTGGATCGTCTCATTGCCTATATTGGCGATGAGAGAATCCAAAGTGTCGGGCTCTTTCAGGTAATGCACCACGGTTCCCGTAGGAGTTGGCACTGTAGCGTCGCGGCTGCAATACAACCATCGATCAGTGTATTTTCTTGCGACACCAAACGTCGTCCTTCTCTACATCCTCACCGGGAGGTTTTAGGTGATTTTTCATTCTTCG
This sequence comes from Thermoanaerobaculia bacterium, assembly GCA_038248205.1. Classification (GTDB taxonomy): domain Bacteria; phylum Acidobacteriota; class Thermoanaerobaculia; order Multivoradales; family UBA5704; genus DASYKS01. Next base: position 4,259 of record JBBRUC010000204.1, read on the forward strand.
GTCCAAAGTTGGTAGACAAGGTGAATCCTTTTTCAGCCTGGGGCGCTCTTGAGGAGCGCTAGAGACTTGGGAATGCGTATCGTCAATGGAACCCGGTCGCGAGTGTGAGGCGTAGGACTGAAGCAGACTAGTTGCCCGAGGATACGCGGACCTCGACAGCTCGGCCCCTCGAAGCGCCCCCATCGTGTTCTTCCCCCACCGCCAACCGCCGCCCTCCCTGGGGGCGCTGCGTTCGGCGGGGGAGTGGGGCGAGGGTCTGGGGCGAGGCGAAAGCCGAGCGGAGGGCAGGTTAGCGGGCGTGCGAGAATGCGTGTCTCCCTGCGATTCTGACGAGGCCTTCGATGAAACTCCGACCCGCGCCGGATATTCCACCGCTTCGCTGGACGCCTTCGCTCCAGAAGCTGCGAGTCCTCACCGTTCGGCAGCCGTACGCGTGGCTGATTGTCCACGGCATCAAAGACATCGAGAACCGATCCCGGCGGACGCACATCCGAGGGCCGATCCTTATTCAGGCCGGGGCCAGCCGTGCCGAGGTCACGCCGGAGAACCTCGCCAAATACCAGGCGATAGGGCGGGTGCGCCTTCCTGAGGACTTCGAAGTCGGCGGGGTCATCGGCTACGCTGAGATCGTCGACTGCGTTCGAGACCATGGCTCGCCGTGGAAAGACCCCGATTCCTGGGGTTGGGTTCTGGCCAAAGCTCGGCCCTTGAAGTTTCGCCCGTGCCGGGGGGCGTTGGGTTTCTTTCGACCCACGTGGGGCTAATCATGCGGGGCGAACAAGTGGGCGAAGACGACGAAGAAGAATTTCTCGCACAAGCTGTGCGAGAAATTGCAGCGGCGATCCTGGGTTGCTCTACAACCTTCGCGCCCCGAGGGCAAGAGCCCCCGGGGCGGAGCAACATGCTGGTTTTCCAGATCAGCGCCGGAACGCGAAGCCGACCCGCGAGAGCAGATTTCCGCCGAGGACGGCCCCGAACGAGGTCGCGGCGAGATCGACGGCGTTGAGTTGGGGAGAGACGCCCGCTCGACTGAACAGGTAACCGCCGAGAAGGCCTCCGGCGACGCCGAGGCCGAAGATCAACCAGGGCTCAGGCAGCGGGCGGTAGTCGGGCGGCGGATCGGGCAAGGGCGGACGCGGTACCAAGCGGAGCAGCCAGCGGATCAGCTCTTGTAGATAGCCGGTGCCGCACCAGCCGGCGATCGCCCAGGTTCCGAGGGTGAAGGCGTTCATGGCAAAATCTCCCGTCAGCGGTAAGACTTCGTGATTCGTAGGTCACGCTTCACTGAGGGTTTTTGCCGGGTGCGTCGATTCTTGGACACCGGTGCTCTACACGGGGTCTTCCACTACAACCTGTCCGCCGAAGATCGATCGCGCGCGATCGGGGATTTGACCGAGCTTCTCGCCGCGAATCGGCTGAGGAGTGCCGGGCGGCACGTTTCGCTCTAGCCTCGGTTCAGATTGCTCAGCAGGTCCTCGCACAGCCGCTTGCCCAGCCGGCCCGCCTCGACCAGCTGAGGAAGCGCCCGGCGAACTTCCGATCGGGGAGCTTTTCGAACGAGATCAGCGGTCCGGTATCGGCGACCGCTTCAAAGACCGGCATCCAGTTCCTCGGCGACGGAGGAGGGGTCGTCCGGCATCAGAGGAAACCCATGTCGGGCCATTTTTTCTTCAAAGGCCCGCCGAGAATCACCCGTGAGCGAGCGGGCTTCGGCCCCTGACAGAACGCCGCGAAGGTAGAGCGTTCCGGCCAAGACGTAACGTACGTAGTCGGCGTCGAGCAGGGCTTCGGGAATGTGCGCCGACGACGGCAGGGAGATCGTCAGCGTCTGCACCGGGGGCTGGGATCGAGCGGGCTGGGCCATGGCATCAGTGTAGATCATGGCGGCTTTGCGTCAAGAGAGAGCTTTCCCGGGCGAGGCGGGGCCCACGGTATGCTTGGCTCCTCTTGAAGCGCGGCGTTTGCCGCTCTCGCGGATCGCCGAGGCGCACGAGATGGTGGAGCAGGGTGCGGCGATCGGGAAGATTCTGCTGGAAATCGACTGAGTGCGCCGACGGCCCGCCCTAGCGAACGATAAGAGGGCGAGCCGTGCGGGCGTTTCGTCAGGGTCGGCAGACGGGGGTCAGGTAATAGCTGGAGCCGGCGATGATCGGGAGCTGGTTACCCCCGGGTGCGAGTACGACGACGCAATTCGCGCTGTCGTACCAGGGCTGGCTACCGGTGTTGTTGAGCGTGTTGAAGGCGGTTGCGGGACAGCGATTGCTGGGGTTGGTCGAGGCCGTGTAGTACATGTTTTCCTGCCAGATGAACGGGGTGACTCCCAGCACCGTCCACATGTAGCAATTGACGCCGTCGTAGACGCCGCCGGAAGGGCAGGGGTTGGTGCAGGCGGCGGCAGGGTAGGTGCTCACCGAGCAGCGCAACGCGTCCCGGTCGTCGTCTTCGAGGGAGCGCTGGTTGTCGAAATAGCCCGCCCGCATCGTCGGCCGATGAGCGACAGAATTGACGTTCGAGTGACTGATGCCGAGCGTGTGCCCCAGCTCGTGTGTCGCCACCGCTCGGATGTCGTAATTCGCGTTGGTCGTCGTCCAGTTGAAAGAGGAGTTGAACAGGATGTCGGCCTCGACGATCAGCTGGCTGGGCTGCGATCCCGCGGTGTAGGTGAGCGAAGTAAACGCCAGGCAGTTGCCCCCGCATCCGACCCCTCCGCCCCAACTGATCGAGTTGATGCCGTCGATCGCCAGGCCGGCGCTGGTGGCGCCGCGAGCCAGCCGATAGTCCGAACTGGAAACGCCGTTCCATTCGTTGATCGCGTGGTCGATGCCGCCCCCCGCTGTGGCACCCTGGAGCGCCGGATTGAGGCGCCAGACGAGGTTGTGAAAGTTCCAGTGCCCGAAACCTCCGGCATCGCTGCACTCCACGGGATATTCGAAGGTCAAGGGAGCCACGGACCGGTTCTGGGCCATTCGAAAAGCGTGGGCCGGAACGCTCGCGCAGAGCACGAGCAACAAGCTCGCCAGGGCCAGCTCCAGGGAGACTCGGCGCCGCCTCACTTGTCTTCCCCTTGCTCGACGAGGGCCGAAATCGACCGCTCCAACTCTTCAAGGCTCAGCCCCAAGGCGCCGCCGGGTACGTCGGTGCTCGATCCCCCGTCGTCTTCGTCGGGAAGCAGAGCCTCGCCCGCGGCTTGGCTCAACGCCCAGGCGCCGCCGTCGCGTTCCTCGATGTCGAAGGCTCCCTGGCAGTGCTCCGCCACGGTCAAGACCGGGTCGGTCCCCGGGAGAGGTTCGTTGCGCAGGAACAGGACATAGCTCCGATCCGGCTGTAAAACGGCTGCGCCCGGAATGATCGTCGTGGTTCCGCCCGCGGTGCCGCCCATCAGCGTCACGGTCAACTCCCTTTCCGCCGAGCCTTTGAGCACCTGAGTCGTGGTGAGGGAAACGTCGGTGAGGAGGAAGCTCGCATCCGCGTTCCAGTACGAGGTGGCGCTATGGACCTGGGCGACGACGATCGTGCTGTTCGCGGTCACCAGATCCTCCAACCCGGCCCGGATCAGAGTCATGGCCCCAGCGGGTGCGGCCGGAATGCCGACGAGGAGCCAAGCCAGGGTGAACACTCCGGAACTGCGATACAAGAGGTACTTCGATTTCATAGGCTGCCCTTTGCGAGAGTGCGGTCTTGTAAGACCTCGATCCGGGCGGGTGATTCCGGCCGGATCGTGACCCACTTCACTGGGCAAAGCGCGAGAAGGCCGGGATTTCCCTCAACCTCCTCAAGAAACGCAATCGGGCCGGTGGGGGAGACCCCGCCAGCCCGTCGAACTTCGCGCCCCGAGGTGTTGCTGATGTATCGAGGTGTTACCCCTGGGTTGAGGCCATCCGTGCCGCCTCGGCCCTTACGGCGTACCGCGCTGGTAGAGAAGGTCGGAGTTGCCGGCGATCAGCACGTCGCCGAAGCCGTCGCCATTCCAGTCGCCGAAGGCGAGGTCGTAGACGCCAGGGTTGGGCAGCTGCGTCTCGTCGTAAGGCAGGAAGCTCCCCGCACCGTTGCCGAACGCCAGGCTGTAGCGGTCGCCGATGCCGTGCGGCGCCGCGATGTCGAGGTCGCCGTCCTCATCGTAATCGATGCCGCGGATGCGGAAGGTCCAGGCCCAGGTGAGGCCATAGGGGCGGGCGGTGAAAGTGCAGTTGCCGTTGCTGGTGGCGGGAGCCAGGAGCGACCAGCTGGCCGCCACGGTAGCGTCGTCCAGGCCGTCGCCATCGAGATCGCCCGAGACGATCGCCTGCGGTTCCATGTAGCCCACCGACGGATGAAACAGCGGTAGAGACGAGTAGATCGGAGCGCTGAGCCCACCGACGCCGTTGTTGCGCCGGGCGACGAGCAGCGCCGCCGTCCCCTGGCCGCGGTAGTAGAGAAGATCCTGTCGGCCGGAGGCATCGCAATCGCCGAGCGCGATGTCGTCCGTGTCGCCGACGGAGTAGTTGACGCCGGCCGCGAAGCCCCCCGCAACCGCGAGACGCACGGTGGCGGTGTCGCTGCCGAGGTTGAGCGCCACGAAGTCGGCCCGGGAATCCCCATTCAACCGCGCGGCGAGCACGCGCACCGGTTGAACCCCGACAGGAACCGGCGTACCGACCGAAAAGTTCACGCCGCCGAGATTCCAACGGACGAGAACCCGATTGTTTGCGCTGTCGGCGAGCGCCAGGTCGAGGTCGCCATCGCCGTCGAAATCCCCCGCGGCGACATCTCGAAAACCCACCCCGACATAGGATTGGAAAGTCCACGCGCCAAAACCAAATCCGGTACCGAGCCGTACGAAACTGCGGTTGGAAGTGGCGGCCGCGACATCCAGGATGCCGTCGCCATTCAAATCCGCCGAGATGACGGCGACCAAAGGAGCGCCCGGCGACCAGATCGAAACCGGTGGGGCGACACAGATTTCGCCCGCGTCCACGACGCCGTTGTTGCAGATGGCTTGAGCGGGGTTGGAGAAGGCGATGGAGGTGAGGACGGCGAGACCTGCGATCGTGCGGATCGGGGCCCGGCTGAAGCGAGAAGGCTGGGTGTTCATGAGGGTCTCTCCAGTTTGAAAGGTTGAAGGCGTCGGCCCGGGGGTTCCGGAAACGGCGCCGTGCCTTTTGAACGGAGAGCGGGGGGCGATTCCCTCACCCGGCGTGGAAAAAGGGCCAGAGCCGGACGCGAGGTATGCTTGGTGCCTCACGAACACGAGGCCCGCCACCCATGGAACCGCACTCCCCCGAAGCCACTGCGGTCTACGCCATCGACCGGCCGCATCCGAAGCTGTTCCCCTACTACGTTCTGCTCTCCTTTCTCGCCGGGCCGGGGATGCCCTTCCTGCTCGGGTACCTCTATTTCCGCTACCACACGATGAGGTACCGCTTCGACGAGCAGGGCATTTCGATGAGCTGGGGGATTCTGTTCCGGCGCGAGATCAACCTGACCTACGCCCGCATCCAAGATATCCACCTGACCAGCAACGTGGTCGAGCGCTGGCTTGGGTTGGCGCGGATCCAGGTCCAGACCGCCAGCGGCAGCTCCGGCGCCGAGATGACGATCGAGGGCATCCTCGAATTCGAACGGCTGCGCGATTTTCTCTACTCGAAGATGCGGGGGACGAAAGATTCCGGGGGCGCGCCCGTCGTAGCCGCTTCGAAGGCTTCAGCCTCTTCGGGCATCGAGGCCGGGCCGGCGACCGACGACCTCGCGGCGATCCTGCGCGAGGTCGCCGCCGAGGTTCGGGCTTTGCGAACCGCGATAGAGGCGGACGGCGCACAACGCGATGACCGCAGAGGGGGCACCGATGCCTGATCTCGATCGCCGCTCGCGAGCTACGGCGTTCGTCGAACGGATGCTGCGCATCCCGCCGCCGCCCGGACCCCCTGCCGGCACCCACGATTCGATCCGCATCTTTCGCGGCGCCCCGGGGCTCTACCGCTACCAACTGCTGGTCTGGCTGGGAAAACAGCTCGGCGCCGGAGTCGGCCTGTTCGGCGGCTTCGCGGTGCTCTCGATCATCCCCGACTTTCCTTACAAGAAACTGCTCGACGTGCTTGAAGCGTTCGGCCTCGCGATCTACCTCGCGGTCCTGCCGTTCACCTTCCTGATGGTCCATCTCGACTACCAGCTCCGCTGGTACATCGTGACCGATCGCAGTCTACGGATTCGCGAAGGCGTCCTCAAGGTCGCCGAGAGAACCATGAGCTTCGCCAACATCCAGAACCTCTCGGTTCACCAAGGCCCCCTCCAACGCCTGCTCGGCATCGCCGATCTCGAAGTCCACTCGGCCGGCGGCGGCTCCAGCAAGCAGGGGCACGACAAGAAGCAAGAAGACTTGCACGTCGGCAAGTTTCGAGGGGTCGACAACGCCGAAGAGATTCGCGACGCGATCCTTGCGCGGGTGCGGCAATTGAAGGATTCAGGGCTGGGCGACCCGGAGGGGGTGCATGACGAGATGACCGAGGCGGCGCCTGAGGGGCGGATCGTGTCGTCAGCCGATGCGGTGGTGGCGGCGCGGGAGCTGCTGGGGGAGGTGAGGGTTCTGCGGGGGGCGCTGTTCGGTTGATTACGTTCCACCAAGAGGAGTAGGGGCGGAGCGTGACAACCCCCCCCGCAGTAGAAAAACAACTGGGGGGGCAAACACCACCCCAAACAGAGCATGAGCATAAGGACCCATGAAAA
>JBBRUC010000205.1:0-10952 GCA_038248205.1 Thermoanaerobaculia bacterium
CACATGTCTACAGATCTTGTCGGTCTCGGTTTTCGAGAAAACCCAGGTTTCATGCGCCTTGCGGCCCGACCGATCCCAATCCGAACCAATGCCTGCCTCTAACCAACTGATTCTATTCGACTTCTAACCGGACACTACTGGGTTTCGATAGCAACGACGGCACGGGCTCGCCGCCGGAAAACGGCAGCGGCGAGACGGTCGGCGACTGGACCGCTTCGCTCGCCACCCACCTCTCCTGCATCGGTTCGGGCTTCCGGGCCACCAATTGCGGCGGCTACGGCAACGCCTGCACCTCGTGCACGGGTGTCCGCGATATCGATTGGGCCAACCGCACGGCCAACACGCCCTCCACGGTTCAGAACTTCACCCAGACCACCTGCCCGCAGCCGACCAACAATCCCAACTACGTCGGCCCGTGCGGCCGGCACGCGATCGGCACCGGCATCACCGCGAACCGGCGCGAAGGGCACTGCGAGTCGTACATCTCGTCGCAGGCGCTCTGGGATCTCACCAACCGCGATCTTCCGAGCCCCGGATCGGGCGGTGCCTGGTCGATCTCCGACCGGCTCTGGTACCTGACCCGCGCGACCACCACCAGCTTCTTCGCCTGTAACACGACGCCCACGGTCTGGACCTCCGACGGCTGCGCCGCCGGAACGCTGTTCCGCACCTACCGCGTGGCCGACGACGACGACGGCAACCTGGCCAACGGCACGCCGCATGGCGGCGCGATCTTCGCCGCGTTCGACCGCCACAACATCGCCTGCGCCTCCGACCCGGGGGCGAACGTGACGTTTGCGGCTTGCACGATTCCCAGCTCGCCCACCCTTTCGCTCACGCCGTCGAACAACACGATGCAGCTGTCGTGGAACACCTCGGGCGCGGGCGTGGTCTACGACGTCTATCGCAACGAACTCGACTGCAACGCCGGCTTCGTCAAGGTTGCCAACGATCTGGCGACGACCATGTTCAGCGACCCGAACGTCGGCAACTTCTACAACTACAACTACCAGATCATCGCCCACCCGACCGGCAGCGAGGCCTGCGGCGCGCCGCCGTCCAACTGCGCGACCGCGGCGCCGCTGCCCTGCACCGCTCCGGCTTCGCCGATCATCGGCACGGCCACCGCGTCGGCGCCGAACCAGGTCACGGTGACCTGGAGCAACGGTGCTCCGGCCTCCGACTTCTTCAACGTCTATCGGGCGGTCGGCACCTGCGCCGCGCCGGGAGCGTTCACCCAGGTGGCGACCGGTCTTTCCGGCAGCCCGTACGTCGACAACAGCGTCTCGGGCGGTACCACCTACGCCTACCAGATCTCGGGTACCGAAACCACCGGAATCTGCGAATCGCCCCAGACGACCTGTGTCGAGGTTACGGCCACGGGAACTTGTACCCTGCCGCCTACCTTCGGCGGCATCGTCTCGGCCACCAACAGCGCCACCTCCACCTGCTCGGTGGGAGTGACCTGGGCCGCCGGCACCGCGCAGTGCGCGGGTCCGGTCACCTACAACGTCTACCGGGACACCACCCCGGGCTTCACGCCGATGGTCGGCAACCGGATCGCCGCGGGCGTCTCCGGCACCTCGTTCAACGATCCGGGACCGCTGATGAACGGCACCACCTACTACTACAAGGTGCGGGCGGTCGACGCCGGCAACGGCTCGGAAGACACCAACACGGTCGAGATGAGCACCGTACCGACCGGCCCGGTGGCCGTCGGAACCTTCACCGAGACGTTCGAAGGACCGATGGGCTTCGACAACACGGGTTGGACCCACATGCCGATCGCGGGAGCCACCGACTGGACTCTCACGACGGCGCAGTCCCAGACGCCCACCCATTCCTGGAACTCGACCAGCTTGGCCACGGTCTCGGACCGGGTTCTCACCTCGCCGTCGTTCATCGCCTCGGCGAGCACCGCTCTCTCGTTCTGGCATACCTTCGCGATCGAACAGAGCACGACGACGCCGACCACCTGTTTCGACGGCGCCACGCTCGAATCCTCGATCGACGGCGGCATGACCTGGATCGTCATCCCCGACGCGGCGATCACCGCCGGTCCGTTCGTCGGCACCGTGAGCGCCAGTTTCGCGAACCCGCTCGCGGGCAAGCGGGCCTGGTGCGGTAACACGACCATCGGCGCGTTCACCCAGGTGAGCGTCAACCTCGCCGCCTTCGCGGGTCAGACCGTGAAGCTGCGTTGGCACGAAGGCGACGACAGCAGCGTCGCCCGGATCGGCTGGTTCGTCGATTCGGTGACCCTGACCAACGCCGGTACGGCGAGCGTCTGCGCCATGCCGGTCGCTTTGACGGGGTACTCGGTCGAGTAGGGTTCTCCGTTACTCCGCCCCTCTCACGGCCCCCGGCGAGTCCTTCGTCGGGGGCCGTTTTCTTTTTTGCGGCCCTGCGCAACGTTCGCCGCGCCTCTACGTACGTTGCTGGATGATCGCCGCCGAGCCGGGAGTTTTCCGTCCGAAGTTCCGCCGCGCCGGACCCCGCCGTTCCGCCGTTCCTCCCGCCGTGATCGGGTTTCACCCCGTCCGACGCCTACTGATCAGGATTCTGATAGTGGGAGCTTCGCAATGGCCGTATGCTTTCATAGCATGAACGAGAATCATCCAGACCGCCGCGAGATCAACCGCCCCGTCCCGGGTATCGACGTCGATTGGCTTTTTGCTTCGAGCAGTCTGCGCATCTCACGCTGGCGCTGCCAGGCGCGCAGCCCGGAGCTGTCGCAGGACCGGAGCCAGCCCTGGCACGTTCTGGGCTTCACCCACGTCGGCGCTTTCGTCCTGCAGGCCGAAGGGCGACGAATCGTCGTCGACGCCAATACCGTGATGCTCACCAGTCCCGGCATGCCCTACCAGACGGCTCATCCGTTCGGCTGCGGCGACCGCGGCAGCTCCCTGGTGCTTCGTCCGAGCGCCCTGCGGCAGATCGTCCGCCGCTACGATCCCGCGCGGATCGAAAAGGATCCCGAGACGTTCCGGTTTCCCTCCCCTCATGCGATCTGTTCGCCCAAGGGGTACCTTCTCCAGCGCCTGCTGTTCGAGCTTCTGTCGCGGCCCAACGGCGCGGACCTGATGCGCATCGAGGAGACCAGCTTGTCGCTCGCCGAAGCGGCGATCGAGGAGTGTTTCCGTAAGCAGCCGGCCCGCGTCTCTCCGGTCCGGGCCGCCACCGCGCTCCAGCATCGGGAGTGCGTCGAGGCGGCCAAGGGTCTGTTGGTCGAGCGATTCCGCGAACCGCTCCGGCTCGACGACCTCGCGATGGAGTTGAACGTCTCCTCGTGCCACCTGGCGCGCCTGTTCAAGCGGGAGACCGGCCTGCCGATCCATCGCTACCTGAACCGGCTCCGCCTGCGCAGCGCGCTCGAAGAGCTGCCCGCTTGCGGTCACGACCTGACGAACCTCGCCCTCGACCTCGGCTTTTCGAGCCACAGTCACTTCTCGGCCAGTTTCGGCCAGGAGTTTGGACTGACGCCGTCCCAGGTGCAGCAGATCGCCTTAACCGGCCGCCTGCCCGAGAGCTTCGAGCGCCGGGGCCGGTCGGCTCAGACGCTGGGATCGACCTGGGCCGCCTCGGCCTGGTCGGCGCTATCGGCGGTGCTTCCTTCGGCGACCGGCCCGAGGCGCGAGGCGACCGCCGCGTACTTGGTGTCAAGAGTGTCCCAAAGGGCCACGATCTGATCGAGGCGGAGACCCAGTTCCTCGGTCCAATGTTCCCCCTTGACCGGTTCGAGCTTGACCCCCGCCAGCCGATACGACAGCGCGTCGAACCGTAGCGGCACGGTGCCGACCAGGATTTTGGCGGAAAGCATCTCGGCGCCGTCGGCCACCAGCCGATGGAGTTCGTTGAGCACACCTCCCGCGAGCGTGATCTTCGCCTCGCGGGTGGCGAGCCGAACCGATCCGGTCTCGGGTTCGATCAACACCTCCGGATCTTCGAGCAGCGCGCGCAGGAACCGGCAGCCGAGCACGGATTGTCCGGGTTCCTTCGGAATCACGATGTCGCTCGACTCGTCGGCCTCGGGTGCGCTGTCGAGCCAGGGCGCCTTGAACTCGGTCGCCACCCCCGCTTGCCGCAGCAGGGCGAGCACGGTGCCGAGAGCGGTCTTGGCGGCGCTTCCCACGAACAGCACCGAGTTGTCCAGGACGCATTCGAGAATCCGCGTCCGCGGCCGCTGGCCGATCAACAGCTCCTGCTCGGCCAGAGCGCGCAGCTCCTTGCGCCGTTTCGCGCCGACATAGGGCCGGCCGGTCAGCTCGATCTCGGTTTTGACCAAGCCGGCCACCCGCTCGCGCACCGCCGTGGCGTCCGGCGTGCGCTTATCGACCCGCACCCGGAATGCCCAGCGCCGCACGCCCACCTCATACGGCGCGTCGGGCTCGAAGGGGACGAAACCGATCCGCTCCCGCACTTCGGACCCGGGTTCGATTTCACGGAACGGCGCGGCATCGAAATCCGGACCCTCCGGCGGCACGGCGGCATTGAAACGGGTGCAGGCGACGGCACCGTAGAGCAGACCCATACGCTTTGGTCTCCGAGGATTTCCGGCGGCGAGAGAAGTCCTGCCGCGCTGATCTGAGGGGCCGATCCTATCGCGGGCTCCATGTTATGTTGGCGCCCTATCGTGCTTTCATCCGGTTGGAGGGAGGATCGTCATGCGATCGAGTGGGTTTCAATGCGCCTTTTTCGCCCTGAGTGTTGCCCTGGTGGGGGTCTCTTGCGCTCCGAAAGCGTCCGTAGCGCCGGAAGCGCCCGAAGCGGCGCCGGCTTCCTCGGCCGAGCCGGAGAAACGTGCCGATTCGCTGAAAGTGGTCTGTTGGGACGATTACGTCACCCCTGAAGTCGCGCAGGAGTTCCAGAAGGAATACGGCGTCCGTCTCGACATCGAGTTCGTCAACAACAACGAGGAAGTCCTCGACCGGTTGGCAAAAGGTGAGGTTTGGGACGTCTGGACCCCAAGCGATTACGCGGTCCAGGCCGCCGCGGAGCGCAACCTACTCGCGCCGCTCGACAAGGCCGCGATTCCCCATCTGGCCAACGTCGGCCGCCGGTTCCAAAACGCGATCTACGATCAGCAGTTCCAGTATTCGGTGCCGTTTTACTGGGGCACCACGGGCCTCGGCTACGACAAGAAGGTCTATTCCTCACCGCCCGAAAGCTGGGGATACCTCTTCGATCCGAAGCGGCGGGCGCGAGCCTCCGGCCGGATCAGCATGCTCGACGACATGCGCGAGGCGTTCTCGATCGCCCTGCTCTATCTGGGTTACGACCCGAACAGCACCGACCCCGTCGCCCTCGCCAAGGCGCGCGATCTGCTGATCGCGACCAAACCGGCGCTCTCGGGGTTCGATTCCGAGACCTACGAGGACAACCTCGGAGCGGGAAAAGTGGTGCTCGCCCACGGCTGGAGCGGCGATCTGTCGCAGATCGTGGCCGAAGATCCGACCAAAGGCTACGCCCTGCCTAAAGAAGGCTTCATGCTCTGGGTGGACAACCTGGCGATCCCCGCCGCGAGCACCAAGAAGGCGACTGCGGAGCTTTTGATCGACTATCTGCTGCGACCGGAGGTGTCGGCCAAGCTGACCAACGCGAACCGCAATCCGACCACCGTGCCGGCCGCCCGGCCGATGATCGACCCCAAGGTGCTCGACAGCCCGTCCTATCAGCTGCCGGAAGATCGGACGTTTCACGTCATCCGCTACCTCGGCGCGGACACGGCGAAGCTGGAGGAGTACTGGCGGGAGGTAGTAGGCGCCAAGTAGATCTGGCGCCGGGGCTTCGACTTCGCTTAGCCTCCGGCTTACTTCCGTGTAGCTCCGGTCCCTGGCCGGAGGGCGCCGCTCTGAGCGTACAGAAGGGCGCCGCCCCGAGCGTCCCGAAGGGCTTAGCCCACAACCAGCTCCGCCGCCTCTTCTCCGCGTGCCATCTGGGCCGCGACCAGGTCGGCGTAGATGCCCCCCTTGGCTACCAGCTCGTCGTGGGTTCCCCGCTCGACCAGAAGGCCGTCGTCCATCACCAGAATCAGGTCGGCGGCGCGGATCGTCGAAAGCCGGTGGGCGACCACGATGCGGGTGCAGTGGAGGGCTTCGAGTTCCTTTTGAATCCGCCGCTCGGTGACCGAATCGAGCGCGCTGGTCGCCTCATCGAGTAGCAGAATCGCGGGCTTCCTAACCAGGGCGCGGGCGAGCGCGAGGCGTTGGCGTTGGCCTCCCGACAGCGAGGCGCCGCCGTCGGCGACCAGCGTTTCGTAGCCCATCGCCATGGCCTGCACGTCGGAATGAATGTGCGCCTTTTCGGCCGCTCGGGCGACGTCGGCCAGCGACAGATCGGGATCGGCCAGCGCGATGTTGGCGCGGATCGAGCTGCCGAACAGGTACGGGTGCTGCGGTACCACGCCGATCTGGTTGCGCAGCGAGCGAAACTCCAGCTCGGCGAGATCCGTGCCGTCGTAGAGGATGCGCCCGGAGGTCGGCACGTAGAGACCGACGAGCAGGCCGGCGAGGGTCGATTTACCCGCGCCCGAGCGGCCGACCAGGCCGACGAACGTACCCGGCAGAATTTCGACCGAGACGTCTTTGACCACGAACGGCAGCGACGGTCCATAACGGAAACCGACCTCTTCCAGCCGGATCGCTCCCGACAGCCGCGGCGTACGCCGCACTTTGGTCAAATCCTGTTCGGACGGCGTTTCCATCACGTCGTTGATCCGTTCCAGGTAGCCGCCGAGTAGCTGGAGCTGAAACGCGGTCGAAACCAGAGTCGACAGCGGGGTGAGAAAGCCGGCGGCGAGCGCGTTTAAGGCCAGCATGGTGCCGAGGGTCAGCTCGCCGTTGAGCACCTGGTGCGCGCCGAACAGCATGATCACCAGCGGCGAGCCGCTCTGGAGCGCGGCGAGCATCGCGTCGACCAGCGCCTGCAACCGGCCGCGGGCGAGCGAGACGTTCAGGGTATCGACGAACAGGTGCGACCAGTGCTCGACCGCCCGCTGCTCGGTGCCGCTGGCTTTGAGCGTTTCGATGCCGGAGAGCATCTGCACCTGATAGGTCTGCGACGCCGCCTGCTTCTGGAGCGATTCGGACATCAGGTCGGAGGTCCGCCGCCGGGCGGCGAGAAACAGGAGCAACCGCAGGATGCCGAGTCCCAGAACCAACAGCCCCATCGGCGGCGAAGCCGCGAAGACGAACACGAGATAGAGGACGACCAGCGTACCGTCGAGCACGCCGGATAAAGCGCCCGAGGTGAGGATCTCGCGCACCGTGGCGTTCGAGTTCAGCCGCATCATCAGGTCGCCCGCCGAGCGCTGTTGGAAGAACAGGTAGGGCAGGTTGACCAGGTGGTCGAGAAAATCGAGCGTCATCTGCGCATCGAGCCGGGTGCGCAACGCGAGCAATAGATACGAGCGCACCAGCGAGGCGAAGTACTGGAACAGGACGATCGCGCCGAGCCCGATCGCCAGCAACTGAAGGAGCGACAGATCCCCCTGCGGCAGCACCCGGTCGACGATCATGCCGGTGAGCACCGGCAGGGCGAGCGCCAGCAGTTGGACCAGCACCGAGATCGCCACCACCCGGCCGAGCCACCCGGACTGGCTGAATAGCTGGCGCAGGTAGCGCCGTACGCCGGAGGGGCGCTTGTCCGCCGGTTCGAACGTTTCGCCCGGCTCGAAGATCAGGGCGACGCCGGTAAACGCGGTGCGCGCCTCTTCAAACGACACCTGGCGCCGGCCGCCGCCGGGATCGACGATTCCCAGCCGGTTGCCCGAGAGCAGGCGCTCGAACACGACGAAGTGGTTGAACCGCCAGTGCAGAATGCTGCCCGGATCGACGAAGCGGAGATCCTCGATCCGCTCAACCTTCACCCCCCGGCCGCGCAGGCCGAACCACTCGGCGCCCCGCAGAATCGAGGGCGCCGACGCGCCCTCGCGGCCGAAGCCGACGATTTCGCGCACCTCGTCGAGCCGCATGTTCTTGCCGTGGTACCCGAGCACCATCGAAAGGCAGGCGGAGCCGCAATCGGACGCCGCCGTCTGCTGGACATAAGGAACCCGTTTTCTGCTGCCACCCCACGAAGTGAGCCGGGTGAGAGCGGGGAAGCGCCCGACCAGGCCGTCCTTCGGCCGCCGCGGGGCCGGCGACCCGGAATCTGGGGCCGCGGCATCCTTGCCCGGATCGATCGGAGCCGCCATCAGCGCCGCCCTCCGCCGGTCAAAACGCGCAGACCGGGGATCAGAGCGGTCGCAAGTGGCTCGGAGCGCAGGCTCACCTCGGCGGTTCCCCACATGCCGTCATAGAACGCGTACTTCCGGCCGTCGACGGTGAAACCGTCCGCGGGCAGGCGCGCCCAGGCGAACACCACCGGACCGGTGATCTGCGCCCCTTCGCCCACCCCGGTGCCGAGCAGCCGGCGCGCCTCTTCGGGGCCGAGCACTTCGTCGCTCACCGATTCGATCGCCAACCGCTGGTAGGCGTAGCGGAAGCCGTCCAGCTCCAAGCGAATCGGCAGCCCCGTTTCGAGCTGCGGCCGGACCTTGCCCGGTAGCAATACCGCGACCCGCGGCGCGCCGCCGGTGTCCGCCCCGGTCGAGAGCGAGGCGATGACCTGGCCGGGGGTGACCTGCTGACCGATGCGGACCCGAACGTCGGCAACCACCCCGGCGAGCGGTGCCCGGACATCGCGTTCGGCCAGTCTCGATTTGGCCAGCTCGATCTGCCCGCCGAGGCTGATCAGTGCCGCTTCCGCCCCCCGGTCGCCCGGATCGCGCAGGCGCGAGGCGAGCTGCAGCTCGAACTCTCCTTCCAGCCGCGACAGCTCGGCCGCTTCGGGTCCGCCATAGAGGTGGACGAGAGACGCCCCTTCGGCCACCCGGGTTCCGGGCGGCACCTCGATCGAGGCGACGGTGCCGGCTGCGGTCGCGGTGATTTCGCTGCGCCCGCCGAGGCGGACCACGGCGACCCCGGTCGACCGCTCGTGGATCCGGCCGAAGGTCAGGAACAACAAGCCGCACCCCGCGAGGCCGAGCAGCAGCCACGACGCCCAATCGATCCACACCGGCGAAATGCGCAGAAGGTCGCCCTCCTTGCGCGCCGAGGTCATGTGATGGTCCAGCGCCTCCTCGCGGAAAACGTCGAGCGCTCCTTCGCGCAACTGCCGCTCGTCGCGCTTGCCCTGCTCGACGAGCCGGGTTTCGAGCGCCAACTGGGCGAGCGCGGGCGCCGCCCGGTCGGCATACAGCGCCAAGGCCGCGCGCTCGGCGCCGGAAAACGGCTCGGCGCCGGGATCGCGCAGGGCGGCGAGCACGGCGATGACCGGCGCCGGGGGAGCCGCCGAGTCGTCGGTGACAGGGGTGCCGGCGTTGGGATCGCGTACCGCGATCGCCGCGAACGGCCCTTGCCCGGCGCCCTCCGGGTCGTCGGCCTCGCGCTCGAATCGCGGATCGTCGGCCAACCGCGCCACCGCGACCGACCGGCCGGTGCGGGCGATGAAGCTGACCAGGCCGACGGCCGCGCTCTCGCGCCGCTCCTCGGCGGCCATGCCGCCCCGCCGCTCCCACAGCACTTCGGTCTCTGCGTCGTAGAGCAGGACGTGGGCGCGGGAGGCGCCGATCAAATCGCTGAGATCCTCCCGCACCAGGTAGGCCACGGCGGCGGGATCGCGTTCGCCCGCCAACCGCCCGGCAGCCGCGAGCACCCGCCGCGACAGCTCCGCCCCTTCGTCGCGCTTCGGCACCGGAAGGGGCAGGGTCCCGGCGAGCGCGAGGCCTTCAGTATCGGGTGACGATTCCGCGCTCGCCGCCTTGGCCAAGAGCCGGGCGGTGAAATCGTCGAGGACGCGCCGCGTCCGGAATCGCGAGACCGCGCTTTCGAGCAGCGCGTAGAGATCCTCGCCGCCGATCGGCTGAAGGCTCAAAAAGAAGATCCGATCCTCGTCGATCAGCTCCTGGAAGACCTCAGGATCGGGTCCCCCCGAGGCCAACAAATGGAGCGTCCCCATCGCGGCGAAGCGCTCATGAACGGCTTCGACCAACTTGCGAGCCGGCTCTCCTGAGAATCCGGAGCCCAAGGCAAGCACCGCCACCTCGTCGCGCTCGAAGCAAGCGATCACCTCGGCCTCGGTGCGCGCGGTCTCGACCCGTACGGCCTCGATCCGCACGTCGGCAGCGAAGCGCTGCCGCTGCGCCTCGTTCTCCGCGTCGGAGAATCCGGCCAGCAAGAGCACCGACTCCGGCTCCGGGGTTCGCACCAACCTCATCGTGTTGCGTTTCGTGGCCACAAATCCTTGTCCTGATGCGAGATAAGCATCCTCTCCAGAATTGACCGAGCATAAGTTCGCCCCGCTCGCGGGTCAAGGCGAAGGGGGCGCCCCTACAGGATCATCGACTTTGACGAGGCGCTGTGATGGCGCTGTGAACAGAACCTCGTCAAAGTCGGAAGCGGCTTGCCGCCTCGGCCTTCACCCCCGTCCCCGGTGGCTTGTCCGGCCCGTTGGGCCGGACGAGTGGATTGCCGGTGCCGCCTCCTCGCGGTCGATGCAGGCGCGGACTTTGCCGAGGCATTGTCACAGCGTCTGGTGCTCTGAACATCTACGGTGCCGCGAGCGCAGTGTTGTGTGCCGCTCAGAGCCAGATCGCCATCGCAAAAGGTTCGACGGCGGGACGGGGCGTGGGTATTAGAGGCGCACACGCAGGTGCGCCTCTACGCCGCGGACCCCGCACCCTCGCACCCCGAACCCGTAGGGGCAGACCCATGGTCTGCCCTCGGTGTGCGATCACCCAGGGATCCGAGTTCTTCCACCTTCCGGCACCAAGCAGTACTTCCAAAATACCGCCGGAGGAGTAGTAGACTCTACGAATGAAAGGGAGAGCGACTCTCCTCCTGGGCGCCGTTCTCGTCGTTGGCTTCCTCGTCGGCCGATGCACCGGAAACCCCCGTATCGTGGTCCGAAGC